>NZ_JBSFWD010000037.1:0-100470 GCF_053592655.1 Streptosporangium sp. NPDC002607
CGGTTACATTCCGAACCCGGAAGTTAAGCTCTTCAGCGCCGATGGTACTGCACCGGGGACGGTGTGGGAGAGTAGGTCGCCGCCGGACAATCTTTTATGAGGGCCCTCACCTTTTGGTGGGGGCCTTCGTGTTTTCCAGGGGAGTTCCGAAAGGCCGAGGCTTTTCGCACCCTCAGGGAGGGTTTCGAAAGCGGGTGCCGAGAGAACCTCCCAGGAGATGGCCTCTCGGTTCAGGACAGTGTCTCCAGGAGATCCCATTCGGTCTCACAGACACGGCGGCCGATCGCGGCCAGTTCCACGGATCGGGCGCCGCCCTCAAGGTGGCGCAGGGTCTGCGTGACGCAGATGATCCCCCACTTCAGCACACCGAACGTCTCCCACCAGCGCAGCGCGTCGCGGTCGACGGGATACCCGCTCGCCCGCTCGTAGGACTGGACGAGCCGCTCGTACTCCCCGAACCCGCCCACCGGCAGCGGCGACCCGAACCGCCAGGACTTCACGCACAACCAGCCGAGGTCCTCCATCGGATCGCCGGCGTGGGCGAGCTCCCAGTCGAGCACCGATCGGACCCCGTCGGGGCCGATGACGAGGTTGCCGTTCCGGAAGTCGCCGTGCACGACGGTCACCCGCTCGCTCGCGGGGCGGCAGCCGGAAAGGCGGCGGAAGGCCAGCTCGAAGACCGGGTGCGCGCTGCCGGTGAGATCCAGTATGTCCCGCCACGACCGGAGCGGATCGTCCGGCTCGATCGACTGCGCGCCTGCCGGAACCCCGAGATCGGTCCTGGGCGTGAGCGAGACCAGCGGCATGCGATGGATCGCGGCCAGGATTTCGCCGCACTGGGCGGCCAGCAGCGGCCGGGCGTCCATGAAGGCGTCGTCGCGGAGGATCCTGCGCGGGATCGTCTCCCCGTCCACCCGGCTCATCAGGATGTACGACTCTCCGGCGGCCAGTACCCGGGGCACGGGAACGCCGGCCGCCTCCGCCGCCCGCATCAGCCGCGTCTCCCCGGCCAGACCGATCCCGGCCGATCCGATTCCCGTATCCGGGACGGTGCCCGGAGAGTCCAGGCGCAGGATCAGCTCATGCCTGACGCCGTCAGGAACGATGACGTCCAGAGCCCACGTCTCCCGCGACGCACCACCCGGCAGCCGGATCCGAGAGGTGACGGCCGAGCCTGGCCCGAACACATCCGAGACGAGGTCGTCGATCATCGAAGGCCGAACTCCCAGTTGCCCCCCGCCGCGTACTCGCCCAGGATCCGGCGGCCCACCGAGTCGATGTGCACCTCGTCGGGGCCGTCGTAGATGCGACCGGCTCGGGCGTGCCGGTACATCCGGTCCAGCGGGGTGTCCGGGGTCAGCCCCGCGGCACCGTACACCTGGATGGCCCGGTCGATCACGTTGTGCAGCATCCGTGCCCCGGCCACCTTGGCCACTCCGATCTCCACCCGCGCCTGCTCACCCCGGTCGATGGCCTCCGCCGCGCTCAACGTCAGCAGCCGGGCCGACTGGATCTCGGTGTAGGAGTCGAACACGTGCTGGCGCATCAGCTGCCTGTCCGCCAGTGGCCGGCCGAAGGCGCTGCGCTCGTGCAGGCGGCGGCACATCAGGTCGAAGGCCCGCTGGGCCTGGCCCAGCCAGCGCATGCAGTGGAAGATCCGGCCGGGGCCCAGCCGCTGCTGGGCGATGACAAAGCCCTGGCCGCGCGGCCCGAGCAGGTTGGAGGCGGGTACCCGCACGTCGGAGTAGCGGACCTCGCAGTGACCGCCGTCGATGCCCAGCACCGGGGTGTCGCGCACGATGGTGTAGCCGGGTGTGTCGGTCGGTACCAGGATCATGGAGAACGCCAGGTGCGGGGCGGCGTCCGGCTCGGTACGGCACATCACCGTCGTGTACGCGGCCCGGTCCGCCCCGGTGGTGAACCACTTGTGGCCGTTGATCACCCACTCGTCGCCGTCCAGCACCGCCGTGGTCTGGAGCTGGGTGGGATCGCTGCTGGAGACGTTCGGCTCGGTCATCGCGAAACTCGGCCAGATCTCCGCCTGGACCAGCGGGGCGAGGAATCGCTCGCGCTGCTCGGGGTTGGCGTGCAGGCGCAGCATCAGCGAGTCCTGCAGGGTGAACGTGCCGAGCGCCAACTGCCCGAACTCGCTGCGGCCCTGCACCTCGTTCACGTACACATAGTCGAGGAAGGGCAATCCGCCGCCGCCCAGCTCGCGGGGGTGCCCGAGGGCCCACAGCCCTTCCTTCTTCGCCTGTGCCTGCAGCTCGCGCAGGAGCGAGGCGGCCTCGGGCCCGGCCTCGTGGAGTACGGCCTCCGCCGGCTCCACCCGTTCGGTCATGAACGCGTGGACGGCGTCACGAATCGGCCGGACGCTGTCGGGAACCGCGAAGCTCATGGAATGATCTCACCGGAGATTCGTTGCCGCGTCAACGGATAAGGAGTTCCTTATGTCGCAGGGCATGCCCCATGACATGCCGTCCGCGGCTCGGCTCGTCGCCGCGGTCCGTGACTTTCTGGAGAGCGATGTGCTCCCGGTCGTCGAGGGCCGGGTCCGTTTCCACACCCGGGTGGCGGTCAACGTGCTGAGCATGGTCGAGCGGGAGCTCGAACTCGGACCCGCGCAGCACGCCGCCCACCGCGTGCGCCTCGACGAGCTCGGCTTCGCCTCGGATGCCGAGCTCGCCGCCGCGATCCGCGAGGGGCTGGACGGCCCGGATCTTCTCGACGCCTTGGCGGCGGCCGTACGGGACAAGCTGGCCGTGGCGAACCCCGGCTACACCACGGCCCCGGACGTCCCGCCCCGCCCCTGACGGCCCGTCTCTTCTACTTGGTTCTGAACTTGGCCTGGTCGTGCCCCGGTCCGACCCGTCGGCAAGGTGCCCGCCGGCCGCGTGTCGCCCGATGCTTCTGCCGATTATGGGCGAAAGTCGCGAGTCTTTCAACCAAAGCTCTCGTCCGACCGGGTTACGCGACGCTTCGTCGCAGGTCGATCCGCGTGTCGTGGATGTGAACGGTCGCGGGCGCCTGCCGGATCAACCTGCTCGGGTTCCTGCGAACCGGAGCCCGGTTCGGCGTCCTGGAGGGCGGCCATCCAGGTCTACCTGGGAAGACTCCCCGGGGTTGGAGTGTTCGGGGCCTGGTGACCAAGATCGTGCGCTAGGGCGACTTTGGTCGTGGGCGACAGAAAGTTCAAGAGATCACGACAAAAGTGCTTCCTAAATGGGTAAAAGACGCGTAACTTCCACGCCAAGTTCTCTGCACGGCATCGAGAGGGCGAAGTGAGTCGGTCGGCGGCATCCACGGCAGGTCCCCGCGGGGAGATGACCTGCCGGGCGATGCCGCCGGACCTGCGGCGGAAAGGGGTCGGTGGTCACTCGGTCGAGGCATCGGGGATCACGGGGCTCCATCCACCCACACGGAAGTAGGAAAAGATGAGCGCACACGAAGAAGAGATCGACGAGGTCGCCGGCGCGTTGCGCCGCAGGCTCGGGCTGAACCGTCGCCAGTTCCTCGCGGCCACGACGGGAGTCACCGCGGTGGCCGCCATGGCGGCGGTCGGCCCGCTCGCGTCGGCCGCGTACGCGTCCCCCGGCGACGAGCAGGAACGCGGCCATGGCCACGGCGACAAGAACGTGCTGGTGCCGGAGGCCAAGCGGGGCATCATCCTCTACACCGTCCGCGACGTGATCTCCCGCGATCCGGCGACGAACCTGCCCGCCGGCTTCCGGCGCGTGTTCGAGGAGCTCTCGCGGATCGGCTACAAGCAGGTGGAGTTCGCGGGCTACCGCCAGCACGCGAACGCCGAGGGCGGGGCCGACCTGGAGACCGTCGAGGGCGCCCGGCTGCTGCGCCGGTGGCTCGACGACAACGGGCTCAAGGCACAGGGCAACCACGGCTTCATCCCCGGCTCCTGGCCACTCACCGAGGCCGACCTCGATCGCTTCAAGCGGACCCTGGAGATCGCCAACATCCTCGGCATGGAGCACGTGGGCACCGGCGGCGACCCGACCAACAGCGCCTACAAGGCGGACTGGGACGTCGCCGCCCAGAAATGGGACGGCCTCGGCTCGATCGCCTCGGCCGCCGGCCTCAAGTTGTACACGCACAACCACGACGCGGCGTACGGCTTCCTCCTCGACGAGGGCCCGCTCGACGAGCTGGGCCGGCCCACCCGCTCGTCGGGCGTCCGGAAGCTGGAGTACTTCCTCAAGATCACCAGCCGCAGGCACGTCTATCTCGAGATGGACATCTTCTGGGCGCACGTGGCCCAGTTCAAGCACCGCACCTACACCGCGCGCAACGGCTCCACCAAGACCGACATCTTCGACCCCCTGAAGCTGGTACGGCAGAACGAGAAGCGCTTCCCGCTGTTCCACGCCAAGGACGGCAAGGCCAACGAGGCCACCGCCAACGGCTACGACATGGTGCCGTTCGGCACCGGGAACATCGACTACAGCGCCTTCTTCTCCAAGCTGGACATAGAGAAGCGCCACAACCCGATGTACGAGCAGGACAACGCGCCCGGAGGAACGGCGGAGCCGGGCCGCTCGCTGCAGTACGCGGATCTCAGCTACAAGAACATGGCCGCCCTGCGCCGCGGTCGCCACTGACGCCCCGCTCGAAGAACCCGAGAGGTTCGGCGGACCGCCACGTGATCGCTGCCGTTGCCGCGGCGCGAGTGGCGGTCCGCCCTGTCCTGACACCCCCCTGAAGAAGAGGCTCAGGAAATTGAAGCGTACCCGCATGATGGTCGGCAGGGCACTCGCCGCTCTGTTGCTCCCCTCGGTGGTGCTGGTCGCCGCGCCCGCACCCGCATACGCCCATGAAGCCGCTACGCACTGGTCGAACTACGAGAAGATCACGCTGACCAAGAACGTCGGCGAGCCGATCGACATGGCGGTCCTCCCGGACAGGAGGGTCCTGCACACCGCCCGCAACGGTGACATCCGCCTGACCGACGGCGACACCGGCATCACCAAGGTCATCAACACGATCCCCGTCTACGCGAACTCCGAGGACGGTCTCCAGACGATCGCGATCGACCCCGGCTTCGCCCAGAACAAGTGGGTCTACGTCTACTACGCGCCGAAGACGATGACAGCGCCGTACCCGGAGACGACCCCCACCGGGTCGGCGCCCAACTCGCTGCCCGCGGGCGCGGACGAGTCGTACTGGAACCAGTGGAAGGGCTACAACCAGCTGTCCCGGTTCAAATGGACCGGTGACGCCCTGGACCTCTCCACCGAGCAGGTCATCATCAAGATCGAGACGCAGCGCGGACAGTGCTGCCATGTCGCGGGCGACATGGACTGGGACGCCGAGGGCAACCTCTACCTCGCCACCGGCGACAACACCCCCGCGGGCACGCCCGGGGCCAATGGCATGGCGCCCAACAACGACGCCCCCGGGATGAATCCGGGGCTCGACGCGCGGCGCGGCGCGGGCAACAGCAACGACCTGCGCGGCAAGATCCTGCGGATCACCGTGCAGGAGGACGGCTCCTACACGGTCCCGGCCGGCAACCTGTTCCCGCCGGGAACGGCCAAGACCCGTCCTGAGATCTTCGTGACGGGTGTGCGGAACGCCTTCCGCATGGACGTCGACGACGTGACCGGCACGGTGTCGTGGGGTGACTACGGTCCCGACGCCGGGGCACCCGACCCCGCCCGGGGCCCCCTGGGCTACGTCGAGTGGAACGTCACCCCCATCGACAAACCGATGAACAGCGGCTGGCCGTACTGCACCGGCGACAACTTCAACTACAACGACTGGAACTTCGCGACCTCGACGCCGCGTGCGTGGTTCGACTGCGCGGCCGGACCGGCGAACACCTCGCGGTGGAACACCGGGCTGGACACGCTGCCTCCCGCGACCCCGGCGGATCTCTACTACGGCGACAACAACACCCACCAGCCGGCGGAGTGGGCCGGGCTCACCGACTTCGAGGCGGCGGGCGGGCAGGGGCCGATGGGCGGCCCCGTCTACCACTACGACGCGGCGAACCCGTCGACGACGAAGTTCCCCGAGTACTGGGACAAGAAGTTCTTCTTCGCCGAGTTCTCGCAGGACTATCTCGCGGCGTTCACCGTGACGGCGCCGGACGGGCCGGTGACCAAGCTCGAACACTTCCTGCCCAACAGCGCGCTGACCGCGGCGGCGATGCCGATCACCGACAGCCCGATGGACATCGAGTTCGGCCCCGACGGATCGCTGTACGTGCTCGACTACGGCGACGGCTTCTTCCGCGCCAACCCCGACGCGGGCCTGTATCGCATCGACTACGCCGAGGGGAACAAGACCCCGCAGGCGAAGATCGTCGCCAAGCCGTCGTCGAGCAGTACCGCGCCCCTCACCGTCGACTTCAGCGCGGCGTCGTCGACCGACACCGAGCCGGGCCCGCTGCGCTACGAGTGGGACTTCGACGGCAACGGGACCTTCGACGCCACCGGCGTCACGGTCTCGCACACCTACACCGTGCTCGGGCAGTACGCCGCCCGGCTCCGCGTGACCGACGCGCAGGGCAGGTTCGGGCTCACCTCGACCGAGATCACCGTGGGCAACACCGCGCCCGAGGTGACCATCCAGACGCCGGGCAACGGCGCCTTCTTCGACTGGGGCGACGCGGTGCCCTTCCAGATCAAGGTCTCCGACAAGGAGGACGGAGACAACCCCGTGTGCAGCCGGGTGCAGTGGACCTTCGGGCTCGGCCACGACGTGCACGCGCATCCGGAGACCCTCGGCACGGGATGCTCAGGCGCGTGGCCGACGCCGGCCGACGCCCCCGAGCACGGCGAGACCGAGAACATCTTCGGCGTCGTCGTGGTGAGCTACCGGGACAACGGTGCCGGTGACATCCCCGGGGCGCTCGGCGACGCCACGCTCATCCTCAACCCCAAGCAACTGCAGGCCGAGCACGCGGACGCGAGCAGCGGTGTCACGCGGGTGGAGGACGAGAGCGCGTCCGGCCTGGCGAAGATCACGTCGTTCGACGCCGGGGACTGGATCGCGTACGACCCGGTGAACTTCGCCGGCATCACCGGCGTGCGGACCCGCGCCTCCGGTGCGGGAACGCTGTCCCTGCGGTGGGGCTCGGCGACGGCGGATCCGTTCGCCACCGTGACCGTGCCCGCCGGGGCGGGCTGGCAGAACGTGGACACCGAGCTCACCGGTGCCCCGACCGGCAGCGGGGAACTCTACGTCACCTCGACCGGCGGCGTGGAGGTCGACGGGTTCACCTTCCAGGGCGTCGGGGTCGGGGACGAGACGCCCCCGACCGTGTCGGCCACGCTCGCCCCTGCCCAGCCGGGCGGAGAGAACGGCTGGTACACCGGCAACGTCACGCTGACGGTCACCGCGACCGACAACGGCACGGTGGCGAGCCGGCAGTACTCGCTCAACGGTGGTACCACGTGGTCGAACGCCAACAACCCGGTCACGCTGAGTGCCGAGGGCGCCGTCGAGGTGTTCTACCGGGCGACCGACAACGCGGGCAACGTCTCGCAGGTCGGCAAGGTCACGGTGCGGATCGACAAGACCGCCCCGGTCCTGTCCGTGAGCGGGGTGGAGGCCGGTAAGCACGGTGACTCCGCGTCCCTCACCCCCGTCTTCTCGGCGGCGGACGCGACCTCGGGGGTGGCGAGCGTGACGGCGGCCATCGGTGACCTACAGGTCACCTCCGGCAAGCCGGTCGACCTGTGGCGGCTGGCGCTCGGCGCGAACACGCTGACCGTCACCGCGAAGGACAAGGCGGGCCACGTCACGAAACAGACCGTCGCGTTCGAGGTCACGACCTCCTTCGCCGACCTTCAGAAGCTCCTCGACGGTTTCAGGGCGGCGGGCCTGGTGACGGGCGGCTCGCTGAACGATCAGCTCAAGGAGGCCAGGAAGCACGCGGACAAGGGCAAGACGAAGAACGCCGTCAAGTCCCTGGAGCAGTTTGTGAAACACGCCCGCGACCCGCGCAAGGTGACCGACGCCGCGGTGCGCGCCGTGCTCGTCCGAGACGCGGAGGCGCTGATCGCGCAGCTTCGCGCCCCGGCCGGCGGATGACGCGGGCGCGGGGGGAGGGCCTGACCGGCTCTCCCCCCGCGCTCGGCGTGGGGACGTCAGTGGGCGGTGGGGTCCAGGTCCTTGTCCTTGTCCTTGTCTTTGTCCTTGATCCTGGGATCGCCCTCGTCGGCGAGGTAGTGGTCGGGCAGGGTGGCGTCATCGCCCTCGGCCACCTTGGTGGAACGCGCGATGACCGTGCCGAGCGCGGCGACGGCCAGGTTGACCGCCAGCGCGACGATGCCCGCGTAGATCGTCATCTTGGTGTCAAGACCCAGCTTCTCCAGCGGGAACGCCGACCCGGCGAAGTGCAGCTTGCCGGTGACCGGGTTGCCGATGTTGTAGAGCATGAGCATCCCGGCCCCCATGCCGGCCACCCAGCCGGCGATCAGGCCGCCACGGTGGAACCAGCGGGTGTAGAGGCCGAGCGCCACGGAAGGGAGCGTCTGCAGGATGATGACGCCGCCGATGAGCTGCAGGTCGATGGAGAAGCCGGTGTCCAGGAACAGGATGCACAGCACCGCGCCTACCTTGACGAGCAGCGAGGTGATCTTGGAAACCCGGGCCTCGTCGGCGTCGGTGGCGTTCGGCTTCAGGTACTCCTTGTAGATGTTGCGGGTGAACAGGTTCGCCGCGGCGATGGACATGATCGCCGCGGGGACCAGCGCGCCGATGCCGATCGCGGCGTAGGCGACGCCGGTGAACCAGTCGGGGAACATCTGGTCGAACAGCTGCGGCACGATCGTGTTGTTGTCCGTGCCGATGGGCTTGATCCCGGCCGCGATGGCCATGAAGCCGAGCAGCGCGATCAGGCCGAGCAGCAGGCTGTAGGCCGGGAGCGCGGACATGTTCCGCTTGATCACGCCGCGGTTCCTGGAAGCGAGCACGCCGGTGATGCTGTGCGGGTAGAGGAAGAGCGCGAGCGCCGACCCCAGGGCCAGCGTGACGTACTGCAGTTGGTTGTTGGCGTTGAGCAGGATGCCGTCGCCGGGTGCGGGAC
This sequence comes from Streptosporangium sp. NPDC002607, assembly GCF_053592655.1. Classification (NCBI taxonomy): domain Bacteria; kingdom Bacillati; phylum Actinomycetota; class Actinomycetes; order Streptosporangiales; family Streptosporangiaceae; genus Streptosporangium; species Streptosporangium sp. NPDC002607. Next base: position 9,050 of record NZ_JBSFWD010000037.1, read on the forward strand.
TGGCGTCGAACTTGGCCTGGGCGGCGGCGAAGATCCCCGACCAGCCGCCCTCCAGCTGGGCGGGGATCGCGATGATCGCCACCAGGATCACGATGTAGATCAGCGTGTCCTTGACGAACGCGATCAGCGCCGGGGCGCGCAGGCCCGACTGGTAGGTGTACGCGGCCAGGATCGCGAATGCGATGATGATCGGCAGGTGGCCGGTCACGCCCATCGACTTCAGCACCGCCTCGATGCCGACGAGCTGGAGCGCGATGTAGGGCATCGTCGCGACGATGCCGGTGATCGCGACCAGCAGCGCCAGCGTGGGCGAGCCGAACCTGGCCCGGACGAAGTCGGCGGGGGTCACGAAGCCGTGCACGTGCGAGACCGACCAGAGGCGGACCAGTACCAGGAAGACGATCGGGTAGACCACGATCGTGTAGGGCACCGCGAAGAAGCCCGTCGCGCCCGCGCCCCAGAGCAGGGCGGGCACTGCCACGAAGGTGTAGGCGGTGTAGAGGTCGCCGCCGACCAGGAACCAGGTGACCCACGAGCCGAAGCTGCGGCCGCCCAGGCCCCACTCGTCGAGGCTGGCCAGGCTGTCCGGGCGGCGCCAGCGCGCCGCCACGAACCCCATGCCGCTGACGAGCAGGAACAGTACGGTGAAGATGATGATCTCGGTCAGGTGCGCGTCCATCCGGTCACCGCCGCTTGGTCATCTGGTAGACGATCGAGGTGCAGGTCACGCCGACCGCGATGAAGGCGAGCTGGAGCCAGTAGAAGAGCGGAAAGCCGAAAAGTCGGGGTTCGTCGAAATTGTAGAGAAATGGAAGTAAAGGTAGGATGATCGGCGCGACAAGCAGCCAGTTCCACGGGCTGCGATCGCTCCGGTCCCCGTTCGGTGTGGTCAACGCGGTCTCCTGTGGCTGGAGAGGGACGCCCGAGCAGGATCATCCCCATCGGTTGACCGGCAGCGTAATTACCTGGACGTTTCTTGCGGGCCACTGAGCGCCGAGTGGAACGGTTGGCGCGACGAACGGTAGGTCAGCCCGGCCCGGCGATGTCGTCGGCGATGTCACGGGTGCCGTACCCCTCGGGGGCCTCCGCTTCGACGACGGGTTCCGGCCGGTCGTCGAACTCCAGGCGGAGTGCCCTTGACATGGTCGCGTGCATTTCGTAGAGGCAGGTGATGTAGGTCAGCTCCAGGATCTGCTCGTCCGGCAGGTGCGCCTTCAGGACCGCGAATATCTCGTCGTGCACCCGGCCGCCGTCGAGCACCAGGCCGTCGGTGTAGGCCAGCACGGCCCGCTCCAGCTCGTTGAAGTGCGGGCTGACCTGCCAGTGCGCGACCGCCTGGACCTTCTCCTCGGGCACCCCCAGCGCCCGCATCTGCTTGCAGTGCTGTGAGAAGACGAACTGGCTGCCCCGGGCCCAGCCGGCCCGCGACTGGCCGAGCTCGCGCAGCACCGGGTCTACCTTGCTCTCCCGGTACAGCTGGAAGCCCTTCACGCAGTGCCGCAGGATGACCGGGTCCAGTGCGAAGACGGTCCACCAGTCGCCGGGGGAGCCGGTCGCGGTGCCCGGTTCGGCCACCGGGTCCCGGTCCGGGCCGAACAGCCGGTCGTAGAAGAAGAGCGTCAGCGGGTCCGTGGCCTCCGCGCGGGGGACCTGGCGCAGGCGTGGCATCACACGGTCCTTTCCGCGGCGGTCCTCGGTTCGTGCCGGACGTCGGTGGGCAGGCCCAGTTCCCTGGTCCAGGCGGCGAACTCCACCAGGATGCCGTCCGGATCCTTGAAGTAGATCGACCTGACGAACACGCCCTCTCCCATGGTGGGCGCCACCCCGAACTCGCTGTCGTCGTGGTTGAGGATCACCCCGACGTCCACGCCCTTGGCGATGAGCCTGTCGCGGTACTCCTCTATCTTGTCCGGGGCGACATCGAGGGCGATGTGGTTCATCGAGCCGACCGCGGAGAGCATCTCGCCCCGGTCCGGCAGGTTCTTCGGCGCCGAGACGCCGGGAATCCCCTCGGGTGCGTCGGGGAACCAGAAGAACGCCAGCGCGTTTCCCCCACCGCAGTCGAAGAAGAAGTGCTGTCCCCACCCCATCGGCAGCTCGATCGTCTTGATCAGGGGCATGCCCAGGACGCCGGAGTAGAAGTCGATCGTCTGCTTCATGTCCGAGCACACCAGTGCGAGATGGTTGATCCCGCGTAGCTCGAACTCGCTGTTGTCCGCCATGTTCTCCTCGCCTCTTCGAGTAACTCATTACTTATCACAGGAGGGCGGAGGTGGGCAGACGGCGCGCACTCCCCGCCCCCTCCCGAGGGGGCGGGGAGTGCGCGCCGGCCGGGTCTTTCCGTACGGGCGGCAATTGCCATTAACCGGTTAACTTAAAAAGGTGGACGATGTTGTCCCATGGGTCGGCGGCTCTGTCCGCGAGTGATCCTGAATATCGGAGCCCGTGAACTGAACCGAGCAAGTTACTGGGAGGCTACGTGTGAGGCGGCGATGGTGCCGGCACCGCGTTACCGGCGTGCTGCCCCTTGATCCCCCGGCTCCGGTTCGTTCATGGAACCTGCTGGCAGCAGCGGGTTGACTCGTCCCGCCGGGGTGGGGGCAAGAGCGTCCCCTCTCTCTCCCCAGTGAGCCGACCCGCTATCCTTGGCCGAATAAGAACCGGTTCATCAGGGGGAACTGTGAAACGTCCGACGATCGCTGACATCGCCCGTCGTGCCGGCGTGTCCAAGGGCGCCGTCTCCTACGCGCTCAACGGGCAGCCAGGGGTCTCGGAGGCCACCCGCGCCAACATCCTCGCGATCTCCAAGGAGCTCGGCTGGCAGCCCAACAGCGCGGCGCGCGCCCTCAACGGTGCCCGCGCCCGCACCATCGGCCTCGCGCTGTTCCGCCCGGCCCGCACCCTGGGCATGGAACCGTTCTTCATGGAGCTGATCAGCGGTATCGAGGCCGAGCTCGCGGACCGGTCCTACGCGTTGATGCTGCAGGTGGTCACCGACCACGCGCAGGAGATCGAGGTGTACCGGCGCTGGTGGGGGGAGGGGCGCGTCGACGGCGCCTTTCTGGTGGACCTGCACCTCGACGACGCCCGGGTGGAGGCGATGCGGTCACTGAACATGCCGGTCGTGGTGATCGGGCATCCCTCGCAGGCGGGTCCGCTGAGCACGGTCTGGTCGGACGACGGCCTGGCCATCAGGGAGACCGTGGAGTATCTGGTGGCGCTGGGGCACCGGAGCATCGCCAGGGTCGCGGGGCTGCCCAGGCTCGTGCACACCACGCTGCGCGACCAGGCCTTCGTTCAGGCGTGCCAGGACGCGGGCCCGGGGCGCGTCGAGCATCTGATCGTCCACACCGACTACACCGGCGAGGAGGGGGCCAGGATGACCAGGCGGCTGCTCAGCTCGCCCCGGCGGCCCACCGCCATCGTCTACGACAACGACATAATGGCCGTGGCCGGGTTGTCGGTGGCGCAGGAGATGGTTCTGGACGTTCCGGCCGACCTGTCGATCGTCGCCTGGGACGACTCCCCGCTTTCGCAGGTCGTGCGCCCGCCGCTGACCGCGCTCACCCGGGACATCCCCGCCTACGGAGCCTGTGCCGCCCGTCAGCTGCTCGCGCTGATCGCCGGAGAACCGGTCGACCTCTCGGTGGAGGACCGCCCCGCCACCCTGATCCCGCGCGGCAGCACCGGCCCCGTCCGCGGCCCGCGTTGACGGTCAGAGTCGACCGGTATCTCGCCCACCCGCCGGAGCGGGTCTGGCGGGCGCTCACCGACACAGACCCGGACGACCCGCTCCAGCGGCGCACGTACGCCGCCTTCGACGAGGGCCGGCGCTCGCACCTCATGGGCAGGCTGGAGGAGGTGCCGGTCACCGGCTGACGATCTCGTACGGCGAGGCGGCGAAAACACGACAGAGGATGTCCTGTTTTCGCGCCACGCTCGTCCCATGAACAGGACGCTGGAAGGAAAGGTCGCCCTGGTCGCCGGGGCGACGAGGGGAACCGGCCGGGGGATCGCGGTGGAACTGGGCGCCGCGGGCGCCACGGTCTACTGCACGGGCAGGAGCACGCGGCGGCGGCGCTCGGAGATGAACCGGCCGGAGACCGTCGAGGAGACGGCCGAGCGCGTGACCCGCGCCGGCGGGCAGGGCATCGCGGTCGAGGTGGACCACCTGGAGCCGGAGCGGGTGCGCGCCCTGGTGGAGCGGATCCGGCGCGAGCGGGGAAGACTCGATCTCCTCGTCAACGACATCTGGGGCGCCGACCCGCTGGCGGAGTGGAACGTCCCCGTCTGGAAACACTCGCTCGACGACGGCCTGCGCATCCTCCGGCTGGCGATCGACACCCACCTGATCACCAGCCATCACGCCCTGCCGCTGCTGATCGAGAACCCCGGCGGCCTGGTGGTCGAGGTGACCGACGGCACCCTGGAGTACAACCTGGCCAACTACCGGCTCTCGGCCTTCTACGACCTGGCCAAGCTCTCGGTGAACCGCCTGGCCTTCACCCAGGCGCACGAGCTGCGCCCGCACGGCTGCTGCGCGGTCTCGCTGACCCCCGGCTGGCTCCGCTCGGAGAGCATGCTGGAGAACTTCGGCGTCACCGAGGAGAACTGGCGGGACGCCACGGCGAAGCAGCCGCACTTCGTGATCTCCGAGTCGCCCTCCTACACCGGGCGCGCGGTCGTCGCCCTCGCCGCCGACGAGGACAGGATGCGCTGGTCGGGGCAGTCCACCTCCAGCGGGCGGCTCGCCCAGGTGTACGGCTTCACCGACCTCGACGGCAGCAGGCCCGACGCCTGGCGCTATATCGAGGAGGTCGAGAGCAAGGGCAGGGCCGCCGACGCCACCGGCTACCGCTGACCGGCGCCGGGAGCGGTCACCCGGCTGACCCGCCGCTGCCGCCCGAGGAGCCGTACAGGTCATGCATGCGGGCGGCGGCACCGGCGACGCGGGTACGGAGGTCGGGCGGGTCGAGGACCTCGGCCTCCGGGCCGAAGCGGAGGACCTGGCCGTAGGCGACCTCCAGCGACTCGACGGGCAGGCGGAGCGTGACCCACCCCTGCCCGTCGGGCTCGCCGGCGGAGGCCATCGCGTCGTCGAGGGCCGCCCGATCGGCGATGACGGGGAGCAGGCGAAGGGCGGCGGGGCTGAGCCTCACGGTGACGTCCGTGGTGAGCAGGGAGTTCGCGAACCGTGCCGACTTCTCGCTCCAGAACGCGGCCAGGTCGAAGGCGCCGTCCCGCTCGAAGCGCAGGGCGGGGTGGAGCTCGACCTCGTCGAAGCGATCGACCCGATAGATCGCGGACCGGGTCGCCAGGTACCAGACCCCCGCCTTCAGCACCAGCCCGTACGGCTCCAGACGCCGCCGGGCGGCCCCGGCCCCTCCGGTCTGCCCGGTCTGTTCGGTCTGTTCGGCTGGGCGGGAACGGGCGGCGCGCCGGTAGCGGGCGGTGACCGGGTGGTCGCCCCACACGGCCCTGGCCAGCGGTGCCAGTGCGGTAGGGGGAGGCCGCTCGCTCGCGAACCAGCCGGGGGCGTCCAGGTGGAAGCGTTGCGCGGCGGTCGCGGGGGCGTCCCGCAGGCCGGGGGAGAGCGCGGCCGAGGCCTTCAGCCGCGCCGTGGCGGCCACCTCGCCCAGTCCCATCTCCCGCAGCGCCTCGGGCACGCCCGACAGGAACAGCGCCTCGGCCTCGGCGCGGTCCAGCCCGGTGAGGCGGGTGCGGTATCCGTCCAGCAGCCGGTAGCCGCCGCCCCGCCCCCGGTCGGCGTAGACCGGCACGCCGGCCTCCGACAGGGCGAGCACGTCACGGTGGACGGTCCGCTCGGAGATCTCCAGCTCCCGGGAGAGCTCCATCGCGGTCATCCGGCCCCGAGCCTGGAGCAGCAGCACCAACGACATCAACCTGGCCGCGCGCATCCCCCGACCCTAGTGCGCGGGCCGGGGGATCCTCACCGGCCTTTCGGGGGAACCGGGCCGAGGCCGTCTCCGGGGCCCCGGCGCGGAACCCGTTGAAGGCGGGCGGTCACCAGCCTGGCCGCGGCACGCCCGCGACGGCGGGTGATGTGAGGCCGGGCGAGGTCAGTCCGGGACGAGGGGGAGCACGACCGCGGACGGGTGGGCCGGGTCGTGGAAGATCTCGTAGTCGTTCGTGACCATCGCGCTGCCCGTGCCCAGGGGCTCGCCGGTGCCGAGGTTGCGGGCGATCCGGGGGTAGGCGCCGCCGGCGACGTGCAGGCGGATCCGGTGGCCGCGGCGGAACCTGTGGCCGATCGGCCACAGGTCCACCCCGACCCGGCGGATCCCGTCATCCCCGGCGACCGGGGCGCCGGGAACCAGGCGGCGCACGCCCTCGCACACGTTGTAGGAGGCGCCGTCCGGATGCACGTCGCAGACCCGGACCACCACGTCGCAGTGCTCGCTGCCGGTGCGGACGTACAGTTCGGCGGAGACCGGGCCGATCATCTCGGTGTCCCGCCGTAGCTCGGGGCCGGTGTAGACGAGCACGTCGCGCCGGGCCTCCAGCCTGCGGTTGTCGCGCGGCTCGGAGTTGCCGAGCAGGACCGGGCCGCCCTGCGCGGGCGTCGGGTGCGCGGGGTCGTAGCGGAAACGGCCGGGTTCGGCGTCGCCGGGGCCGTCGGGGCCGCCGGGGGAGAGGGCGAAGCCGGGCCGCAGGTGCCAGCGCTGCTCCCGCATCCGGGGAACCGGCCAGTCGGGGTAGTCGCGCCACTCGTTCGCGCCCGTCACGTACAGCCGGACCGGTTGCTCGCGCAGCCCCGAAGGGTCGCCGAGCAGGTGCGCCCGAAACCAGGCGAGCGCCTCGGCGTTGGCCACCCGGCTGTGCCGCACGTCCGCGTGATACCAGGGGCCGATCGTCAGGTACGGGCGCCGCCCCGCGGCCCGCATCGCCGCGTAGTCCTTGATCTGCCACGGCAGGAAGACGTCGTACCAGCCGCCGGCCATGGTGACCGCGGCCTCCACCCCGCCCACCGAGGCGGAGAAGTCACGCCTGCCCCAGTAGGCCGCGGGCTCGGCGTGGTGGGCCAGCAGATCCTGGAAGAACGGCATGCCTCTGCCCGCGGACAGCCTGTCCAACTCCCCGAGCGGGCGCCCCGACAGGGCCGCGCGCCGCGTCCTGCGCGGGGCGAGCAGCGCGCCCGCCCCGCCGAGAGGGCCGTCGATGGCGGCGGTCAGCGTGGTCCACATCAGCGACGACTCCAGGGCGAACGCCCCGCCCACGTAGGCGGCGTCCCGGAACTGGGAGGCGGTCACCGAGGTGGCCATGGCCTTGAGGTCGGGCCCGGCGAAAGGGGCGATCGCCCACTGGGCGTAGCCCAGGTAGGAGGGGCCGTGCATGGCCAGGTCCCCGCCGTACCAGGTCTGGCCGCGCAGCCAGGACAGCGTGGCCAGGCCGTCGTCGTGCTCGTCGCCGAGCGGGTCGAGCAGGCCGCCGGAGCCGAACCCGCCCCGGCAGCTCTGGATCACGACCTGGAATCCGCGCCGCGCGAAGCCGCGGCCGAAGGCCAGCCCGAACACGCCGCGCCTTCCGTACGGCGAGCGGATCAGGATCGTGGGCGGCCGCACGGCGCCGGTCGGAACGTAGCGGTCGGCCAGCAGCGTGACCCCGTCGGGCATCGGTACCGGCAGGTCACGCTGGATCGCGACCCGATGCACGGCCGGCCGCGGCCATGTGCTCGTCGACATGTGCTCTCCTCACGCCGCTCCATACCTACTAACTGGTAACAGAACATGGCTCTGACGGCCAGGGTGTATCGCTGTGAGGCTCGCCATCCTCGTGCTCGGCCCCGGTTCGAGGCCCGGGGGCGAGGCCGTCGCGTGGCCACGTTGCATGATCACGGTCGTCGCCGGTACTGTGGCGACATGCGATACCCGGTTGCCCTTCGGTGGTGGCGCCGCTTCTAGGCGGCGCAGGTTTCGCATTCGCGAGCAGACAGACGGCCGCCCAGGGAGGCGGCCTTTTCTGCGTCCGCTCCCTCTGGGCATCAGGGAAATCAAAGGGGCGATAACGCAGTGGAGACGAGCCGATATACCACCGCCGGCGGCGTGGGGATCGAGGTCACCGCGTCCGACGTGCCGGAGACGGTGCTTGAGGACGTCGTCACGACGCTCGGCGAGCGCCGTGGTGGAGTGCTCTCCTCCGGGATGGAGTATCCCGGCCGCTACAGCCGATGGCACCTCGCCTACGTCGATCCCTGCCTGGAGATCGTGGCCAGGGGACGCAGGATCTCCGCCCGCGCGCTGAACGCCCGCGGCAGGGTGGTGCTGCCCGCCGTCGTGTCCTGCCTGCTGGCGGCGGGCAAGCCAGTCGAGGAGCCGACAGGCGATTTCGTCGAGGTGCACGTGGCGGAGTCCGAGGACATCCTCCCCGAGGAGATGCGCAGCCGCCGTCCCACGGTCTTCACCGCGATCCGCGAGGTCATCGCCGTGTTCAAGGGCGAGGACGAGCACCTGGGCCTGTACGGCTCCTTCGGCTACGACCTGGCCTTCCAGTTCGAGCCGATCAGGCAGGTCCTGCCGCGGGGCGCCGACCAGCGCGACCTCGTGCTGCACCTGCCCGACCGGGTGATGGTGATCGACCGCAAGCGGGAGACCAGCAAGGAGTTCCGTTACGAGTTCACGGTGGACGGCCTCTCCACCCACGGGCTGGCCCGCGAGGGGGAGGTCGTACCGCTGCCCCCCGCGCCGTCCGAGCTCCCGGCCGACCCCGAGAAGGGCTCCTACGCCCAGGTGGTGGCCGCGGCCAAGGAGAAGTTCGTCCGGGGCGACCTGTTCGAGGTCGTTCCCGGTCAGGTCTTCCACGCGCCCTGCGCCGACCCGGCGGCCTTCTACCGGGAGCTGCGCCAGGTCAATCCGGCACCGTACGAGTTCCTGTTCAACCTCGGTGAGGGCGAGCATCTGGTCGGCGCCTCCCCGGAGATGTACGTCCGGGTCAGCGGCGACCGTGTCGAGACCTGCCCCATCTCCGGCACCATCGCCAGGGGCAGCAACCCGGTCGAGGACGCCGACGCGATCCGCACCCTCCTGTCCAGCGTCAAGGAGGAGTCGGAGCTGACCATGTGCACGGACGTGGACCGCAACGACAAGTCGCGCATCTGCGTGCCGGGGACGGTCCAGGTGATCGGGCGGCGCCAGATCGAGATGTACTCCAGGCTGATCCACACCGTCGACCACATAGAGGGCCGGCTGCGGCCGGAGTTCGACGCGCTCGACGCCTTCCTCACCCACATGTGGGCCGTCACCGTCACCGGTGCCCCCAAGACCTGGGCCATGCAGTTCATCGAGGACCACGAGGCCACCACCCGCCGCTGGTACGGCGGAGCGGTCGGCTACATCGGCTTCGACGGTTCGATGAACACCGGCCTGACCCTGCGCACCGCGCAGATCCGCGGCGGGGTCGCCACCGTCAGGGCCGGGGCCACGCTGCTGTTCGACTCCGACCCCGCCTCCGAGGAGCGGGAGACCGAGCTCAAGGCCAGCGCCCTGCTGGGCGCTCTGGCGGTGGTCGGCGTGACCCCGCAGGAGCAGGCCGAACCCCAGGTGGCCGCGGCGCCGCCGGGAAGCGGGATGAAGATCCTGCTCGTCGACTGCGAGGACTCCTTCGTCAACACCCTCGCCGACTACTTCCGCCAGCAGGGCGCCGAGGTCGTCACGCTCCGGCACGGCTTCCCCGTCACGATGATCGACGAGATCGCGCCGTCCCTGGTGGTGCTGTCGCCGGGCCCCGGCTGGCCCTCCGACTTCGGGCTCCCCGCCCTGATCGACGCCCTCTACGAGCGCGACCTGCCGGTGTTCGGCGTCTGCCTCGGACTGCAGGGCATGGTGGAGCAGGCGGGCGGCACGCTGGAGTTGCTGTCCTACCCCGAGCACGGCAAGCGTGGCCGGGTCCGGCGGCTGGGCGACAGCGCCCTGCTCGACGGGCTCCCCGAGGAGTTCACCGCCGCGCGCTACCACTCGGTCCACGTCAAGCGGCCGGGTGTCGCCGGTTTCACCGCCACCGCGCTCACCCCCGACGGCGCGGTGATGGCGATCGAGGACGTGGAGCGGCGCCGCTTCGCCGTGCAGTTCCACCCCGAGTCGATCCTCACCGCGGAGGGAGGCGCGGGAGCGAAGATCATCGCCAACGTTCTCCGGCTCTGCCGCACGTCCGGGTAAAGAAGCGGTATTTCGAACCCGGCCCTCACCTCGGGTGACCATCATGTTCAGCGAGGGGATCGCCGGGTTCACCCGGCAGGTGAATCGCTTCTCCGCTACGGTTCTCGGGTTCGAAACGGCCAGAGCCTGGCCGTCGCCCACCTCGGCCGAGGGAGGCGAGGAGCCGCTCCCTTCGGGAAGCGGAGGAGTCACAGAGTTCTCCCCGTCGTAGGGACCGCAGGGGTGACGGCCGGACCTGGCCGCCGCCCCCGCGACCGGGGGAGGAGCGGGCATGAGGTCGGACGGTGTGCTGCCCGTCGAACTGCCCGACGCCGTACGGGAGGCGCTGCTGGCGCCGCTGGTCGACCAGAACTGTCACGGCGTGCGCCGTGACGACCTGACCAGGGCCCGGTTCGAGACGCTGCTCAGCGACGCGGGAACTCCGGCGCCCCCGGGCACCACCCACTTCGACACCCCCGTCGGCACCGCGGTCCGTCGCTGGTGCGCGCCCGTCCTCGGTCTCGCCCCGCATGTGCCGCCGGCCGTGTACCTGGCCCGCAGGGCGGAGTTGGGCGCCACCGAGGTGAACCGGCGACTGCTGGGCGCCGCGGGGATAGCCACCTTCCTGTTCGACGGATTCGACCGCTTCGACGGCCTGGACAGTGATCTCGACGGTGATCTCGACAGTGATCCCGACGGTGACCTCGGCAGGCCCGAGGTGCTGCCACCGGCCGAGATGGGCCAGGCGGGTGGCGCCGGCACCGCGCGGGTCGTCCACATCGAGCGGGCCGAGGAGGAGGTGGCCAGGACCGCGGTCTCGGGGGTCTCCTACATCTCGGCCCTCGCCCAGAGCCTCGCCGCGCGGGCCGTCCGCGCCGTCGCGCTGAAGTCGGTCACGGCCCACAGATCCGGGTTCCATCTCGACCCGGCCAGGCCGAGCCGGGGAGCGGTGATCGCGGCGGCCACCCGGCGGCTGGCCTGCCCGGGCGAGCGGCTCATCGATCAGGTGCTCCTGCGCCACCTGCTCTGGACGGCCGTCGACGTGGCCAGGGAGTACGGGCGGCCGCTGCAGTTCCACACCGGTCACCCCCACTACGGCGGCGCGCGCCAGGGGGCCCATGCCGGTCGCGGCGGTCGTGCGGTTCACGGCGGTCGCGTGGATGCCGGCGCTTTCGGGACTCCCGACGCCGTCGAAGGCCACGCGGTCCCCGGCCGGTACGGTACGGGTCCGGCACCGATGACCGGCTTCATCATGGCCGTGCAGCCGGTGGGTGTGCCCGTCGTCCTGCTGCACTGTCACCCGTTCCACCGCCGGGCGGCCTACCTCGCCGGTGTGCTCCCGCATGTCTACGTCGACGTGGGCGCGGCACTGACCCGCAGCGCCACGGGCTCGGCCGCGGTCATGGCGGAACTGCTCGAACTGGCACCGTTCCACAAGCAGTTGTTCGGCTCCGGCGGCCACGGCGTGGCGGAGACCTGCCACCTTGGAGCCCTGCACTACCGGCGAGGGCTGGCCGGGGCGCTCGCCGCACGACTGGCAGACGGCGAGTGGAGCGCCTCGGACGCCGTCCGGGTGGCCCAGATGATCGGCTCAGGCAACGCCCGCCGGATCTACCGGCTGTGAGCGGTGCCCGTCTTCGGGGCGGCGGGGCTCCCCACGCCGTTACGGTTTACGATATGCGCGACCGACGAGGTGACGAGGGGGATCCAGTTGACGGGCGATGAGGCAGAGGCACGTTTTCTTGACGACGTGACCGTGGAGTTGGTCAAGCACAGCGCCTCCGACTCCGACGTGCTCTGGGCGGCGCGGGTCTCGACCGCGGGGGAACAGTCCCTGGAGGAGGTCGGCAAGGATCCCGCGCGGTCCAAGGGGCTGATCAACTTCCTGATGCGCGACCGGCACGGCAGTCCCTTCGAGCACAACTCGATGACCTTCCTGGTCAGCGCGCCGATCTTCGTCTTCCGTGAGTTTCACCGCCACAGGGTCGGATGGTCGTATAACGAGGAAAGCGGGCGTTACCGCGAGCTTCAGCCCAATTTCTATGTTCCGGGGATGGAGCGGAAGCTGGTTCAGGAAGGCCGGCCGGGTAAGTACGTCTTCGCCGAGGGCAGCGCCGAGCAGCACAAGGTCGTTACCGAGGTGATGGAGGCGTCCTACCGGCAGTCCTACGCCGCCTACCGGGAGATGCTGGAGGCCGGCATCGCCCGCGAGGTGGCCAGGGCGGTGCTGCCCGTCGGGCTGTTCTCCTCGATGTACGCCACCTGCAATGCCCGTTCGCTCATGCACTTCCTCTCCCTGCGCACCAAGAACGAGCAGGCCAAGGTGCCCTCGTTCCCGCAGCGTGAGATCGAGATGGTGGCGGAGAAGATGGAGGCCGCCTGGGCGGCGCTGATGCCCCTCACGCACGAGGCCTTCGTGGCCGGCGGCAGGGTCGCGCCCTAGGTCCTGCCGCCCGCCGGGTCTTCGGCCCGTTGCCCGAGGTCTCGCATGGACCGTGGTCCGGGGCGCGGGCGGGTCAGCTCGTGGTCTCCTGGCGGCGCGAGAGGGTGGGCAGGACGAGGATCTCGGCCCCCGGGGGCAGCGCGCAGTCGAGGCCGCCGAGATGCCGGGCGTTCTCGCCGCAGACGAACATGCTGATGTGGCGGCGGATGCTCCCGTAGTCGTCGCGGAGCCGCTGCTCCAGGGACGGGTGCGTACGGCGGAGCGTGTCGAGGGCGGAACCCAGCGTGGGGTCGCCGTCCTCATGGTCGGCGACGGCGAAGACGCGGACCTCGGTGCTCTCGCCGGCCCAGTGCCGCAGGGGGGCGGGAAGCATGAAGGTCACCAGCGTGACGGGTCTGGCCATCGGTTCAGAGCGCCGTGTGGCGCGGGGCGGGCACGGCCGGTGCGCCCGAGGGGCGGGTGCCGCGGCCGGGGGTGGCCGCATGCCGGAGGCGGGCGTGGCCCTGACCGTGGAGGGCCCGCCACCGGTGGAGGGGACCGGGGGCGGATTCGTGCGGATGGACGGCTCTGGCGGGGACGCGCGGGGAACGGGGGTGGCGGTCGAGAGGGGGGCACGGGCTGTGAGGGGGGCAGTCGTGCATGACCATCTCCTTTCGGATTGGGCCTCATGCTGCCATGCCATACCGTGTCCCGCCGGGCTCTGTGGAATTTGCGTGATCACTTTGGGGGATTAATCCTGATTGTCGGTCAAGGCTCGCCCTGCACGATGTCCCGGTGGATGTGGGCCAGGGGCATCCCGCCTTGCTGGAGCCGGTGGACCGTCTCGTTGACCATGGCGGTCGGGCCGCAGACGTAGGCCTCGTGGTCGGACCAGGAGTGGAACCGCTCCATCACCTCGGCCACCTGGCCCCGCATGCCGTCGTACCCCGGTTGTCCGGAGACCACGGGGAGCACCCGCAGCCACGGGAAGGCCGACGCCATCCGGAGCAGGTCGGTCAGGTCGTAGAGTTCCCCGACGGTGCGGGCGCCGTGGAGCAGGTGGATGTTGGGGCGGCGACCGGAGCCGATCACATGCTCCAGGATGGCCTTGATCGGTGCCAGGCCGGTGCCGCCGGCCACGCACAGGATGTCGCGTCCGGAGTCGGTGGGAACCATGGTGCCGATCGGGGGCCCCAGCATCAGGTTGTCTCCGATCCGGGTGCGCTGGACCAGCGTGGTGGAGACCCAGCCGCCGGAGACCGCGCGGACGTGCAGGCGGATCGTGTTGTCGTCCCGGGGTGCGTTCGCGATGGAGAACGTGCGCCAGACGCGTGGCCAGCGTGCGGTCTGCACGCTGACGTACTGGCCGGGCAGGTAGGGCAGGTCCTGGTCGAGCCGTAAGGTGATCACCGCGATGTCCGGGGTGCGGAGTTCGTGGTCGATCACCTCGGCCAGCCACCAGGCGGGGGACACTCCCGCGTCGGACTCGGCCGATTCGATCATGAGATTGGCGGCGGCGGTGTAGGCGGCGGTCCATGCCGCCTCTATCTCGGGAGTCCAGATCTCGGCGGCGAAGCGCCTGACCGTGGCCAGGAGCGCGTTGCCGATCGCGGTGTAGTGCTCGGCGAGCACGCCGTACTTCCGGTGGTCGCGGCCGAGTTGACTCAGGAACGAGGCCAGGCTGTCGGGACTGTCCAGGCTCCAGACGATTCTGGTCAGCGCGCCGAACAGGCGGTCGCGCTGTACGTCCATCGCCGGAGGGAACATCGTCCGCAGGTGCGGGCTCTCGGCGAACAGACGTCCGTAGAAGTATGCCGCGGCCTTGTCCGCGACAGGTTCGACGATGGCGAAGCTTTCCTTGACGAGACGCGGATTCAAAGACATTTAACGAACCCACCCTAATTGATCGGCTCAAAGTCCGATCACGCAGATCCACCTCCCTGACGGCTCCGGGTGACGAGCGACCGGTAGCCCCGGCTCACCTGATCACTCGAAATTCAAGTCTTCCATCACCAGGTAGGCGTCACAACCGTTTCTCGACAATACGGGGGGAAGGCTAACTATCCGTAATTAGAGCGTTATTTTGTGTGACCGAGCAATATGATTCGAGGAAATTAAGCGAATAATAATCACGTTCGTTCTGAGTGGCGGGCCCGCCGTTCGAGAGATTTTCCGTCATTCCGGAGTTTCGGGTCGCCGGAGGTGTGACCCTCTCCGCCGTGGCGGCCGGGCGCCTCCGGCGGGGCGACACTGACACCTCGACGCCTCCCGCGGTCGACCGGACCCGGCGGGTAAAGTGCCGATCATGCCGTTGCACCCGCAGGCCGAGGCCTACCTGAGGACTTTCCAGACGGACCTCGGTGTCCCGCTCTCCACACTCACCCCCGAGGCGATCGTCGCGATGCGGGCCCTCGACGCCTTCGCCGAGCAACGTGGTCCGATCATCCCGCTCCCGCTGGTCAGGGATGACGTCGTCGCGGGCGTGCCGGTCCGCGTCTACCGGCCGGAGGAGGGCGACCGTCCCCTCCCGGGGATCGTCTACTTTCACGGTGGAGGCTGGGTCTTCGGCAGCGTCGACCGCAACGACGCCCTCGGCCGTGACCTCGCGGTGCGCAACGGGGCGGTCGTGATCTCGGTCGACTACCGGCTCGCCCCCGACCACCCCTTCCCCGCGGCGGCCGACGACGCCTGGAGCGTCGTCCAGGACGTCTTCGGCCGCCCCGGCGTCTACGGGGTCGACCCCGAGCGCATCGCGGTCTGCGGTGACAGCGCCGGGGGCAACCTGGCCGCCGTGGCCGCCTGGCAGGCCAGGGACGCCGGGCTCGGGCTGGCCCACCAGCTGCTCGTCTACCCGATAGCCGACGTGGCCATGGACACCGGGAGTTACCGCGCCTACGCCGGCGGCTTCGGGCTCGGCGCCGACGAGATGGCCTGGTTCGTCGCGCAGTACGGCGGTGATCCGGTCGACCCCCGGCTGGCTCCCGTCCGGCTGGCCGACAAGGCCGGTCTGGCCCCGGCGACGGTGATCACCGCCGAGTGCGACCCGCTCTGTGACGAGGGTGAGGAATATGCCGCCCAGCTGGCCGCGGCCGGGGTGCCGGTAGAGGTCAGGAGGTACGAGGGGGCGATCCACGGCTTCTTCGGCCTGCCGGGCTTCTTCGACCAGGCGACCGAGGCGCGCGAGTACGCCGCGGCCCGTCTCGCGGAGGCTTTCAAATAGGGGTGCGCCCGGCTCCGGCCGGGCGGGGCGCACCCGGCGATCAGGTCAGAAGCTCCTGGGAAGTCCGAGCACCTGGGTGGCCAGGTAGTTGAGCAGGAGCTCCTCGGTGACGGGGGCGACCTTGCCGATGCGGGCGTCGGCCAGCAGGCGGGCCACCGGGTACTCCAGCGAGTAGGCCATGCCGCCGTGTGTCTGGAACGCGTGGTCGGCCGCCTCCCAGGCCGCCTGGGAGGCGGTCAGCTTGGCGATGTTGGCCTCGGTGCCGCAGGGCAACTGCCTGTCGAACAGCCAGGCGGCCTTGTACAGCATCAGCCTGGCCAGCTCGATCTTGGCCTTGACCTGGGCGAGGGGGAAGGCGATGGCCTGGTTGGCGCCGATCGGACGGCCGAACACCTCGCGCTCCTTGGCGTACTGCACGGCCACCCGCAGCGCCACCTCGGCGCCGCCGAGCGCGGAGGCGGCCAGCAGGACGCGCTCGGGGTTGAGGATGTCCCACAGCACCAGCGCGCCCTGGTCGACCTCACCGACCACGTTCCTCTCCGGGACCCGCAGGTCGTCTATGAAGACCATGTTGGACGGGGTGGTGTTGGCGCCCATCTTCGGGATCGGCTGGAAGGAGAGCCGGCCGGCCGCGACGGCCTCTGGGACGTTCACCAGCAGGACGGTCAGGCCGTTGGTGCGGGGCTTGGCCTCGGCGGCCGGGATGGTCCGGGTGACCAGGAGCATCCAGGTGGCGCGCTGCACGCCGGTGATCCAGATCTTCTGGCCGTTGACGACGAACTCCGCCCCGTCGCGACGGGCGGAGGTGGAGATGCCCAGGGCGTTGGACCCGGCGTCGGGCTCGGTCAGCGCGAAACAGGTCTCCAGCTCGCCGGTGGCCAGCCTGGGCAGCAGTTCGTCGCGTTGCCAGGGGCTGCCGTGCCTGGCCAGGGTCATGGCGCCGAACCCGGGGGTGAGCACGTAGGTGAACGCCGAACCGCCGGCCGAGCCGGAGGCCGACAGGGTCTCGGTGGCCACGGCCAGCTCCAGCAGACCCTGACCGCCGCCTCCGTACTCCTCGGGCACGGCCAGGCCGAGCCAGCCGCCCTTGGCCAGATCCTGCCAGACCTCCTCCGGCCAGCGTTTCTCGCTCTCGCATCGCTGCCAGTAGTCCAGGTCGTAGCGCGCGCAGATGTCGCCGACGCCGCGTTGGACGGCGAGGGCGCTCTCCGGAAGTGTGAAGTCCACGGTGACCAACTCCATTCTAGTTGCGCGTGCAATCGTAGAACGAAGTTCGGTAAGCCTCCAGGGCCACCGGGACGCGGGGATCAGTTCTGCTGGACGGCGTCCAGGCGCGGCCTGCGCGTGTGGTAGACGAAGGCAGGCGGTACGTTGCCCCACACCGTGCGGCCCGCGACGACCTCCTCGAAGGTGTCGATCAGGCGCTTCCTGAAACGCCGCGCGGGAGGAAGGCG
Source organism: Streptosporangium sp. NPDC002607 (assembly GCF_053592655.1). Classification (NCBI taxonomy): domain Bacteria; kingdom Bacillati; phylum Actinomycetota; class Actinomycetes; order Streptosporangiales; family Streptosporangiaceae; genus Streptosporangium; species Streptosporangium sp. NPDC002607. Next base: position 26,297 of record NZ_JBSFWD010000037.1, read on the forward strand.
CTTGGCGAAGCTGTAGGCGAAGGTGGTGAAGGCCGTGTGCGGACCCATGATCGCGGTGACCGCGTCCAGCAGGCGGCCCTGTGTCTCCTCGGAGAACGCGGCCCAGGGGAGCCCGCTCACGATCACGTCGGCCCTGGCGAGACCACGCTCCCGCAGCAACTGAGGCAGCCGTGCCGCGTCATCGGTCACGACGTCCACCCCGGGGTTCCTGGCGGCGAGGAAATCGGCCAGCCTGGGGTTGATCTCGACGGCCATGTGGTGCCCCCGGCCTCCCAGCCTGCGCTGGATCTCCGCGGTGAACACACCGGTGCCCGGGCCGAGTTCGACGATCACCGGATCTCCCCGGTGGGGGACCGGCGAGGCCACCGCCTCGGCAAGCCGCCGCGAGCTCGGCGCCACCGCTCCGACGGTGCCCGGCGAGCGAATCCACTGCCCAAGAAAGAGCGTGGTGTCATTGGTCATGCTGTGAAGCGTAAGGGGTGCGCCGGGGCGTCGCGCGCGTCATCCGATACGATTTTCGGCCGCGCGGGAGGCGGTGCCCTCGAGGGGTGAACACGCACCGGACGGAGAATCCGCCAGGAGGTGGACGGCGAGGTCGGCCCCCAGGGTGACGACCGGGTGGATGCCCCGCGGCCACGATGTGTTCCGAACCGGTCATCCAAGGCAAGGACACATCACATGCAGGAGGTCGTCTCCCCGCGGAAACCGACGGAGGATCGCCTGGTCCCCGCGGGCCTGCTGTACGGCCTGCGCATCCTGGTCGTCGCCCAGGCGGCCGGCCTCATCGCCGCCGCCTCGTTCGCCGGCCAGGCGGTGCGCGGCGGGGAGGCGCTGGCCGAGACCCACGTACTGGCCGGGATGGTGGTGCATCTGATCGCACTGCTGCAGATCATCGTGGCCGCCATGGTCTGGCGTCCCGGGCGAGGTGCCGGCTGGCCGGCGCTGGCCAGCGCCGGCCTCTTCCTGGTCGGGATGGCACAGCACTTCAACTGGGAGGCGCTCGGCACCCACGTTCCCAGCGGGCTGGCCCTGTTCGGGATGACCGTCGCCGTGCTCGTCTGGGCCTGGTCCCCCGGCGCCGCCGTGCGCCGCTCCTGATCCGGACGGCGCCGCCCGGGTCGGGTGACGCCGGCCGGAACCACGCCGCCGCGCGGCCGTGGCGGCGTGGTTCCCCGCACTCCTCCCGCCTCCCCCCGGCCGCCTCCCCGGGCCCTGTCGCGCCCCTGGGCGCCCCCTGGTCCCGCGCCTGACGGCCCGCGCCCGTGTCCCCGCCGGACGGCCGTACGGTCCGTGTGAGCCCCGCACGGGTAGGGTCGGCATCAGGCACGGGGAGGGAGACAGACCGGTGAATCCGGAAGCATCGGGAGCCGAAGATCGAATCTGGACGGTTCCCAACGCGTTGAGCCTGGCCAGGCTTCTGGGGGTGCCGGTCTTCCTCTGGTTGGTGCTGGGCCCGAAGGCCGACGGCTGGGCCGTCGCGCTGCTGATGCTGGCGGGGTTCTCCGACTGGCTCGACGGTAAGATCGCCCGCGCCTGGAACCAGACCAGCCGGCTCGGCCGCCTGCTCGACCCGCTGGCCGACCGGCTCTACATCCTGGCCACCCTGTTCGGCCTCGCCATGCGCGAGATCATCCCCTGGTGGCTGGCGCTGGCCATCCCGCTGCGCGACGTGATGCTGCTGGGCATCCCGCTCATCCTGCGCCGCCTCGGCTACGGCCCGGCGTTGCCCGTGCACTTCCTCGGCAAGGCCGCCACCGCCAACCTCCTCTACGCCTTCCCCCTGCTCTTCCTCGCCCACCACGACGCCTGGTACGCCGATCCCGCCCGGATCGTCGGCTGGTCCCTGGCCATCTGGGGCACAGGCCTGTACTGGTGGTCCGGAGTGCTGTATTGGGTACAGGTGCGTCAGCTGACAAGCGAGGCCAAACGCCTTAAGAGGTGATCCGTGAAGGCCGTCGTCATGGCGGGCGGGGAGGGTACACGGCTCCGGCCGATGACCGCGAACCAGCCCAAGCCTCTCCTGCCCGTGATCAATCGGCCGATCATGGAGCACGTGCTGCGCCTCCTGAAACGGCACGGTTTCACCGAGACGGTGGTCACCGTGCAGTTCCTGGCGGCCCTGGTCCGCAACTACTTCGGCGACGGCGACGAGCTCGGCATGAGCCTGTACTACGCCACCGAGGACACACCGCTCGGCACCGCGGGCAGCGTCAAGAACGCCGCGGACCGGCTGCGCGACGACCGCTTCCTGGTCATCTCCGGCGACGCGCTGACGGACATCGACCTGACGGACATGATCCGCTTCCACCGCGAGAACGGCGCGATGGTCACGATCGGGCTCAAGCGCGTTCCCAACCCGCTGGAGTTCGGCATCGTCATCGTCGACGACCAGGGGCGGGTGGAGCGCTTCCTGGAGAAGCCCACCTGGGGCCAGGTCTTCTCCGACACCGTCAACACCGGCATCTACGTGATGGAGCCCGAGGTCCTCGACGAGATCGCGGCGGGGGAGTCCGTCGACTGGTCGGGAGACGTGTTCCCCCGGCTGCTGGAGCGCGGAGCCCCGCTGTACGGCTACGTGGCCGACGGCTACTGGGAGGACGTCGGCACCCACGAGAGCTACCTCAAGGCCCAGGCCGACGTCCTGTCGGGCCGGGTCAAGGTCGACATCGACGCCTTCGAGGTCTCGCCGGGCGTCTGGGTGGCCGAGGGAGCCTCGGTCGACACCGACGCCATCCTCAAGGGCCCGCTCTACGTCGGCGACTACGCCAAGGTCGAGGCGGGGGCCGAGCTGCGCGAGTACACCGTGCTGGGCAGCAACGCGGTGGTCAGGGAGGGCGCCTTCCTGCACCGCGCGGTCGTCCACGACAACGTCTACATCGGGCCCAGCGCCCACCTGCGCGGCTGCGTGATCGGCAAGAACACCGACCTGATGACCGCGGCCAGGGTCGAGGAGGGCGCCGTCATCGGCGACGAGTGCATCATCGAGGCCGAGGCGTACATCTCCTCCGGCGTCAAGATCTACCCGTTCAAGACCATCGAGGCCGGGGCGGTGATCAACAACAGCGTCATCTGGGAGCCGCGCGCCCAGCGCAACCTGTTCGGCCCCCGGGGGGTCTCGGGGCTGGTCAACGTGGAGATCACCCCCGAGCTGTGCGTGCGGCTCGCCAGCGCCTACGCCACCACCCTGAAGAAGGGCGCCTCGGTCATCACCTCCCGCGACTCCTCCCGCGCGGCGCGGGCGCTGAAGCGGGCCGTGATCAGCGCCCTCAACGCCAGCGCGATCAACGTGCTCGACCTGGAGGCGTCCCCGCTCCCCGTGGCACGCTTCCACACCGCCAGGGAGAACGCGGTAGGCGGCATCGCGCTGCGCACCACCCCCGGCGACCCGCAGAGCGTCGACATCGTCTTCATGGACGAGCACGGCGCGGACCTGTCGCCGCCGGCCCAGCGCAAGCTGGACCGGGTCTTCTCCCGGCAGGAGTTCCGCCGCGCCTTCCCCGGCGAGATCGCCGAGCTGAGCTTCCCCGCCAGGGCGGTGGAGGACTACACGCACGAGCTGCTACGCCTGGTCGACATCAACGGGGTCCGCGACGCCGACATGAAGGTCGTGGTCGACTGCGCGGGAGGCACCTCCTCGCTGGTGCTGCCCAGCCTGCTCGGCCGGGTCGGGGTGGACGTGCTGACCGTCAACAACCGGCTGGACGACGCCTCGCCCACCGAGACCCTCGCCGAGCGCCGCCGCGACCTGCAGCGCCTGTCAGAGCTCGTCAGCTCCTCCAGGGCGGCCTTCGGCGTGCGCTTCGACCCGGTGGGCGAGCGGGTCGCGCTGGTGGACGAGATGGGCCAGCTGATCAGCGAGGAGCGCGCCCTGCTGGTGGTGCTCGACCTGGTCGCGGCCGAGCGCCGCGGCGGCAGGGTGGCACTGCCGGTCACCACCACCCGGGTGGCCGAGCAGGTCTGCAGGTTCCACGGGGTCCAGGCCGAGTGGACGTCCACCGCGATCGACGCGCTCACCGCCGCCGCCAGGGGTCCGGAGATGATCTTCGCGGCCGACGGGCGCGGTGGTTTCATCGTGCCCGAGTTCGGCCCCACGGTGGACGGCCTGGCGGTGTTCCTGCGCCTGCTCGGACTGGTCGCCAGGACCCGGCTCTCGCTCAGCCAGATCGACGCCAGGATACCCGAGGCCAAGCTGCTGCGCCGTACCGTGCCGACTCCGTGGGCGGCCAAGGGGGCGGTGATGCGCTCGGTCATCGAGGCCGCCGAGCACCACCGCATCGACACCACCGACGGGGTGCGGGTCGTCGCGGAGGACGGCAGCTGGACCCTGGTGCTGCCCGACCCGACCGAGGCGGTGACCCACCTGTGGGCCGAGGGGTTCGACGTCGACTCCGCCCAGACCCTGATCGAGCGCTGGGCGCGGGTGGTGGAGGAGGCCGCCGGCGGTTGAGGCGGCCCGCGCGACAAATACCGCGCGGCGCCATGGACCAGGGGCAGCGTCCCCTGTAACTTTGTCACCGACCGTACCCGCGGTTCAGCGTCAACCTTGACCTTCGCGCCTCATCACTGTATGTTGCGGCATTCGCAGTCTGAGAAAACACTTGAGAAGCGAAGAAGCGAGGCGCGCATCACTGAGCACCGTTGCCGCGTCTTCGCGGTAGGAGGCCGAGCCGATCGATGCCGAGCGTCTACTGCACGCAGTGCGGTCATGCCAATCCTGAGGATGCCCGTTTCTGTTCACGATGCGGGTCGCCGCTTACCAGGTCCGACACCCCCGGAGACAGCACGTCGACGATCTCCCTCTCCGGGATCGAGGCCTACGAGGCGGAGACCGGTGAGACGCTTCTCGCCGAGCGGCAGGCCGTTGAGCAGTTGCCCGCCGGCACCGCGTTGCTGGTCGCGATGCGCGGCCCCAACGCCGGCAGTCGGTTCCTGCTCGACAGCGACCTCACCACCGTGGGCCGCCACCCCGAGAGCGACATCTTCCTCGACGACATCACGGTCTCGCGCCGTCACGTGGAGTTCTACCGGCGCGGCGGCGGTGTCTTCACGGTCCGCGACGTCGGTAGCCTGAACGGCACGTACGTCAATCGTGAGCGCATCGAGGAGGTCCCGCTGTACGGCGGGGACGAGGTGCAGATCGGTAAGTTCCGCCTCGTCTTCCTCACCCGCGGCGCCGCTGGAGGATGATGAGCTCGCAGGCCGCTCGTGCGCACATGAGCATCGGGGAGGTGCTCGCTCTCCTGCAGGGCGAGTTCCCCGACGTCAGCATCTCCAAGATTCGCTTCCTGGAGGGCGAGGGGCTGATCGAGCCGGAGCGCAGTCCCTCCGGCTATCGCAAGTTCACCTACGCCGACGTCGAGCGGCTCCGCTACATCCTCAGCGAGCAGCGTGATCGCTACCTGCCGCTGCGCGTGATCAAGGATCATCTGGAGGCGGCCGACCGCGAGGAGCGCCCGGCGGCCCGGCCGCGCGCCGTCCCCGACGACGCGCCCCCCGAGGTCCGCCTCACCCGCGAGGAGTTCCTCGCCGCCGCGGAGCTCGACGAGGAGACCCTCACCGAGCTGGAGGACTACGGTCTGCTGGCCGCCGTGGCCCGCTACTACGACGCCGAGGCACTGGTCGTGGCCCGCAGTGTGGGCGCCCTGGCCGCCTTCGGCCTGCGTGCCCGCCACCTGCGGGCGGTCAAGGCCGCCGCGGAACGCGAGGCGGGGCTGGTGGAACAGGCCGTCGCCCCGCTGCTGCGCCGTCGCGGCCCCGGCGCGATCGACCAGGCGGACGAGACGGCGAGGGAGATCTCCGGTCTCCTGCTGGAATTGCACGCCTCGTTGCTGCGTTCCGGAGTCCGTGGGGCACTGGGCCGGTGAGAGCCTGACCAGGCACTCGTACCCCCACGAGTGTTACGTTGAACAAACCGGTCGGAATCCAGCGAAGACGGAGCAGCCCGTGTTGCAGATGGAGGTCGTGGGCGTTCGAGTTGAAATGCCCTCCAACCAGCCGATCGTCCTGCTGAAAGAGACGCATGGGGAGCGTTACCTACCTATCTGGATCGGCATGACGGAAGCCACGGCGATCGCCATGGCCCAGGCCGAGGAACCACCACCCCGGCCACTTACCCATGACCTGTTCCGGGACGTGCTCGAAGGGCTCGGAGTCAGGTTGAACACTGTCAACATCGTCGCTTTACGCGACGGCATCTTCTTCGCGGATCTCGTGTTCTCCAACGGGGTCGAGGTGAGCGCGCGTCCTTCCGACTCGATCGCCTTGGCACTTCGCACCGGTGCACGTATCTTCGCGAGTGAGGATGTGGTACGGGAGGCAGGGGTGATCATCCCTGACGACCAGGAGGACGAGGTGGAGAAGTTCAGGGAGTTCCTTGACACGATCACGCCCGAGGACTTCGGCCGCGCGGGGTAGGAATTTCGGTGCATTTACGCTTCACGACGCGCCGGGTGGGGTCGTTGACTGGACTTGGCCCCAGTCCTACGGTGCAAGTGAAACCTGCGGTCGTGCGTAAACCCCCAGATCAGGCCGTGGGATGAGAGAAAGCCGGAGGTCCGCGTGGCGGTCAGCAGCGGCGAGGGTAGAAACGCCGACCAGGATGACCCGGAACGGCGCCAGTCGGCACGTCAGCGCGCGGGTGAAGAGGGTCTGCTGTTCGACGGGCAACCGGTGAAAGTGCCCGCCGACATCGGCTACAGGGGGCCGACGGCCTGTTCGGCGGCAGGAATCACCTACCGGCAACTCGACTACTGGGCGCGCACCGGCCTGGTCGAGCCCACCGTGAGAGCCGCCCACGGCTCCGGCTCCCAGCGGCTGTACGGCTTCCGTGACATTCTGGTCCTCAAGGTTGTCAAGCGCCTTCTCGACACCGGTGTCTCCCTCCAGCAGATCCGCATCGCCGTGCAGCACCTGCGGGAGCGGGGTGTCAACGACCTGGCCCAGATCACTCTGATGAGCGACGGGGTGAGCGTCTACGAGTGCACCTCGCCGGACGAGGTCATCGACCTGCTTCAGGGGGGCCAGGGAGTCTTCGGTATCGCGCTGGGACGGGTGTGGCAGGAGGTGGAGGGCTCTCTCGCGGATCTTCCCGGCGAACGCGCGGAGTCGGGCGGGGGCCCTTTAGGCGATCATCAGGCCGATGAGTTGGCCCGTCGTCGCAGAGCACGACGAACCGGGTAAACTCGGACTCGCCATTGACCCTGTGCGGGAGAGACCCCGACCGCGATCGGGGCGCCGAAGGAGCAACCTCCCCGGAATCTCTCAGGCACCCTGTACCGCACGGACGAGGCAACTCTGGAAAGCAGACGTGCCCGCCAGGTGCGTCTCACCGACGGTGCAAGCCTCCCGGCAAGGGCAGGTGAAGCTCTCAGGTAGCGACCACGTCGTGATGACAGTCGTGATGACAGAGGGGGAGAACCGGCATATGCCCGCGCCCAGCACCGGTCTCCACCCCGCCCGAGAGGCTTCTCATGACCGATCTGTCATCGCTCAGCGAACTCGCCCCTCCGCCGTTCGCGACCCGTCACATCGGGCCCGACGACGCCGACCAGACCCGCATGCTGGAGGCGGTCGGATTCGCCTCCGTCGCCGACCTGGTCGCGGTGGCCGTGCCCGAGGCGATCCGCTCCTTCGCCCGGCTGGGTCTGCCCCCGGCGGCAGGGGAGTCCGAGGCCCTCGCCGAGCTGCGGGTCCTCGCCGGGCGTAACACCGTGCTCACCTCGATGATCGGCCTGGGCTACCACGACACGATCACCCCGGGTGTCATCCGCCGCAACCTCCTGGAGAACCCGGGCTGGTACACCGCGTACACGCCCTACCAGCCGGAGATCTCCCAGGGCCGGCTGGAGGCCCTGATCAACTTCCAGACCGTCGTCTCCGACCTGACCGCCCTCGACGTCGCGGGGGCCTCCCTGCTGGACGAGGCCACCGCCGCGGCCGAGGCGATGACCCTGGCCCGCCGCGCGGGCCGCACCTCGTCGAAGGTGTTCGTGGTCGACGCCGACGTGCTGCCGCAGACCAAGGCGGTGTTGCGCACCCGTGCCGAGCCGCTCGGCATCGAGCTGGTCGAGAGCGACTTCACCGGAGGGCTCCCCGACTGCTTCGGCGTGCTCGTGCAGTACCCCGGCGCCAGCGGCAGGATTCGCGACTTCCGCGCCATCGCCGACGCCGCCCACGCGTGCGGTGCCCAGGTGGTCGCCGCCGCCGACCTGCTCGCCCTCACCCTCCTGGCCGCGCCGGGCGAGCTCGGCGCCGACATCGCGGTCGGCTCCTCGCAGCGCTTCGGCGTCCCCCTCGGCTTCGGCGGTCCGCACGCCGCCTACATGGCGGTCCGTGACGGCCTCCAGCGCCAGCTGCCCGGCCGCCTGGTCGGCGTCTCCCAGGATGTCGAGGGACGTCCCGCCTACCGGCTCGCGCTCCAGACCCGCGAGCAGCACATCCGCCGGGAGAAGGCCACCAGCAACATCTGCACCGCGCAGGTGCTGCTCGCCGTGATCGCCGGCATGTACGCCGTCTACCACGGCCCCGAGGGCCTGCGCAGGATCGGCCGCCGCATCCACCGGCACGCCGCCGTGCTCGCCGAGGGGCTGCGCCAGGGCGGCGTCGAGGTGGTCCACGACACCTTCTTCGACACCGTGCTCGCCCGCGTGCCCGGACGTGCCGCCGGAGTCGTCGCCGCGGCCCGGGAGAACGGCGTCAACCTGCGCCTGGTCGACGCCGACCACGTGGGCGTCACCTGCGACGAGAGGACCGAGGTTCTCCATCTGGAGCAGGTCCTGGCCGCCTTCGAGGTCAGCGGCACCGTGCTGGCCGACCTGGACGCCGCCGCGCACGACGCGCTGCCCGGCGCGCTGGCGCGGGTCGGCGACTACCTCACCCACCCGGTCTTCCACAGCCACCGCTCCGAGACGGCCATGCTGCGCTACCTGCGCAGGCTCCAGGACAAGGACGTCGCGCTGGACCGGTCGATGATCCCGCTGGGCTCCTGCACCATGAAGCTCAACGCGACCACCGAGATGGAGCCGATCACCTGGCCGGAGTTCGCCGGGCTGCACCCGTACGCGCCGGAGGACCAGGCGGCGGGCTACGCCGAACTGATCGGGGAGCTGGAGCGCTGGCTGGCCGAGGTCACCGGTTATGACGCCGTGTCGATCCAGCCGAACGCCGGCTCCCAGGGCGAGTTCGCCGGTCTCCTGGCGATCCGCGCCTACCACACGGCGCGTGGCGAGTCGGATCGTGACGTCTGCCTGATCCCCTCGTCCGCGCACGGTACGAACGCCGCCAGCGCCGTGATGGCCGGCATGCGCGTCGCCGTGGTCGCCTGCGACGACAACGGCAACGTGGACCTCGACGACCTCGTCGCGAAGATCGAAAAGCACCGCGACCGGCTTGCCGCGATCATGGTGACCTACCCGTCCACGCACGGCGTGTACGAGGAGACGATCGTCGATGTCTGCGAGCTGGTGCACGAGGCCGGCGGGCAGGTCTACGTCGACGGCGCCAACCTCAACGCGCTGGTCGGCCTGGCCAGGCCGGGCGAGTTCGGGGCGGACGTCTCCCACCTCAACCTGCACAAGACCTTCTGCATCCCGCACGGCGGCGGCGGCCCCGGTGTCGGCCCGGTCGCGGTCCGCGCCCACCTGGCCGACTACCTGCCCGGTCACCCGCTGCGCGGCGGCTCGGCGGTCGGCCCGGTCTCGGCCGCCCCGTACGGCTCCGCGGGCATCCTGCCCATCTCCTGGGCCTACATCCGGATGATGGGTGCCGACGGGCTGAAGGCGGCCACCGAGCAGGCCATCCTGTCGGCCAACTACCTGGCCCGCAGGCTCGGCCCCCACTACCCGGTTCTCTACACCGGCCGCGGCGGCCTCGTCGCCCACGAGTGCATCATCGATCTGCGCCAGATCACCAAGGAGACCGGGGTGACGGTCGACGACGTGGCCAAGCGCCTCGTCGACTACGGTTTCCACGCGCCGACCATGTCCTTCCCGGTGGCCGGCACGCTGATGATCGAGCCGACCGAGAGCGAGGACCTGGCCGAGCTCGACCGGTTCTGCGAGGCGATGATCGCGATTCGCGGTGAGATCGAGAAGGTCGCCTCCGGCGCCTACGACAGGGTCGACAACCCGCTGCGCAACGCCCCGCACACGGCCGGCAGCCTCGTCGCCGACGAGTGGGAGCACCCCTACACCCGCACCGAGGCGGCCTACCCGCTGCCCTCGCTGCGCGAGGGCAAGTACTGGTCGCCGGTCCGCCGCATCGACCAGGCCTACGGCGACCGCAACCTGGTGTGCTCCTGCCCTCCCCTGGAGGCGTACGAAGACTGATCCGCACCGCGGCCCGCGTCTCGCGAGAACCACGTATCCGTAGGGAATGCGGGAGGACGGACGGCGCCCCGAGTCGTTAGGCTCGGGGCGTCTCCGTATCCGGGAAGGACCCTGCATGCCTGAGGTGGACACCCGTCCCTTGGACACCGCGCGAAGACTGGCCGAGTCCGGCGACCTCGACGGCGCCGCCGTGATCTTCGCGGAGCTGGCCGCCGACCCCGACGAGCCCGATCGGGCACAGGCGGCGGTGGGCCTCGCCGTGGTGCTCCAGGAGCGCGGAGACGTGCCGGGCTCTCGCGCGGCCGCGCGCACCGCACTGGCGACAGGGCACCCGGAGTTCGCCGCCCAGGCCGCCTGCCTGCTCGCGGGGAGCTTCGAAAGGGAGGGGATGGCCGACCAGGCCCGCGCCGCCTGGCAGGCCGCGCTGGGCGTCGGCCATCCCGCCTACGTCCCGTCGGCGCACATGGCCCTCGCCAGGCTCGCCACGGACGCGGAGGAGGCCGAACGGTCGCTGCGTGACGCGCTGGCCACCGGCGACCCGGAGGTCGCCCCTCGGGCCGCTCAGCGGCTGGCGGAGGCGCTCATCGAGGAGGGGGAGCCGGGAGAGGCCGCCCAGGTGCTGCTGGAGGCGCTCTCGGTGCCGGACGCGGCCGAGGTGCCGAGGCTGCGGGTGATGCTCGGCATCGCCCACCTGGAGCTGGCCTGCGCCGAGTTCTCCGGTGCGATCGAGGAGGGCGGCGACGTCGAGACCGGCGCGCTGGCCATCGAGCTCCTGGCCCGCACGCTCCCGCTCAGAGGACGCGGCGAGGACGCCGAACGCGTTTGGCGCTACGGCCTCGACAGCGCCGACGCCGACCTCGCCGGTGAGGTCCGCCTCCGCCGGGGCCGCGACGTCTGAACCCCTGGGACGTCCGTGCCAGGGCTTCGGGGGCGGTGTCCGGTGTGACCGGAGCGCACCCGGCGGGACGCCGGTCGCTCTGGGAACCCGCGCCGCTCCTTCCGGGGCCCGGAACGGTCAGTCGCGCTCCCGCCGGCGGCTCAGGGCGTGGGCGACGTTGATCGCGATGATGCCGCCCCAGGCCAGCAGCAACCCGGCGCTGCCCGCCTCGGACGCCGCGATGGCGGTCAGCGGGATGCCCATGCCCATCGAGGCGAGCGCGATCGGGATCGAGGAGTTCCCGGCCTTGCGCGGCGGTGTCCCGCCTACCCCGGCGGCGTGCATCTCGGCCCGCACCCGCTGGGTGATGGTCACGTCCAGGCGCGACACGAACGACTCGATGAGGGCGGTCTCATACTCCGGCCCGAGATCACGGCGGGCCTCGAGAGTGGCCCGCATGTCCTGGCGGATATCTTGGTAGTCCTGCACCCTTCGATTGTTCTCCTTCACCGGCCGTCAGGCATCAGTCGTTAGGACGAGATCCGTGTCCGTCTCCGAGCCCATGTCCCGCCCGGGTACCGTCCCGCCCCTGGAGATCGCGACTCCGCACGGCCCGGCCCTGGTGGAGATCGACGAGGTGGCCTCCCCGCGCTTCCTGCTGGTGCTCACCCACGGCTCGGCCGGGGGAGTGGACGCCCCCGACCTGCTGGCGGTGCGGGACGCCGTGACGGCGGCCGGCGGGACCGTCGCGCGGGTGCTCCAGCCGTTCCGGATGCGCGGTGCCCGCGCGCCGGGCTCGGCGGCCAGACAGGACGAGGCGTGGGAGACGCTGGTGGCCGTCCTGCGCGAGCGCTACCCGGGGCTGCCACTCGCGCAGGGCGGGAGGAGCAACGGGGCCAGGGTCGCCTGCCGTACGGCCCGGCGGGTCGAGGCCCGCGTGGTCGTCGCGCTGGCCTTCCCGCTGCACCCGCCGGGCAAACCGGAGCGGTCACGCGCCGGGGAGCTGCGCGCGGCGGGTGTGGATGTGCTGGTGGTGAACGGAGACCGCGATCCGTTCGGCGTGCCCGAAGCGGCGGATGCCGCGCGCCTGGTCGTGCTGCCGGGACAGGGCCACGACCTCGGGAAGGACCCCGCCAGGGTGGGCGAGGTGGTCGCCGAATGGCTCGACGCGAGGATGCGGCCGGGCCCGTGTGAGCCCGTGTGAGTTCGGCGTGAGTGCCGTCAGGCGACGCCGGCCAGTGGCCGGTGTGGCTCGATGACGGCGCCGTCGGGGAGGAGCTCGCCGGTGTCTTCGAACAGCACCACACCGTTGCAGAGCAGGCTCCAGCCCTGCTCGGGGTGGGCCGCCATGGTGCGGGCGGCTTCGCGGTCCAGCGCCTCAGCGGGCGGACAGGACGGCTCGTGCGGGCACATCGGCGTGCCTCCGGATCTCTCGTGTCGGCTCGCCCGGGTCACGCCGGGACGGGATGGGCATCGGACATCCGGCGGGCACCGTCACCGATGGGTCTCCGTTCCCACGCATGACGGGGGACGAGCATCTGAATGTTGACATATGGCCATGCGAGCCCTGATAGAGCGAGGCTCGCACATCAAGCAGATCAAGTGTGCGATCGATCGCACCTCGGCGACATAGCCCGTTAGGACTGTTTACGAACTGCTAGAGGGCCAGTCCGTCAGGGCTTTATCAGGGGATGTGACCTATAACACAGCATGCCTCATATAAGGATATTCGGCCAAGCGCGACACGCCGCGAGTCAGGTAAACGATCGGTTACAACTTCCTGACGTGCGTCGATGTGGGCCTCCGCGTCCTACTGGTTACCGCGCGCCCAGGCCGGCCAGGAGTGCGTCCAGCCCGTACTCGAAATCGGCGTCCGCCCCGGGGCTGCCGCCTCCCCGCGAAGGGGGGCGCCAGGGCTCGTTCTCGTCGCCGGAGGGCTCGGCCCAGCCCGACTGCTGCACCTCCACCGCCACCGCGCCGAAGACGTAGGCCCTCAGCGCCCGCACCGCTCCGGCCGCGTCGGTCAGCCCCGCGTCGGCCAGCTGGTCGGTCTGCTCCCTGATCGCGATCGCGGCCCGGCCCCTCGGGGGCTTGGTCAGGGCCAGCGCCAGCACCCCCGGGTGCTCCCTGAGCGCGGCGCGGCTCGCCCGGCACCAGGCCCTCGCGCTCTCCTGCCAGCTCTCGCCGGGCTCGACGTGGACCGTGGTGACATGCTCGGCCAGCGCGTCCATGAGGGCGTCCTTGCCGCGGGGCAGGTGGTGGTAGATGGCCATCGCCTCCACCTGGAGCGCGTCGCCCAGCCGTCGCATGGTCAGGCGCCGGAGCCCCTGGCCGTCGGCGATGTGGAGGGCGGCGTCGATGATGCGCTCCCTGGAGAGCGGGACGGGTGGTCGCTTGGCAGGCATGGGGGCATCCTGTCACCGGTGACCTTACTGCGTAAAGGAGGGCGCGCCGGGCAGATCGATCCGCTCCGCTCACCACCGTTCCGCGCACGCCCGGTACCGCGAGCCGGCTCCCGGTACGGCTGATCCCGAGTACGTGAGGTGGGGATGAACGGCGTAGGCTACGACCGGTGACCTGCCGGAGGCGACCCGGCGACCGGTGAGAGAGGGCAGAAGATGGCGTTTTTCCGACCGAGCGTGAGCCGGGAGGCGGAGGTTCGCTACCACGCTGACCAGGAGGTCGGGAAGGGCTTCCCCGAGCTTCTGGAGAAGGCGCGCGCGGCCGAGGCCGACCTGCGCCGGGCGCAGGCCGATCTGGCTCCCGTGCCGGAACTGCGAGCCGCCGGGCTGGCCTTCGACAGGGCGCTGACCGAGGCCCTGCGCGCGGCCGAGGCCAACCAGCGCGCGACGTTCGGCATCAAGTCGTACGACGACCGGATCCGCCGCCGCAAGGGCAAGGCCACCCCCCGGGGCGCCGAGTGGACCGCCGAGGTGGACCGCCTGCGCACCCTGCGCGAGCAGAACCGGCTGACCGGCATCCCCCGGGTCCCGCGCCCGGTCGCCGCCGCCCGCTGAGCCGGGCTCAGCGGGCGGCGTGCGCGGCGGAGGCGGTGAGCAGCCGCCGGACGTGAACGGCGGCCAGGACCGCCGCGCACCGCTCGGCCGCGTAGGTCTGGGCCATCCTGTGGTGTTCGGCGGAGAAGTCGGCCACCCCGTCGGCGACGAAGAACACCTCCACGTCCCCCATGAAGGCATCGCAGGCCGTCATCAGGCAGCCGATATGGGCGTAGATACCGGTGACGATGAGCTGGTCGCGGCCCTGCTCGGCGAGCAGGTCACGGAGCGGGGTGCGGTGGAAGGCGCTGTAGCGCCATTTGGTGAGCCGGATGTCGGCCGGACCTGGGGCGAGCGCGGTGACGATCTCCTGGGCGCCGGGGTCGGCACCCACTCCTGCTCCCCAGAAGTCCTCCAGCAGGCCACGCTGTGCCGAGGTCTGTCCGCCCGGCTGGGCCGAGTACACCACCGGGACACCGAGCTGCCAGGCCGTCTCGCGGAGACCGATGATCGCCGAGACCAGCTCCACGATCGGCGAGGTTCCCGGCGCGAACGCGTTGACGAAGTAGTTCTGCATGTCGTGGACGAGCAGCACCGCCCGGCGGGCGTCCGGTGTCCAGGAGACGCGGTTGACCGGCATCTCGTCCTCACGGGGCATCGGATAGGGGGTGATGGTTGGTATGGCCACGGCTGCCTCTCCTTCTTACCTTGTGCTCGGCGTCCCGGCGTGTACGGGGGGTCGCCGGGGGCGTGAGTACGTCCTGTGGGCCTTGGCGGTGGTGGTTCGGCTGGGTCTTCGCGAGCGGGAGCCGGTCGGGGATCTCGCCTGCGGCCGGTCCCGCCGCGGAAGGAGGGTCTTCGGCGCGGCCGGATGACCGGCGCCGGGCGGCCCGGTCGACCCCGTCACGTCTCCGGTCTCTCTCCGGGGCGGGGGTCGGCATCCAGGTCCAGGCCGAGGGCGTGCAGGAGGGTGCGGAACTTGGCGGAGGTTTCGGCCAGTTCCTCTTCGGGGACCGAGCCCGCCACGATCCCGCCGCCGGCGAACAGCCGGATGCCCGCGCCGGTCACCTCGGCGCAGCGGATCGCCACCGCCCACTCGCCGTTGCCCGAGGTGTCGCACCAGCCGACCATGCCGCTGTAGAAGCCCCGGTCGAAGGGTTCGATACCGATGATCGCGGCGCGCGCCGCGGCGGTGGGGGTGCCGCAGACCGCGGGGGTCGGGTGCAGGGCGACGGCCAGGTCGAGCGCGGTGGTCCGGGGGTCGGCGAGCCGGCCGGTGATCCTGCTGGACAGGTGCCACATGGTCGAGGTGCAGATCAGTGACGGCTCGGACGGGACGCTCAGTGCCCGGCAGTGTGGGGCGAGCGCGGCGGCCACGGCCTGGACCACGACCGCGTGTTCATGCTGGTCCTTGGCCGAGCAGAGAAGTGCCGCCGCACGGCGGCGGTCCTCGGCGGGGTCGGCGCTGCGCGCGGCCGAGCCGGCCAGCGGGTTGGCGACGACGGCGGGACCGTCCCTGGAGACCAGTAGTTCCGGGCTGGCGCCCACCAGGGTCCGTCCGCCCGGCAGGTCGATGGCGAAGACGTGGCCGTGCGGATCGCGCACCGCCAGGCGCCGGACCATCGAGGCGACGTCGGCGGGCTCGGGCCTCGTCAGCTCCAGGGACCTGGCCAGCACCACCTTCTCCACCGATCCGGTGCGGAGCAGTTCCAGCACCCGCCGGACGCCCTCCAGGTGGCCCGCGGGTGTGGGGACGGGGGTGATCCGCCATGGCCGCGTGCTCTCCCTGCGTGGCGGCTCGCCGGGCAGGAAGGGGTCGGCCCAGCGGGTGCGCAGGGGAGTGACCAGGTGCGCCGAGGCGGGGTCGTCGAACGGGACCGCACCGAGGATCAGGTCGCCGTGCCCGCGTACGCTCTGGGCCAGTTCCCGCAGGGTGCGTACGGGGGGCAGCACGGCGGCGACGCCTCCGGCGAGGAGGGTGTGCCGGGGAGAGGAGAAGATCGATGAGGAGCCTGGCCGGTACTCGTCGAGAAGCTCGGTGGCGCTGACCGCCTCGTATGCGATAGTCAAAGCTGACCTTTCGGGGGATTTCATGCCCGGAGCGTGGCGCCGCCGTCCACGTACAGGTCTTGCATGGTGATGTGCCGGGCACGGTCCGAGGCGAGGAACAGCACCGCCTCGGCGATGTCCGAGGGATCGGCCAGCCGGCCCAGCGGAATGCCCACGCGGTAGGAGGACGGATCTCCCTCAAGCACGCTGCGGGGGTCGAGTCCCGCCTGCATCGCGGTGTCCGTCGATCCGGGCGAGACCACGTTGCAGCGGATGCCGTGGCGGGCGAGTTCCAGTCCGGCGCATCGAGTGAACATGACCGCGGCGGCCTTGGAGGCCGCGTATGCCGCCATGCCGACGCGCGGCACGCCCGCGGCGTTGGAGGCCACGGTGACGACCGTCCCGCGACCGCGGGGGATCATGCGGCGGGTCACGGCGCGGACGGCGTGGAAGACCCCGCCGGCGTTCACCGCGAACACGTGCTCCCAGTCATCGGTGCTCAGATCGGTCACCGCGCCGGTACGCAGCACGCCCGCGACGTTGACCAGGACGCCGATCGGTCCCAGTTCGTTCTCGACCCTGCTGACGACGGCGTCAACCTGGCCGGGGTCCCTGACGTCGGCCAGGTGGCGGGCGATCGGCTCTGGCCGGTTCTCCCAGGGCTCGTCGCGCACATCGACTCCGGCCACGATCATCCCGGCACGGGCGAGAGCCGTCGCGACGGCGGCTCCGATGCCTCCCGCGGCGCCCGTGACAAGGGCCACCGCCCCGGGGAGGCCGGGATGGTCTTGCCTGTTGGTCACATACACCTCACTAAAACGTTTAGGTTAGCCTTACCTCACTTGCACTGCGTGTCAGGGGTGGGTCAGGTGGGCGTGGAAGGTGATCTGGTCATGATGATATGCCTCTTGACGTCGGCGTCAATAAGGGGAATCTTAGGTGAGGCTTGCCTAATTAAAACCTGTCTCAGGGGTCTCTCCGGTCACTCGTTCGGCGCCGTGGCCAGGTCTTCCTCCGAGAGTGCCGAGTGATCCTTCATCCGCGCCCCCGGATGCCTGGATCCGGGAGGGGAGCGACGGTCGTCACGTGTCCATCCGGCAGGTGACCTCCGTGCGCGTCGCTCACCTCCCCTCCCTGAGAGGGGCACACGATTCCGATCTCCGGGCCAGCTGCCCGGGATGTTCCCGCTGGAGGTATTCGATGACCAATCCGTTCGACGACGAGAGCGCGCCGTTCCTGGTGCTGGTGAACGCGGAGGGGCAGCACTCGCTGTGGCCCGCGTTCGCCGACGTCCCCGGGGGCTGGGAGGTCGCCCACGGTGAGGACTCCCGCGCCGGGTGCCTGGCCTACGTCGAAGGCTCCTGGACCGACATGCGCCCCAGGAGCCTTGTCAGCGCGATGGGCGGCTGAGCGCCGGACCCTTCGCGGCCCCGTGCGGCCCTCGGGGCCGCGAGGGCCCTCGCGGCGGTCCGGGAGACGGCGAAGGGCGCCCTCACGGACCGGGAGGTCTCGCGGGGGCGCCCTTCGAGGCGGGTCAGCTGGCCCAGTCGAGCAGCGGGCGTGTGTTGCTGGGGTGGCGGAGCTTGGAGAGCGACTCCTTCTCCAGCTGGCGGATGCGCTCGCGGGTCAGGCCGAGGTGCTTGCCGATCTCGTCGAGAGTGTGGGGCTTACCGTCGATGAGACCGAAGCGCAAGGCCATGATCTTGGCTTCCCGTGGGGAGAGGTTGCCGAGCACACCGCGCAACTGCTCGCCCAGCAGCTGGCGGTCGACGACCTCCGAGGCCTCGGGCGAGTCGATGTCCTCGATGAGGTCACCGATGGTGGTCTCGCCGTCCTCGCCGATGGTGGCGTTGAGGCTGATCGGCTGGCGGCTGGTGCGCAGCAGCTCCTCGATCTGGTCGGGAGTCTTGTCCAGCTCCACGGCAAGCTCGTCCGGCGTGGGCTCGCGGCCCAGGCGCTGGTGCATGTCGCGCTCGATGCGCGACAGCTTGGAGAGCATCTCCAGCACGTGCACCGGCAGCCTGATGGTGCGGGCCGAGTCGGCGAAGCCGCGCTGGATGGCCTGGCGGATCCACCACATGGCGTAGGTGGAGAACTTGTAGCCCTTGGTGTAGTCGAACTTCTCCACCGCGCGGATCAGGCCGAGGTTGCCCTCCTGGACCACGTCGAGCAGGGCCATGCCCCGGTCCGTGTACTTCTTCGCCACGGAGACGACCAGGCGGAGGTTGGCCTCCAGCATGTGGTCCTTGGCCCGGCGGCCGTCCTCGGCGATCCACTCCAGGTCGTCGCGCATGACCGCGGACAGGCCCGGCTCGGCCTCCAGCTTGGACTCGGCGTACAGGCCGGCCTCGATGCGCTTGGCCAGCTCGACCTCCTGGGCGGCGGTGAGCAGAGTGCGACGGCCGATCGACTTCAGATAGGTGTGCACGGAGTCGCCCATCACGGAGGAGTGGTCGTCCAGGTCAAAGGTCGACTCGGTCTCCGTCTCGGCCTCCGGCTCCTCCGGGGGGTTCCACTCGTCGTCCGCCTCCGCCGCGGCGTCCTTGCCCTTGGCCTTGGCCACGGCCTCGGTCTTGGCCGACGCCTTCTTCGCGGGTGCGGGCTTCGCCTTGCGGGCGGTGCTCTTGCGGGTGGTGGTCTTCGCCGCCTTGGCGGTGGCAGGGGAGAGCACGGGCTCGTTCTCGGCGGCCAGGCTGACGCCGGCCTCGGTGAGCTCTCGCAGGATCGCCCTGCCCTCGGTGGGGCTGATGCCCGCCTCGGCGAAGGCGTGACGCAGCTCCGCGAGTGAAAGGTGGCCCTGAACTCGCCCTCGGTCAATGAGCTGTTCGAGGGTCGTCGGGGCTTCAGATGAGGCCGCCACGGCGGTCGGGGGCATGAGGACACCTCCTCCATCACGGAGTCGTCTGATTACGGTTTTCAGTCGTCGGGTGGGGCGGTCTGGGGCCGCTCGGCGCACCAGTACCAATAACCACAGCCAAGAACTTTCTGTTCCCGACTTGACTCGGAAAATATGATGGGTGGACCGTCCTCTCGGCGATCCACCCGCGTATAAGTGCCTGGTACGGCCCTATTCGGTCACGTCCGAGGAATCCTCGATCACGTCCAGAGGGCCCTCGACCATGGGCATCGGGAAGGGTTCGGCCTCCTCCATGCGGTGCTCCGTCCAGTAGCCGACGACCTTCTCCGGATCCGGGTTGACCTTCTCGGAGATCACATAGCCCTCCGAGGACGGGGGCGGTGCCGTCGGCGACGGCACCTGCGAGGGCGGGCCGCCCCAGGGCGAGGACGGGGCGGGGTCGTGCGGAGCGACCGGCACCGGCTCGCCCGATGTTCTCCCGGTCTTCCCGATGCCTCCCGCCGCGGCGGCCGCCGTGACGGAGATGCCACCGGCCAGGACCAGGCTCACGATTCCAGCCGAGACCCATGTCTTCCGGGTGACGTTCATCGAGATTGTCCTCCTGCTTCGGCTATCCCTTGGACGTGTGACAGCGTCTTCACGGTTCCCGGCCACGACCATAACGGAGAGTTTCCAGGTCCGGCTTGCCGTTGGCCAAAAGCGGTATTTCGGTCATTACGATCAGCTCGGCGGGGGCCGCGTAGGCAGGTAGCCGCTCCTTGGTGAAGGCGCGCAACTCGGCCAGGGACGGCGGGGCCTGCGAAACGACGAAGGCCACCACCCGCTCGCCCCACTCGGGATCGGGGCGGCCGACCACGGCGGCGTCGATGATCGCGGGATGCTCGGCCACCGCGGCGGCCACCGCCGCGGCGACGACCTTCTCGCCCCCGGTGTTGATGACGTCGTCGGCCCGCCCCAGCACGCGCAGCCGCCCGTCGTCCAGGGTGCCCAGATCCGAGGTGAGGAACCAGTCACCGTCGCGCACGGCCTCGGTGAGGCCGCGTTGGAGCCGGTAGCCGGAGAACAGCACCGGCCCGCTCAGGCGGATCCGGCCGTCGCCGCCGATGCCGACGCCCACCCCGTCGAGGGGCTCGCCGTCGTAGACGCACCCGCCGCAGGTCTCGCTCATGCCGTACGTGGTGACCACCCGTGCGCCGGCCGCGCGGGCCGCGTCGAGCAGGTCGGGGGGAGCGGCGGCACCGCCGAGCAGGATCGTCTTGAACACCGACAGATCCGCGTGGAGCAGGCGGCGCAGCTGGGTGGGCACCAGCGAGACATGGTCCGCACCGCTGGCGAGCACCGCCTCGGGGGAGAACCCCTCGTGCGTGATCGGCTCGGTCCCGCCCAGTAGCGACCTGACCAGAACCTGCAGGCCGGACACGTGGGAGGGGGGCAGGCAGCAGAGCCAGCGCTCGCTCGCCTCCGCGCCCAGGCGCCGCAGCGAGGCCGACGCCGAAGCCCTCAGCGCCTCGGCCGACAGTTGCACGCCCTTCGGAGTGCCGGTCGAACCGCTGGTGGCGATGACCACCGCCACCTCGGCGGGCACGCCGACGCCGTCCTCGCGGCGGACCCCGTCGACGTGGGTCGGGCGCAGCGCCTCCAGCGTCGCCCGCAGTGCGGGGGCGGGCAGGGAGGGGGAGAGGGGCAGGATGGCCGGGCCCTGGCCGTCCAGTGCCGAGCCGACGGCCCGGAACAGCTCCGGACCCGCCGCGGACACCACGGCATGCAGTTCTCGTTGCACGGAAAGCCACTCCTCGTGCACAGGAATGGTCATCACAGTCGTAAGGTTAGTGCCGAAAGCCGGACAACGGCCGGGGACGGCCCCGGCACAGCGGAGGGGGCGAAGCAATCGTGGGCACGGAGAGAGTCGAGCCGGGCGCGAACGAGCAGGTGGCGGCGGAGACGACTCCCGAGCGGGACGGTGCGGTCGACTGGAAGAGGTCCGGCCAGTACGAGGACATCGTCTACGAGACCGGCGAGGGCATCGCCAAGATCACGATCAACCGTCCGGAGCGGCACAACGCGTTCCGTCCGACCACGCTCTTCGAGCTCAAGGAGGCCTTCAACGCCGCTCAGGAGGACTCCGAGGTCGGTGTGATCATCTTCACCGGTGCGGGCGACAGGGCCTTCTGCTCCGGCGGTGACCAGAAGATCCGCGGTGACGACGGCTACGTCGACAAGTCCACTCCGCACGTGGGCAGGCTCAACGTTCTGGACCTGCAGGTCCAGATCCGCCGCTGCCCCAAGCCGGTCATCGCGATGATCGCCGGTTACGCCATCGGCGGCGGCCACGTGCTGCACGTGTGCTGCGACCTGTCCATCGCCGCCGACAACGCGGTCTTCGGCCAGACCGGTCCCAAGGTCGGTTCCTTCGACGGCGGCTACGGCTCCTGGCTGCTGGCCGAGACCGTGGGCCTGAAGCGGGCCCGCGAGATCTGGTACCTCTGCCGCCAGTACGACGCGCAGACCGCCCTGAACTGGGGCCTGGTCAACGCGGTCGTTCCGCTCGCCGAGCTCGAGGCCGAGACGGTCAGATGGGCCAGGGAGATGCTGGAGAAGTCGCCGCTGGCACTGCGCATGCTCAAGGGCGCGCTGAACGCGGTGACCGACGGTGCCGCCGGGATGCAGCAGTTCGCCGGCGACGCCACCCTGCTCTACTACATGAGCGAGGAGGCACAGGAGGGCCGCGACGCGTTCAAGGAGAAGCGCGCCCCCGACTTCGGCAGGTTCCCGCGCCGCCCCTAGGGGCAGCGAAGATCTGAACGGGTTCGGTCCCGAGGCGCACCGTCCCGCGTAGGCGAGGCCGGTTTCGCGCGCCTCGGGATGGACCTACCCCCCCGGGGTGCGGAGTTAAGGAGGCGATGCGGTGAATCCCGCGACCGCGCTCGCGACCGTGCTGGTCGACGAGCTCGCCCGCTGCGGTGTCACGGACGTGGTGCTCGCGCCGGGGTCGCGCTCGGCGCCGCTCGCCCTGGCCGTGCACGCCGACAGCCGCATCCGGCTGCACGTGCGGGTGGACGAGCGCTCGGCCTCCTTCCTCGCGGTGGGGCTGGCCCGCCGCAGTGAGCGGCCGGTCGTCCTGATCTGCACCTCCGGCACCGCGGCGGCCAACTTCCATCCGGCCGTCATCGAGGCGCACGAATCGGGGGTGCCGCTGCTGGTGCTCACCGCCGACCGCCCGCCCGAGCTGCGCGACACCGGCGCGAGCCAGACCGTCGACCAGATCAAGCTGTACGGCACGGCCGTCCGCTGGTTCAGCGAGGTCGGCGTGCCCGAGGAACGGCCGGGGCAGGTCGCCTACTGGCGGTCGCTGGCCTGCCGCGCCTACCAGCGCGCGCTGGGCCCGTACGACCCGGGCCCGGTCCACCTCAACGTGGCCTTCCGGGAACCACTGATCCCTGACGGCGACCTCTCCTGGTGCGAGTCCCTGGAGAGCGACGCGCCAGGGCCGTGGATCCGTGCCAGGGTGGGCTCCCCGTCGGTGGCGCTGCACCTGCCGCCGACCCGGCGGGGCGTGCTCGTCGTCGGCGACGGCGCGACCAACGTGCGCCGATACGTGGCGGCGGCGGGCATGGCCGGGTGGCCCGTCCTGTCGGAGCCCAACGGCGGCGCCCGCTACGGCGACCACGCGATGTCCACCTACCACTTCCTCCTGGGCACCCCGGAGTTCGCCGACCGGCACCGGCCGGACGTGGTGGTCACCCTGGGCCGTCCCGGGCTGTCACGGCCGCTGCTCAACTGGCTGAGGCACGCGGACGAGCACATCGTGGTCGCCGCCGACATGACCCGCTGGCCCGACCCGACCCGCTCGGCCACCCAGGCCGCCCAGGTGGTGGAGATCCCGATCCCGGCGGGCGACGACACGTGGCTGCACTCCTGGCGCCGCGCCGAGACGGCGGCCAGGACCGCGATCGACGACGTGCTGGACGGGACCGGGCTCAGCGAGCCACGCCTGGCCCGCGACCTGGTGGACGCGCTGCCCAACGGGTCCCTGCTGTTCTCCGGCTCCTCCATGCCGATCCGCGACCTCGACCAGGCGATGCGCTCCCGGCGGGGACTGCGGATCCTGGCCAACCGGGGAGCGGCGGGAATCGACGGCGTGGTGTCGGCCGCGATGGGCGCGGCCCTCGCCCACAACGGTCCCTCCTACGCCCTGATGGGCGATCTGACCTTCCTGCACGACCAGAACGGGCTGCTCCTCAGCCCTCGCGAGCCCCGTCCCGACCTCTGTCTGGTCGTGGTGAACAACGACGGCGGCGGGATCTTCTCGCTGCTTCCCCAGGCCACGCTCCGCGACCCCTTCGAGCGGATCTTCGGCACCGCGCACGGGGTGGACCTGGGCTACGTGGCAGCCGCCACCGGCACGCCGTACACCTTCGTGAACGAGCCGGGCCAGCTGGTGAAGGCGCTGCGCGGTGAGGGGCTGCGCATCGTCGAGGTGCGGACGGAGCGGGAGTCCAACGCGACGCTGCACGGCATGATGCGTGACGCGGCCCACGCCGCCGTCCGCGATGTCATGTCGTGACGCCCGCCCCCGCGCCGGTGTCAGTGCCCGTGTCGGTGTCGGTGTGCGGCGAGGTCAGGTGATGTCGCGGCGGAGCGTCAGCGCGCGGGCGGCGAGCACGAGCACCACGACATAGCCGGCGAACAGCAGCCCGCCCCCCCAGGCGGGCAGCAGCTCACCGCCCTGCATGTTCATGCCGCCCAGGGCGCGGGCCGCCCCGGTCGGCAGCCACCGGCCCAGGCCGGGCAGGAGCATGGTGAGCAGGTAGTCGGCGTACATGAACCAGACCAGCGCCACCGCCACCGCCGCGACCTGGTTGCGGACCAGAGCTCCGAGGCCCACTCCGAGCAGGCCGTACAGGACGACGCTGAGCACCGAGCCGAGCAGTACCACCGGCACCCGGGGGGTCCACACGGGATGACCGGCCAGGCCGAGCATGACCAGGCCCGCCGCCAGCGTGACCAGCGCCGACACGGCGCCGACGAGCAGCCCGACGATCCCGTACGCGGCCAGCTTCGCCCCCACCACCCGCTCCCGCCGAGGGGTGACCAGGAACTGCCAGGTGATCGTCTGGTGGCGGTTCTCCCCGGCCATGCCCAGGACACCGAGGATCAGGGCGAAGACATAGGACTGCTGGGCCATGTTGTAGACGTTCTCGATCTGCGGCGCCGTCGCGCCGCCCGGCTCCGCCAGTGCGACCATCAGCCCCGCCCAGAGCACGCACAGCGGGGGCGCCAGGGCGACGAGGATCCAGGTGACGCGGCTCGCGCGGGCCTTGAACAGCTCGGCGCGGATCAGGCGGCTCATCCGGTCACCTTCACGTACAGCTCCTCCAGGTCGGTCTGTGGGGTCAGCGGGCCCTGCCAGGCGAGGCGGCCCGCGGTGAGGATGATCACGTGGTCGGCGATCTGTCGGATCTCGGCGAGCACGTGTGTGGAGACCAGGACCGTGCGGCCCTGGTGGGTGTAGGCCCGCAGGAAACCCCGCAGCCAGCGCATGCCCGCCGGGTCCAGGCCATTGGCGGGCTCGTCGAGGATGAGGATCTCCGGGTCTCCCAGCAGGGCGGAGGCCAGGGCGAGCCGCTGGCGCATGCCCAGGGAGAAGCCCCGCACCCTGCGGTCGGCCGCGGCGGTGAGGTCGACCTGCTCCAGCGCGTGCGCCACGTACGCGGGATCCAGTCCCGCGGCGAGGCGGAGCGCCTCCAGGTGCGCGCGGGCGCTCAGCCCGGGGTGGAAGGCCGTCGACTCCAGTACCGCGCCGACCGTGGCGGCGGGCCGGTCCAGGTCACGGTAGGCCGTGCCGCCGATCGTGGCGGTGCCGCCGGTGGGCGCGACCAGGCCGAGGATCATGCGCAGGGTGGTGGTCTTGCCCGCCCCGTTGGGGCCGAGAAAGGCCGTGAGCGTTCCTCGCTCCACGGTGAAGGACAGATCGTCCACGGCGCGTACCTCGCCGAACGACTTCCCGAGATGAGTGACGCTGATTGCTGACATGGCCTCGACGATGACCTGCCGGCAGGTGTTGGCGCATGGTTCCGGAGGTGGAGCCGGCAACCTCCACCCGGGAGGGGACCGTCGTGCGGTCGGGTGGAGGCATCTCCACCCTGAGGTCCATGGTCCCTTTCCGGCGGGCACCGGTAGCTTGTCGTCGTGGCCATCCTCCGCAGCCCGCCCGTGCGCAGGCTTCTCGCCGTCCTGCTGGTGGGATACCTGCTCTTCGGCCCGGTGTCCGCCGCCGTCGAGGTGGGACCGTCCGGGCTGTTCGCGGTGATCCCGATCGGCGCCCTCACCGTGGGCTGTTGCCTGTGGGCGCTGTGCGGTGAAGACCTCCGGCGCAACGTCCCGCTGCTCGCTTTCACCCTGGCCGGGGGGCTCGCCCTGCACGCGATCAGCCTCTACAGCGGGATGGGATTCCTGTACGTCGTCGTCTTCGTCGCACCGTTCAAGACTCGTTTCTGGCCGGGGGCGACGCTGGTCACGGCCGACCTCGTCGGCGTGACGGCGCTCTCCTTCGCCCTGGGCATCCCTTCCGGGTCTGTCTGGGGCAACACCGCCGGGCTCGCCTACTCCGCGGTCTTCGTCTTCCTGCTGCGGCATGTGAAGACGATCAGGGAGCACGGAGCGGCACTCGCCGAGGCGCGGGCGGGCGAGGCCGTGCTCGCTGAGCGGGCGCGGCTGGCCAGGGAGGTCCACGACATCCTGGCTCACTCGCAGTCGGCGCAGATCGTCCATCTGGAGGGGGCGCGGCTGCTGCTGGAGCGGGGCGACGATCCGGCGGCGGCGCTCGACCGGGTCGAGCGGGCGGTGCGGCTGGCGCGGACCGGGCTGGAGGAGACCCGCCGGGCGCTCGACGCGCTGCGTGGCGAGGAACTGCCGCTGGCCGAGCGGCTGGAGCGGCTGGCTGTGGAGTTCCGGTCGGTGACCGGGGCGTCCTGCACGGTCTCGGTCACCGGGAACCTCGACTCGTTGAAGGCCGGAGCCCGGCTGGCGGTGGCCAGGACCGCTCAGGAGGCGTTGACGAACGTGCGCAAGCACGCGCCGGGCGCCGCGGTCTCGGTGGCGCTGCGCCGCGTCGAGGGCTGGTGTGAGCTGGAGGTGTGCGACACCGGTGGCCGGCCGGGCCGGCTGGCGCCGTTGGGAGGAGGATACGGGCTGGTGGGGATGCGCGAGCGGGCCGAGCTGATCGGCGGGTCGCTGGCCGCGAGGCCGGGTACGGAGGGCTTCAGGGTCCTCCTGCGGGTCCCGGCGTGAGTCGCCCACGGCGCGGCGCCGCCGCGGGGGCGGGCACCGCGCCGTGGACGACTCACGCCGGTGCCGGTGCCGGGGCGGATGCGGGGGAGGCGGCGCGCGACCGCGATCCGGTCCCGCCTCGGCGGGAGAGGTGCCGGGGAGCGCGAGCGGGTTCGAGGGACGCGGGGGTGCCGAGGTGACCGTGCGGGTGCTGGTGGCCGACGACCAGACGGTGGTGCGCGAGGGGCTGGTGCTGCTGCTGGGGCTGCTGCCCGGCATCGAGGTCGCCGGCGCGGCGGCCGACGGCGGGGAGGCGGTCCGGCTCGTCGGCGAGCTCAGGCCCGACGTGGTCCTGATGGACCTGCGGATGCCCCGCATGGACGGGGTGGAGGCGACCCGCAGGATCAGGGAGGCTCACCCGGAGGTCCATGTGGTGGTCCTGACGACGTACTCCGACGACGAGTCGGTCTTCGCCGCGCTGGGCGCCGGGGCGCGGGGCTATCTGACCAAGGACACCGACGCCGAGTCCCTGGCCTCGGCCATCGCGACCGTGGTCGAGGGGCAGGCCCAGTTCGACCCCGGTATCCAGCGGCGGCTGGCCGAGGCGGTGACCGTGAACCGCCGCGCGCCGGACCTGCCCGACGGGCTCACCCGCCGGGAGAGCGAGGTGCTGCGACTGATAGCGGCGGGCCGCTCGAACGCGGAGATCGCCGGAGAGCTGTTCGTCTCCGAGGCGACGGTCAAGACCCACATCAACAACCTCTTCGCCAAGGCGGGACTGCGCGACCGCGCCCAGGCCGTGACGTACGCCTTCCGGCACGGTCTGGGACCTGACTGACCGCAACGGCGTGGGGGTCGGAGACGACGGTGAGGCGGGGTGGCCAACAGGGTGGCGGGGCGGGGTACGAAGGAGATGACTGTCAGATCTGGGGATGTGGGGGCACCGTCCCCAGAGGCACGGTGAGCGGGTAAGGATCCACTTCGCGGGTACCCGTTGAAGGGAAGTGCCATGCCATCGGATGTCACCTTGAAGGCCCATGAGGCGGTGGCGGGTTTCGGCACCTACGCCGAGGCCCAGCGTGCCGTGGACCAGCTCTCCGACCAGAAGTTCCCGGTCGAGCACACCCTGATCGTCGGAGTCGGACTCCGGCTCGTCGAGAGGGTGCTCGGGCGGCTGACCTACCTTCGCGCCGCGTGGATGGGAGCCGGTGCCGGTGCCTGGTTCGGCCTGCTGATCGGCCTGTTCTTCGCGATCTTCACTCCGGGCCGCTTCCCCTTCGTCCTGGTCCTGTGGGGCCTGATCTGGGGTGCCGTGGCCGGCGCGATCTTCGGGCTGATCGGCCACGCGCTCACCGGGGGCAAGCGTGATTTTCTTTCGTCGAGCTCGATCGTCGCCGACCGCTACGAGGTGCTGGTCGAGACCCCGTACGCGGCTGAGGCGCGCAGGCTGCTCAACGTGGGCATGCCCCCGCAGATGCCACAGCAGATCTGATCGGCGCTCCCTGAGCAGGGCCCGCACCGCCGTGCCGTGCCCGCCACCTGGATCACCGGCCTCACCGGGGCGTGGAGTGACCAGGCCCGAGGACCGGGGCGGCGATGCCGTCCGGCGAGTGTCGTTCCCGTCATGTCGCACAGGAGATCAGCATGCCTAAAACAGTTGGAATCGACCTCGGCACCACCAACTCGGTGATCGCCACGATGGAGGGCGACAAGCCCACGGTGATCCCCAACGCCGAGGGGGTGCGGACGACGCCGTCGGTCGTGGCGTTCACCGAGAACGGTGAGCGCCTGGTCGGGCAGCTTGCCCGCCGCCAGGCGATCCTGAACCCCAAGGGAACGATCTACTCGGCCAAGCGCTTCATCGGCCGCCGCTACGACGAGGTCACCAGCGAGATGAACGCCGTCTCGTTCGACGTCGTCCCAGGTCCGGACGGTGCCGTCCGCTTCAAGATCCACGAGAAGCTGTACGCGCCGGAGGAGATCGCCGCGGCCGTGCTGCGCAAGCTGGTGGACGACGCCTCGAAATTCCTGGGGGAGAAGATCACCGAGGCGGTCATCACCGTGCCCGCGTACTTCAACGACTCCCAGCGCCAGGCCACCAAGGACGCGGGGAAGATCGCCGGCCTGGAGGTCCTGCGGATCGTCAACGAGCCGACTGCGGCGGCTCTCGCCTACGGCCTCGACCGCAAGGAGAACGAGACCGTGCTCGTCTTCGACCTGGGCGGCGGCACCTTCGACGTCAGCATCCTCGCCATCGGCGACGGCGTCGTCGAGGTACGGGCGACCGCGGGCGACACCCATCTGGGCGGTGACGACTTCGACCGGCGCATCGTCGACCACCTCGCCGACGAGTTCCAGCGGGACAACGGCATCGACCTGCGCCAGGATCCCCAGGCCCTGCAGCGGCTCTTCGAGGCCGCGGAGAAGGCCAAGGTCGAGCTGTCGGCGGTCAGCCAGACGCAGGTCAGCCTGCCCTTCATCACGGCGGACGCCTCGGGCCCCAAACACCTGAACGCCACGCTGCGGCGCTCTACCTTCGAGGAGATCACCGCCGACCTGCTCGAACGGTGCAAGCCCCCCATCCAGCAGGCCATGGCCGACGCCAAGCTCACCGCCGACGACATCGACGAGGTGATCCTGGTGGGCGGCTCGACCAGGATGCCCGCGGTGCAGACCCTGGTACGCCGCATGACGGGTGGCAAGGACCCGAACATGACGGTCAACCCCGACGAGGTCGTGGCGCTGGGCGCGGCGGTCCAGGCCGCCGTCATCAAGGGCGAGCTGAAGGACGTCGTGCTGCTGGACGTGACGCCGCTCTCCCTCGGCATCGAGACGCTCGGCGGGGTCATGACGAAGGTCATCGAGCGCAACACCACCATTCCGGCCCGCCGGTCCGAGGTGTTCAGCACCGCGGAGGACAACCAGACCGCCGTGGACGTCGCGGTGCTGCAGGGCGAGCGCGAGCGCGCCGCCGACAACCGTTCCCTCGGCCGGTTCCGGCTGGAGAACATCAGGCCCGCTCCGCGCGGCGTGCCGCAGGTCGATGTGACCTTCGACATCGACGCCAACGGGATCCTGAACGTCTCCGCCAAGGACAAGGACACCGGCGCCGAGCAGCGCATCACGATCAGTGAGAGCTCGAACCTGGACACCGGCGAGGTCGAGCGGATGGTCGCCGACGCCGAGCGGCACCGCGAGGAGGACCAGCGGATGCGGCAGGTCATCGACGCGCGCAACGAGCTCGACAGCGCCGCCTACCAGGTGGAGCACCGCTTGGCCGAGCTGGGTGAGTCGGTGCCCGTCCATGAGAAGGCGCGGGGCGAGATGCTGGTGAACGACGCCCGCGAGGCGATCAAGCAGGAGGCCCCGCTCGACCGGGTCCGCTCGCTCACCGCCGAGCTCCAGCAGGTCTACCACAGCCTCGGCGCGTCGGCCTCCGGTGCTTCCGGCCCGGGCGCCCCGGGGGAGGGCGCGTCCGGGGCTCCGGGCGGCCAGGCGGGTGGCGGCAGGGACGACGACGTCATCGACGCGGAGTTCACGACCGATGAGTGAGGCAGCCGGGCAGGGCGGCCACGTCCCCGGTCATGAGCCGGATCCGCGTGGCCAGGAGCCGCGGGCCCAGGGCGGGTACGGCGGCCAGGAGGAACACGGTAGGAAGGCCCATGCGCGAGGGACGCGCGGCAAGGAGGCGCATGGTCAAGAGCAGCATGCCCAGGAGGCGCGCGGGGAGGCAGGGGCCGCCCCGGCCGATCTCCAGGCCCGGGTCGAGGAGCTCCAGGCCCTGGTGACCGATCTGCAGGACCGCTGGCGGCGCGCCCTCGCCGACCTCGACAACCTGCGCAAGCGCGTCAGCAGGGACACCGGGCGGATGCGGGAGGAGGAGCGGGCACGGGCCGCCGCCGAGTGGCTGCCCGTGCTGGACAACCTGGACCGCGCGCTGGAGCACGCGGAGACCGACCCCGCCTCCATCGTCGACGGGATGCGGGCGATCAGGGACCAGGCGCAGGAGGTACTCTCCCGCCTCGGCTACCCACGCCGCGACGACGCCGGCGCCACGTTCGACCCGGCCAGGCACGAGGCGGTGGCCGTGCTCCCGCAGGAGGGCGTGCCCGACGGCACGGTCCTGCAGGTGGTGCGGCCCGGCTACGGAGACGGCGAGCAACAGCTACGGCCCGCGCTGGTCGTGGTGGCCAAGGGGGAATGATGCCCCCCGACCGCGACTTCTACGAGATCCTCGGAGTGCAGAGGGGCGCGAGCCAGGAGGAGATCCAGCGCGCCTACCGCAAGCTGGCACGGGTCAACCACCCCGACGTCAACAAGGACCCGGCCGCCGAGGACCGCTTCAAGGAGGTCTCCGAGGCCTACAGCGTGCTGTCCGACCCCGCGACCCGGCGCCGCTACGACGCGTTCGGGCCGAACTTCCGCCAGGTGCCCGAGGACGTGGACCCCGAGACGTGGGCGCGCGCCCAAGGCCGCCGTGCGCGTGCCGGTGCGGGGGCGGGGGCGGGCCGTGCCGGCTGGGGCAGGGCCGGAGAGCAGGCCGGCTTCGGGGAGGGGATCGACCTCGACGACCTTCTCGAAGGGCTGTTCTCCGGACGGGGAGCGCGGGGAGGCAGGGCCGGTGGAGGCTGGGGGCCGATCCCCGGCGCCGACCAGGAGGCCGAGATCGAGCTGACCGTCGAGGAGGCCTACCGGGGCGGCCGCCGCTCGATCACCGTCGGCTCGCGCAGGCTGCAGATCGAGATTCCCGCGGGCGTCTCCGACGGGCAGCGCATCAGGCTGGCCGGGCAGGGTGGAAGGGGCGGCGACGGGGCACCCGCGGGCGACCTCTACCTGATCGTCAGGATCGCGCCGCACCCCCGGTACCGGGTCGAGGGGCGAGACATCCACGTCCTGCTCCAGGTCACCCCGTGGGAGGCGGCGCTCGGCGCCTCCGTCGCGGTCGACACCCCCGCGGGCGAGGCCAAGGTCAAGGTGCCGGCGGGCACCTCCAGCGGCAAGCGGCTGCGGCTGCGCGGCCGGGGGATGCCCAGTCCCCGGAACAAGGCGGGTGATCTGTACGCCGAGGTGCGGATCATGGTTCCGGCCCGGCTGTCGGAGGAGGAGCGGCGGCTGTTCGAGCAGCTCGCCGCCGTCTCCACGTTCGATCCGAGGAGACGGCGATGACCCACCCCTTCCCGGAGCGCAGGCCGCCCCACCCGGGGGCGCGGCCTGCCGGGCCGGGGGCGGCCCCGGCCGGGGGCTCCGCCTCCCGCCCGCGGAGGGCGCCTGGCGGAGTGGAGCGGACCTACCAGCTCACCAGGCCCGAGCGCCTGGATCTGGAGACGTTCGCCAGGGCGACGGGGACCCACCCCGATCTGGTGCGGCGTCTTGTCGCGCTGGGCCTGCTCGACGCCGGGACCGACTCCGCCGGGCACCTGTGGTTCCCGCCTCCCGAAGTGCTCACCATGGCGCGGATCCGGCGGCTGCGGGCCGGGTTCTCGATCAACTATGCCGCGCTCGGCCTCGTACTGGATCTGCTGGACCGCATCGCCCAGCTGGAGGCCGCCCAGCGTGGGCGTTCCCGACTCACCGGAGGCTCGCCGTGGACATGAACCAGCTGACCCAGAAGTCGCAGGAGGCGCTGCACGACGCGCAGACCAAGGCCCTGCGCTTCGGGCACACCGAGGTGGACGGCGAGCACCTGCTGCTGGCGTTGCTGGACCAGCCGGAGGGGCTGACACCCCGCCTGCTCTCGTACGCGAACGTCGACACCGACAGGCTCAGGGGCGATCTGGAGGCGGAGCTGGGCCGCCGTCCCAAGGTGAGCGGTCCCGGCGCCGCGCCGGGCCAGGTCTACGTGACGCAGCGGCTCTCCCGCCTGCTGGACACGGCCAAACGGGAGGCCGACCGGCTCAAGGACGATTACGTGTCGGTGGAGCACCTGCTCATCGCCCTGCTTGAGGAGGGCAGCTCGAGCTCCGCCGGGAGACTGCTGCACGATCAGGGGCTGACCAGGGACGGCTTCCTCAAGGCGCTCACCTCGATCCGCGGCAACCAGCGGGTGACCTCCGCGATGCCCGAGGTGGCGTACGAGGCGCTGGAGAAGTACGGGCGCGACCTGGTGGCCGATGCCCTGTCGGGCAAGCTCGACCCGGTCATCGGGCGCGACGCCGAGATCCGCCGGGTCGTCCAGATCCTGTCCCGCAAGACGAAGAACAACCCCGTCCTGGTCGGTGACCCCGGCGTCGGCAAGACCGCCATCGTGGAGGGACTCGCGCAGCGGATCAGCCACGGGGACGTGCCGGAGGGACTCAAGGGCAAGACGGTCTTCAGCCTCGACATGGGCTCGCTGGTGGCCGGGGCCAAGTACCGGGGCGAGTTCGAGGAGCGCCTCAAGGCCGTGCTCAACGAGGTCAAGGCCGCCGAGGGGCGGATCCTGCTCTTCGTCGACGAGATGCACACCGTGGTGGGCGCCGGAGCGGCCGAGGGCGCCATGGACGCGGGCAACATGCTCAAGCCCATGCTGGCCCGCGGCGAGCTGCACATGATCGGGGCGACGACCCTCAGCGAGTACCGCAAGCACGTCGAGAAGGACGCCGCACTGGAGCGCCGGTTCCAGCCGGTGATGGTCGACGAGCCCTCGGTCGAGGACGCCGTCTCCATCCTGCGTGGCCTGCGCGAGCGCCTGGAGATCTTTCACGGGGTGAAGATCCAGGACAGCGCGCTGGTGGCCGCCGTCGTGCTGAGCCACCGCTACATCTCCGACCGTTTCCTGCCGGACAAGGCCATCGACCTGGTGGACGAGGCGTGCGCGATGCTCCGTACGGAGATCGACTCGATGCCCGCCGCGCTCGACGAGCTCACCCGCAGGGTGATGCGCCTGGAGATCGAGGAGGCCGCGCTCGCCAAGGAGGAGGACCTCGCGAGCGGGGTCCGCCTGGAGGAACTGCGCGCGGAGCTCGCCGACGTGCGCGCCGAGGCCGACGCCATGCGGGCGCAGTGGGAGGCCGAGCGGCACGCGCTACGCGCCGTCCAGAGCCTGCGCGAGGAGATCGAACACGTACGCGCCGAAGCCGATCGGGCCGAACGCGACTACGACCTCAACCGTGCCGCGGAGCTGCGGCACGGCAAGCTGCCCGAGCTGGAGCGGCGGCTGGAGGCGCAGGAGGAGCGTCTGCTCGCCAAGCAGGGGACGGCGCGTCTGCTGCGCGAGGTCGTCACCGACGACGAGATCTCGATGATCGTTTCCCGGTGGACGGGCATCCCGGTGAGCCGCCTGCAGGAGGGCGAGCGGGAGAAGCTGCTGCGGCTGGACCAGGTCCTGCACGAGCGGGTGATCGGCCAGGACGAGGCGGTGCGGTTGGTGGCCGACGCCGTCATCCGGGCCCGTTCCGGCATCAAGGACCCGCGCCGCCCGATCGGGTCGTTCATCTTCCTGGGACCGACGGGCGTCGGCAAGACCGAGCTGGCCAAGGCGCTCGCGGAGGCGCTCTTCGACACCGAGGACAACATGATCCGCATCGACATGAGCGAGTACCAGGAGCGGCACACGGTCAGCCGCCTCGTCGGCGCGCCCCCCGGCTACGTGGGGTACGAGGAGGGCGGCCAGCTGACCGAGGCCGTGCGGCGCAAGCCGTACTCCGTGGTGCTCTTCGACGAGGTGGAGAAGGCGCACGCGGATGTCTTCAACACGCTGCTGCAGGTGCTGGACGACGGGCGGCTCACCGACGCGCAGGGCAGGACCGTCGACTTCCGCAACACGGTCCTGATCATGACCTCCAACATCGGCTCCGTCTACCTCCTCGACGGCGTCACACCGAGCGGAGAGATCGAGCAGGAGGCGCAGCAGCGGGTGATGGCCGAGCTGCGCGCGCACTTCCGTCCCGAGTTCCTCAACCGCGTCGACGACATCGTGATCTTCAAGCCGCTCACCATGGAGGAGATCGAGCGCATCGTCGGCCTGATGTTCGTCGAGCTGCGGACCCGTCTCGAACAACGGGGGATCCGGCTGGACGTCACCGAGGCGGCGCTCAGGTACATCGCCGAGCGGGGCTACGACCCGGTGTACGGCGCCCGCCCGCTGCGCCGGTTCATCTCCAGGGAGGTCGAGACGCGCATCGGCCGCGCTCTGCTGTCCGGGGAGGCGTACGAGGGGGGCGTGGTCCGGGTCGACCTCGCCGAGGGCGAGCTCGACGTCACCTACGCATGAGGAGAACCGGCAATGTCATCAAATATCGTGCAATGCCGGAACTGTGGGGAAGAGGAACCGGGTACCCGCGGGCGCGGCGCCCGCCTCCGAACCGCGCTCATGGGCGGAGGGCGCGATCGCGCCGGTAGGTGAGGGGAGTGGCTGAGACGGGGGCCAGGTGAGCGGGCTCCTGGGGCGGAGGCCTCAAAGGATCTCAGTGCGGATCTCAGCGAGGAGCTCGGTGACCCTGGTGGGCGCCCTCCTCGGCGGAGAGCCTGGCCAGCTCGACCCGGGAGTGGATGCCCAGCTTGCGGAAGACCTGCCGCAGGTGGAAGGCGACCGTGTGCTCGCTGATGAACATCTGCTCGGCGGCGTTCCGGTTCGTCAGCCCCTGGGAGACCAGGTCGCAGACGGCCTGCTCGGTGCCGGTCAGGCTGGCCCACCCCGAGGTGGGATGGGCGGTCCTGACCCAGTGGCGGCGCCGCTCGCCCAGCAGCCGCAGCCTGCCCCGTACCCGCGCGGCGTCACGGACGGCCTCCACCGCGCCGTAGCAGGCGAGCGCGATCTTGAGGTTCTCCACGGCCGTATCCCGGCAGCCGTCCGCGCCGAGCAGCACGCCCAGATCCTCCGCCGCCGAACCCCTGGCCCACGGATCGCCGTGCCCGGCCACCGCGCGGCCCAGCGCCTCGGGGTCGCCCTCCCGCAGTCCACGGGCGTGGTCGGCGGCCACCGACGGATTGGGCAGGCCGGGGCTGCGCCAGGCGATGCCCTCGGCCGCGTCGACCACGGCGTCGGCCCGGTGCCGCTGACCCGTCGCCATGGCCATCCGTACCAGCCATGCCGCGGCGGTGGGCTCGCTGGTCAGCGCCCCGGTGTGCCGAGGCAGCGCGTCGTACAGCCCGCCGAGCGAGCTCATCCCGCCCGCGGCTCCGTCGCGCGCCTCGTTGATCCGCCCGGCCACCAGCTCCGAGCGCAGCCGCGTGCGCGGGGGCAGGTCTCGCGCCGACCCGACGAGGTTCCTCTCCATGTACCTGATGGCCCCCGGCAGGTCGCCCGCCCGCAGCGACGCGGTGCCGAGCACCGACAGGGCCGAGGAGGCCGGTGACGGGGCGCCCAGGGTCCCGGCGGCGGCCAGACCGGCCTCCGCGTGCTCGATCGCGCTGCCGAGCCTGCCCGCGGCCAGGTGCAGGCGGGCGCGCAGGACGGGGATCTCCGCGGCCCAGGCCGGCTCGCACTCGGCCTCGGCCGCGGCGATCTCCGTCGTGGCCTCCGCCTCGTCCAGCAGCCAGAGGTCGATCAGCATCGAGGCCAGCACCGCCCGGGGCTGCTGCCGCCGTCGTCCACCGGCCGGTTGCTCCACGGCTTCGCGTGCCAGGTCCAGCCCGTACGAGAGCCTGCCCTCGTCCCAGGCGAGCAGGGCCAGGTCCGTCAGCGTCTCGGCGTCGCCGCCCCCGGTCAGACGGGCCGGGCGTGTCCGGGCGGCGCGCTCGACCTGTTCGCGCAGCGCTCGCCGCACCGGTTGGGGCACCTTCTCGACGACCGAGCGCCACAGCAGCTCGTGCCTGAACGCCAGCTCGTCGGGGGTGGTGACGAGCACACCCGCGGCCAGGGCCTCCTCCAGAGCGGGAAGCAGTGCCGCCGGGGTCTCGCCGAGCATCTCGGCCGCGTACGCCGGTGAGAACGAGCGCCCGAGCACCGCCGTGGCCTCCAGCAGGTACCTGGTCCTGGTGCCGAGCTCGTTCAGCCGCCGCCGGACGGCGGTGTGCACCCGCAGGGGCAGCTCCGCCCCGGCGGGAGTGGTCTCGGCCAGCCGGGCGACGCCGTCCCGCACGAGGACGGCGCCCTCCTCGCACAGTCCGGTGAGATACTCGGACAGCAGCAGCGGGTTGCCGCCGGCCTGGGCGGCCAGCGCCGCCAGATCCTTCCCGGGAGCCGCGCCCAGGATGTCGGTGGAGATCTCGGTGACCGCACCGTCGTCGAGCGGGCGCAGCACGGTCCGGGTGGCGCCCTCCTCCTCGAGCAGGTCGAACAGCCGTCTGGCGTCGCCGCGCGCCGGGGTGCTGCGGCAGGCCAGCAGCCATGCCACCGGGCGTTCGGCCAGCCGCGAGGGCAGCGTGCGCAGGGCCATGAGCGTGGCCGGATCGGCCCACTGGAGATCGTCCAGGGTGACCAGCAGCGGCCCCGCGCCCAGCCTTCTCTCCAGCGAGGTCCTGACCTGCTCGGCCAGCCAGAGCAGCAGGCCGGGACCGTCGGGGAAGGCGTTCCTGGCCACGGTCATGGGCGCCGGCGACTCCTCCAGGGCCGACAGCAGCGGCCCCAGCGGTGTCAGCCGTCCCAGCTCGTCGGCCCGCCCGCTCGCGACCGCCGTCCCCCGCGCGGCCGCGAGGCCGGCGGCCTCGCCGAGCAGCAGCGTCTTGCCTATCCCCGGCTCGCCCTCGACGAGCATGACGTTCCCTGCCGTGGACGCGATGCCTTCCAGCAGGGCGAGGACCGCCGCCTGTTCATCTCTCCGGCCGCGCATCGTCTTGTCTCGGATCTGGGGTCATACGCCAGGCTTTCTTAGCGGTGATTACCGGTATGACATCCCCATCAGGCGAAATGCCATGCGGTGGATGCTCCCGGCTACTGGTTGTTTGATGCAGATTTGACCTTTAAGTACGACTTCTAGTCGTTCTGTCGATCTGGCCGATGCCCGACGAGCGTGATCTCCGGGAGGCGATCGCCGCGCGCGTTCCGTACGGGTCCCGCCCCCCGGAGGGGATCGGAACGTCCTGACGAAAAACGGCCGAGGCTCGCGGAGATGCCCGCCACGCGGGTAGGGGGCGTGCGTTCTCGTACAGGATGGGAGTCGGGGCGGCTCTCGGCGCCGGTCGGCAGGCTCACCGGATCCTTGCCGCCCGGTCCGCTCCCGAGACCGCCGGCGACCGGCGCGGCCCGATCGCGTCAATGGAGGAAGCATGGATCAGAGCACCTCGACAGAGCTCTCGGCCGTCGCGGTCGAGGCCGCCCGCGCGGTGGGCGAGCGGCTCCGCAAGGCGTTCAGGTCGCGTCCCGCGGTCGAGACCAAGAGTGACTTCCACGATCCGGTGACCGAGCACGACCGCGCCGCGGAGGAGACCATCCGGGGGGTCATCGAGAGGCGCGTCCCGGGCAGCACGGTCATCGGCGAGGAGGGCGGCAGCGAAGGGTCCGGTGAGATCCGCTGGTACGTCGACCCGATCGACGGGACCGCGAACTTCGCCGCCGGGCTGCCCTTCTTCTGCGTGTCGATCGCCGCCGCCGCCGGGGACGAGGTGGTCGCCGGGGTGGTCTACGACCCGGTGCGCGACGACGAGTTCCGGGCCGACCTGGGCGGGGCCTGGTGCAACGACGTGCGGTTGCGCAGCGCCGGTGCCACGCGCGATCGGGAGGCGATGCTGCTGACCAGTTATCCCACCCCTCGCGAGCTGGCCGACGGCGGGGAGGAGGTGCTGCGCGAGTTCGGCCGGATGCTGGCGTCGTTCGCCTCCACACGCCGTCCGGGCAGCACGGCGCTCAAGCTGGCCCATGTCGCGGGAGGGTGGGCGGACGTCGCCTACGGCAGTAGGGTCAGTCCATGGGACGTGGCGGCGGGGGCGCTGCTGGTCCGGCAGGCGGGGGGAGTGTTCATCCCGCTGGACGGATCGATCTTCGAGCCCGGCGGCTACCTCGCCCATGTCGGCGGGTTCGATCTGGCGGGATCGGTCATGAGCGATCTGGTTCCTCCGGGCCGCTCCGCCTGAGCGCCGGTGAGGGAAGGCCCGCGTACCCGGCCCGCGTGGTCCACGGGCAGGCGTCACCGCATTACCTATTGATCCTGTAGGAAATACAGGTAACATGATTGTCTCGCCGTACGAAGGAGCCGCCATGAGCCTGGAGTCGGGGGCGGAGAGCCCGCTGGCCACCGCGGTCGAGGCCGCGCGCTGGATCCGCTCGGCGGCCGTGGACGACGAACGGGGACGGCACTGGCAGGCCAACCCCGACCCCCGGGGCCGGGCCGCCATGCCCGACCACCCCCTGTCGTTGTACTCGGGGGCGGCCGGGATCATCCTGTTCTTCCTGGAGCTCGCCGCCGCCACGGGTGACGAGGGCTACCTGGACGATGCCGGGGCCGGGGCCCGCTATCTCGCCGCCACCTGGCGGGAGCAGGCCGATCTCTCCCTCCACCACGGTCTGACCGGGGTGATGTTCGCCCTCGCCGAAGCCGGATGGGCCACCGGTGAACGGGATTTCGAGGTCGAGGCCGGCGCGGTCGCCGACCGCATCGTGCGCAGCGCCCGCCCCATCGACGGCGGCCTGGGCTGGACCGGTGACCCCGCCCAGCGCGGCGACGGCGGGATCATCCTCGGCCTGCTGCACGCCGGCGGCATCCTGGGGGTGCCCGCCTACCAGGAGATCGCCGTCGAGGCCGGCGCCCGCATCGCCGCGCTCGCCGTCCCGGGCCACCGCTTCGGCGAGGGCGCCTGCGCCGACCTGCCGCTGGACGCGGTCACCCCGGGGTTCCTGTCCGGCACGGCCGGCACCGCCTTCCTGCTCGCCCGCCTGTACGGCGTGACCGGCGAGACCCGCTTTCTCGACGGCTCCCGCAGGGGGGCCGACTTCGTCCGCGCGGTCAGCGCCGTGACCGAGCGGTGTGCGCTGGTGCCGCACCACATCCCGCAGGGCCGCGATCTGCACTACCTGGGCTTCTGCTCCGGTTCCGCGGGGGTCGCCCGGACGTTCTACGAGCTGTACCGGGTGTCGGGTGACGCCGGAGACCTCGACTGGGTCGAGCGGCTGGCCAGGGGGATCGTCAGCAGCGGTGCCCCCGCCAGCCAGAGCGGTGGCTACTGGAACTCGGCCTGCCAGTGCTGCGGCACCGCCGGGCTGGTGGAGCTGTTCGTCGGGCTCTGGGCGGCGACCGGCCGCCCGCAGCACCTGGAGTTCGCCCGCACGCTGGGGGAGAACCTGACCGGCCTGGCCACCGGCCACGACGGCCGGGGCTCCCGCTGGTACCAGGCCTACCGGCGGCTGCGCCCCTGGGAGGTCACCGCCGACACCGGCTACATGGTCGGCGCCGCGGGCATCGGGGCCGCGCTCCTGCACCTGGACGCCACCGCGCGCCCGCAGGAGGCCCGGCGGCTCATCCTGCCGCCGGACAACCCGTTCCCCGCCATCCCGCTGCCGAGCGCGACGCTCCGCCGGTCCTGAAGAGCGTGGAAGGCGCGTCGCCGGTGAACCGGACGGTCACCGCGGGGGAGCGCGGCGCGGGTGCCGGCCTGGCCGGGGGCCCGCACGGCTCGGGCCCGCGCACGTCCCCGTACCCTGTACGGTCGGCATCGAGGTCTCCGCGGGCCCCGGCATCACGGACCCGTCCCCTGGCGCGCACGGCATCCGGGCCATGTCACCCCCGCGCGCCCGATCGTGCCGGTCCGGCCGTGGAGGGGCGGCAGCCGCCGCGCCTCTCACGCCGGAGGCCCCGAGAACGACGCACCCTTTGGCCGTCAAGGGGTGACAAAACTCGTGACCATGATTGGTGATTCTCCGTGAGTGCCACCCAGGGCCTGCCTAATCTCGGTGTCGTGACAATCGAGGATTTCCTTCCCGACCCGGGCCGTTCCACAGTCGCGATCGAACCGGCCCAGCCGGGCGCGGGCCACTGGGCCGGTGCGCCGAGCGCCGTGGCGAGCGACGGGCTGATCTATCTCGCCTACCGGCTGCGCCGCCCCGTCGGCGAGGGCCGCGGCTACGCCGTCGTCGTTGCCCGCTCCACCGACGGTGAGCGGTTCGAGACCCTGCTCACCATCGGCAGGCAGGAGATGGACACCGAGTCACTGGAGCGGCCCACCCTGGTCCGCACACCGGAAGGGCGCTGGCGGCTCTACCTCAGCTGCGCCACCTACGACACCAAGCACTGGCGGGTCGAGGTGCTGGAGGCCGACGACCCGTCCGGGTTCCGCGCCGCGCAGCGGCAGGTGGTGCTACCCGGCGACCCGAAGACCGGCGTCAAGGACCCGGTGATCGTGCGGCGGGGCGACGTGTGGCATCTGTGGGCCTCCTGCCACCCCCTGGCGGAGGACGACGAGGCCGACCAGATGGTGACCGACTACGCCACCAGCGCCGATGGCATCGAGTGGACCTGGCAGGGCACCGCGCTCAGCGGCCGGCCCGGAGCCTGGGACGCCCGGGGGGCACGGGTGGCGGCGGTCCGCTTCCTCGGGGAGCAGGTGGTGGCCTTCTACGACGGCAGAGCCACCGCGGTGGAGAACTACGAGGAGAAGACCGGTGTCGCGGTCGGCACCGACCCGGCGGAGCTGACCCCGGTCGGCACCGGGCCCGCCGCCCTCTCGCCGCACGCGGGCGGCGGCCTGCGTTACCTGGACATCGTGGACCTGCCGGAGGGCGGGCGGCGACTCTACTACGAGTACACCCGCGCGGACGGGGCGCACGAGCTCCGCACCGAGCTGCGCTGAGCACGGCCGCCGACCTGCGCGGGGCCGTGCCGATCACGCCCCGGCCGGGCACGGCCGGGCACGGTGAGGCCCACGAGCCCCGTAGCGGGCGGTGCCGATCGCGGCCTGGTACGGGGCTCGCCCCCACTGTCCCGCTCGAGGGAGGGGGTCAACCCTGGGGGCGGCCGTTGCGGGCCTGGCGCTGGCCGTTGGGGCGGACGCCCACCAGGCCGCCGGAGCGCTCGCGGGGACGGAGCCAGTCGCTGAAGTCCTCGCCGGTCACCCTCTGCAGCAGCGCCACGTCCTGGGTGAAGTGGGAGATCAGTTTCTCTCGCTGGTCCCAGGTCAGCGGCTGGCGGGAGCGGGCCCGCCGCTGCAGCTTGCGCTCCAGCGGGTCGGTCAGCGCCACGCTCACCCGCGACGGCAGGAATCGTCCCACGGACGACCCCACGCGCAACGCCCGCGACAGCATCCGGTGTCCGCGGGTCGGTTCCGGATGGGCGGTCACGTTCTCCCGGGGGACCTCGGTGACGACGCCGGTCTCCACGCCGAGGAAGCGGCAGATCCGGTCCAGGGTGTCGGCGGGCCGGTCGACCAGGTCGCGGTAGCGGTAGACGAGCACCTGCTCGCGGGGGAACAGGGTGAACAGGTGTTCCAGCTGTCTGCCGTACTTGCCGAGCCCCAGGTAGTGCCAGAACGGCGCCCAGCCGGCCGTGACCCTTCGCTCCTCCTCGGCGCAGGCCTCCAGCACGTCGCCGATCGGCTCCAGTCCGGCCGACCACAGATGTGTCCAGTTGGAGTGGGCGCGCTCCACCGGGTCGCGCAGCACCACGATGAGCCTGGCGTCGGGGATGGTCTTCCTGATGCGCCGCTGGGCCGCCAGGTCGTAGAGGTAGAACGGGGTGGACTCGCCGGTGAGTGTTCCCGGCGGTGCCGCGTCGAACAGGGCTTCGTAGTCCTCGCGCCGCCAGACGTGCTCGCGGTAGGTCTGGGCGTCGCCCGGGCCTCCTCTGCTGGGAGGGGGGCCGTCACTGAGGAAGAACTTCGGCTCCTTCACCGGGGACATGAACAGCTCCGGGTGCCGGGCCAGTGCGGCGTGCAGGGCGGTGGTCCCGGTTTTAGGGGCACCGATCGTGAGGAAATTCGGCAGGGGCATCGTTATTACCCTTAATCCCTACTATTATTATTGGTAAATATAACCCCTTTCCCGGCGAAGGCAAGCGTCCCACCACGGGGTTGTCGTGCCCCAAAGGCCTGCCCCATGGCGGGAGTTCCAGTCGCCGACGCCTATCCCCAGCTCATGGAGGCGAGCCGTGCTGTTCCGTTCAATGAACGCCAGGCGCTTCTCTCCTATTTCGACGTCGCGAGGGAGTTTTGTCGCGTTGTAAATAAACGCAACATCCGTTCCGTATTCCGACCCTGATGTGCCTCCGGCGGGACCCCGCGCCGCCGGATTCCCGGGGGAGCCGGTCGGGCGAACACGGCGAGAGACCGGCCTCGAACTCCTTTCCGCGGCGCCGATCAGGCATCGAACCACCTGCCGCGAGGGCTTCGGCATCAGGGCGTACCCTGGGCGGCCGGAAACACGTGCGCGGTGGCGCGAACCGGGAACCCCGCCGATACCCTTGCCGGATGCCCGACCCGTACCTGACCCCGCGGAACACGACAGAGCACGAGATCGACATAAAACGCTCCCGTTTCCTGTGCGCCATCGGTCAGGTCGCCTCGGAGGAAGAGGCCAGGGAGTTCATCGCCGGCCGCAAACGGCTGTACGGTGACGCCACGCACAACTGCTCGGCCTACGTGATCGGCGGTGACCGCCACATCCAGCGGGCCGACGACGACGGCGAGCCCGGTGGCACCGCGGGTACCCCGATGCTGGAGACCCTCCTGCGCAGGGGCGTCGCCGACGTGGTGGCGGTGGTCACCCGGTACTTCGGCGGGGTGAAGCTCGGAGCGGGAGGCCTGGTCCGCGCGTACGGCTCGTCGGTCGGCAAGACGCTGGATCTCACACCACTGGTCGAGATGGTGCCCGCCAGGGTCATGACCGTGACCGTGGACCACGTCCAGGCCGGGCGGCTGGAGAACGACCTGCGCATCTCGCCGTACGAGGTCAGGGAGGTCCGCTACGGCGCGGAGGTCGGCTTCCGCGTCGCGGTACGCGAGCGTGACCTGGCCGACTTCCCCGGCTGGGTCGCCACGCTGACCGCAGGCCGCGCCAGGATCGAGCAGGGCGAGACGGTCCATCTCAGAAACAGCTGAAACGGTGCCGGACCGTATAAGAGTAAAGATATCTGGACGTCCCTCGCGTGGGCCCAAACCACTTTTCGGCGGTGGTCAATGTGGGATAGGTCACAGTTGCGGGCGGAGAGCCCGGCCGGAAGGCGGGTGCGCCCGCCCCTTCCCGGGCCGCGACGGCCTCTGCCCGCCGTACCCGCCTGGCCGGCCAATACCCACCCTGACGTGCGAGAACTCCGGAGATTTTGTGATCGTCACGATGGAGTTCCAGGCACCTGTGGTTTTCCGCAGCCGAACCCTGTGGCGTGTACGAGGCAGAAGCGGGCGCATTCCTCATCCACGCCCTACCCAACCCTCCGTAGCCTTGTCCCTATGAGTTCACCGAATCTCGACGGAGTCGCCGGATGGGCGATCAACCTTATGGAAACCCTGGGTGCGCCAGGGGCGGGACTGGCGATCGCACTTGAGAACCTGTTTCCGCCGCTGCCCAGCGAGGTGATCCTGCCGCTGGCCGGGTTCACCGCGAGCAAGGGGAACATGGGGTTGTTCGACGCCGTGCTCTGGACGACCCTGGGATCGGTGATCGGCGCACTGGCGCTGTACGCGGTCGGGGCCCTGCTGGGCCGCGAACGTGTGGTGTTCATCGCCTCCAAGCTGCCGCTGGTCAGTGTCTCCGACATCGAGAAGACCGAGGCGTGGTTCGCCAAGCACGGCAGGAAGACCGTCTTCTTCGGCCGGATGATCCCCATCTTCCGGAGCCTCATCTCGATCCCGGCGGGGGTCGAGCGCATGCCGATCGTCATCTTCACCCTTCTCACCACCCTGGGCAGCCTCATCTGGAACACGGCGTTCGTGATGGCGGGGTTCCTGCTGGGAGAGAACTGGTCGCTGGTCGAGGACTACATGGGGATCGTCTCGAAGGCCGTGCTGGGCATCGTGATCCTCGCCGTGGTGGTCTTCGTGGTCGTCAGGCTGTCCGACCGGCGCAAGGGCAAGCACCACGCCTGATCGTGAACCCGCTGAGCAGGGCCTGCCGGGCGCTTGCCGGTCTCGCGCTCGGGACCCTCTCGGCCGGGGCCGGACCGCACCGAACCGGCCGGGACATGGACGGGCATCGTGGCGGCGGTCGATCAGGAGCGCAGGCGCATCGAGCGCGACCTGCGCGACGGCGTGCAGCAGCGCCTGGTCGCGCTGGCCATGTTGATCGGGGCGCTCGTCCGAACTGCTCGATGAGCTTCTCCGTCAGGCCCACGATCAGGCTCAGCAGGTGCTGAGAGACCTGAAGCCGCTGCCCTTGCCGCACGCTCCGACTCCGAGCGCCAAGCGCTCCCCGCGGCGGCCCCCGTCGCCGCGGAGGCCGCCGCCGAAATCAAGACGAGCAACCACCGAACCCGACCGCACGCCAAGGAACCTGAGCGCGCGGCCGACACCACGGTGTCCACGGTTCACGTGAAGGCCCAAAGCTC
Organism: Streptosporangium sp. NPDC002607; assembly: GCF_053592655.1. NCBI lineage: Bacteria > Bacillati > Actinomycetota > Actinomycetes > Streptosporangiales > Streptosporangiaceae > Streptosporangium > Streptosporangium sp. NPDC002607. The sequence continues at coordinate 70,993 of NZ_JBSFWD010000037.1, forward strand.
GTTGTCGTCGACCAAGGTCGCGGCGTCGATACGCTTGAACTCATCTGATTCGTAGTACGTGAACGTCCTGCCCTCCGTAGTGCGCCACCACAACTCAAGCTTGGCTTTGAGTCGATGCTTCAGGTCCTCGTATGTTGTGTCGGCGGCGAGGTTGCGCTCCTCGCGGGGATCATGCTGAAGGTCGTACAACTCCTCGGCGGGCTCGTCGGGGCCGTAGTAGTAGACGTACTTGTAGGAACGAGTCACGATCATCCGGAACGGGTGCCACCCCCAGTAGGCGCCGTAGTGCTCCATGAAGACCTGCTCAGGACCTTCTGCCTGCCGGAGCACCACATCGGTGACCGAGCGGTTCGGCCAGTCGTCGGGCACTTCCACCCCGGCGAGTTCCATCAGAGTTCGGGGCAGGCTCACGTTCACTCCGAGGCTCGCCGTGCGGGCACCACCCGCGACACCGGGCGCCTTGATGATCAGAGGAACACGGAAGAGTTCTTCGTACGGGAACGTGCCTTTCAGCCGCAAGCCGTGGCCGCCCATCATGTCGCCGTGATCTGATGTGAACGCGATAACCGAATCGTTCCAAAGACCGCGGCCCTCGAGTGCGTGGCGGACTCTGCCAAAGAGTTCGTCTACTTTGGTGATCATTGAGTAGTACTGCGCCATTTCAAGACGCAACTGTTGCCTGGTGACGCCCCCTCCGGGTGACTCTCTTCTTTTTCTCTGGAACTCGGGCTTGCCGGCCAGGTCGTCGGCAAAGGAGGGGGGAATCGGCATCTGTTCCGGGTCGAACGACCGGATGTATGGCTCGACGGACTCGAAGGGAGGATGCGGCTGATGGAGGGATATCACTAGGAAGAGCGGTTCCGTCGCGTCGTAGCTCGCCAGGAAGTTCGTGGCGTCGCGAGTGATCTCCTCGTCCACGACGGCCAGGGAACTTCCGCCACCGCGTTCGATCCCCTTCTCGTAGCCGAGCTTCTCAAGCGGGTACCCGAAGTGACTCTTACCGAAGTAGGCGGTCCGGTAACCGTGTTCCTTGAGGACCTGCGCGATGGTGCGGTGCCGGGGGCCAAGGTGGCCGGTATGGCCACCGAAGCCATAGATCACCATCACGCCGGCCTCGTGGGGGTGGAGGCCTGTCTGCAGGGACATGCGAGACGGTGAACATTGTGGGTTCGAGCAGTAGAACCGGTCGAAGAAAACGCCTTCGTCGGCGAGCGCGTCGAGGTTGGGCGTCCGGGCCAGAGGATCGACACGGCCCTGTCTCATGTACTGCATTTGGTCGCAGATGAACAGCACGATGTGCTTTCCGCGTAAATCAGACATGTTCACGTCATGCTCCGATCCGATCGATGATGAGGGGAGAACAGCTATGGGCGGGTCTTCGGGCGCGGTGATATCCGCCCTTGAGTGCGCACCCGCGTCCCGTTCGTCGGGGCGTGATGTTGAGCAGCGGCCGGCCTCGCATGAGCACTGTCCTGGCGTGGTGTGGATCTCCATGCCATCGCAGGCCCGCCATCGAAGCCGGATGAGGGTACCTCGGAATTTCACCGATGGAGTCGACCACGCCTCCTAGCGTCGTACACGCCCCGTAGCGCCGTTGAGTACCTCCCAGGTCGCGATCTCGTCGACGCTGACCGGCTTCTTCAGGACACCGAGCTGTTGGTACTCGCTGAGCGCGCTCTTCCAGAGCGCCTTGTCCATCCACCCCCATCCGTGCTGCTGGGTCTGGGGTCCGTAGAGGAAGTCAGGAAGAAGGGTCTTGATCTCCTCAAGCTCGTGCTTCTTCTGAAGCCCGGGAGCGGCCTCGGCCACCATGTCGACCGCCTGCTGTGGGTTGTCGATCGCGTAGGCCCATCCCTTGGAGACCGCTTCGAGGAAGGCGACCAGCTCGTCTCGGCGGTTGGTGAGGGTTTCCTCCGTGGCGATGTAGTAGTTGGACTGGATGCGCACGCCGTTGTCCCACAGGGTCTGGTGGTTGAGGCCCTTCTCCTTGGCGGGAGCCAGTTGCTGGAGGTTGAGCACCCAGGCGGCGAAGAGGTCTACCTGCCCCGTGATGAGCGGGGTCGTGTCCGCACCGACCTTGACCAGTTCGACGTCCGACAGGTCCAGGCCGTTCTTGCGGAGCAGCGCGGAGAGCAGGGGCTCTCCACCGACCTGCACCCCGACCTTCTTGCCCTTGTACTGACTCACGTCGGTGATGCCGCTGCTCTTCAGGGAGAAGTAGGCCAGCGGCGCCTTCTGCATCGCGGCGCCGAAACAGCGGACGGGGATGCCCTGACTGCGCGCCAACATCAGCGCGGGCGCGTAGGTGATTCCGACCAGGGAGTTTCCCCCCGCCACCAGCGGGATCGGATTGGCGTTCGGGCCACCTGGCCGGGTGGCGACCGTCAGCCCGACTTCCTTGAAGTACCCGAGCTTGTCGGCCGCGATCTCGCCGGCCGACTGGACGTTGGCGAGCCAGGCGAGCTGCAGGGAGAGATTCTTCGCGCCGGGCGCGGCGGTGTTCTGTGTGCCCGCGTCGCGACGGTCCTGCCCGCAACCCGCGAGCAGAGTGGCTGAGCTTAGCCCGGTGACGCCTGCGAGCGCTGTCTTGAGCACGGAGCGCCGGGAGAGATCATTGTTTGACATGGGTGTCCTCTGGGGGTGTTCTCATGAAAGGAGAGGCCGTACGGAGAATGCACCGAAAGCCGAGATGTGAGCTCGACGTGTCGGCGGCCTGGGGACTGCGAGCTGCCGGTCGGTAGCGTCGGCAGTAGTTGGGGGCGCACAGATGCGAGCCGCCCTTGATGACGAAGCGCGGAATATGGGCTTGTGGCATCGCGAGATCCCACGCGTCGTCCGGAACTCGCGGGGTGCCGCAGCAGGGTGACGGGGCTTTCGCTGACCGGCGGGTGGCGGTCCACCAGCTGGTGGTCCACTCCCACACGTTTCCCGTCATGTCGTGGAGGCCGTACCGGTTTGCCGGGTAGGAGCCGACGGGGGAGGTCCCCACCCAGCCGTCCGCGGCGAGGTTCTCCCAGGGGAATCGGCCCTGCCAGGTGTTCGCCCGGTGCTCCCCGCCGGGGGTGAACTCGTCGCCCCACTCGTAGCGCGCCTGGTGCAGACCTCCGCGCGCGGCGTGCTCCCACTCGTCCTCGCCGGCGAGCTCGGCTCCTCGCCAGCGCGCGTAGGCGCGGGCGTCCTCGATCGTGACGTGGACCACCGGATGGTCCTCCACACCGGCGATGTCACTGCCCGGCCCTGAGGGGTGATACCAGGTGACGCCCGGTACGACCTGCCACCACTGCGAGGCGTCGTGCAGGTCGACTGGATGGTCACCGGGAGTGAAGAGCAGAGAGGAGGGGGCTCGCAGGTCAGGAGGCAGGTCGCGGTACACGCTCGCGTCCAGCGGACGTTCCGCGTCGGTGACATGGCCTGTCGCCTCGACGAACTCAGCGAACTGCCGGTTTGTCACCGGGCAGGGGTCCATCCAGAAGCCGGCCACGAGCGCCTCGCGCGCGGGGGCTTCCTCCGGATACGCGGTGTCACACCCCACGATGGTTCTGCCGCCGGGAATCCAGACCATTCCCTCGGCGGCAGCGGGCCCGGTCATGTGGGACGCTCCTCAAGCAGTCTGAGGTCCAGTCGCAGCAGACGCTCCAGCACCCCACCACTGAGTACCGGTGAGGCGCTGTCACGCCCAACGGCCAGGCCGAGGAACGAGACGTTGTTGAGCGTCAGGGGGATACGTCCCTCGCCGACGGTCACATCGTCGATGAGCAGCCGGACGCTGCCGCCCTGCTCCCGCGCGGGGCGAAACGAGATCTCCACTCGCGCCGGGACGGCGGGAACGGGCATCCCGGCACTGACACGGGTGCGGTGGCCGAGCGCGTTGTACTCGTAGACCAAGATCCCGTCGATGATGCCGAGCCCGTGCCCGGTGAGCGCGCTGCCCTGGGCGAACACCGTCCCGTCGCCCTCCCCGGCCAGCAGGTCTGCCCGGCAGCTCCAGGCAAGCCTCGCCAGGTTGGGGGCGAGGCCGTACGGAACGTAGGTCGGCGGATACAGGGTCCACCGGGTGCGTCGGTAGGCGGGGGCGACGTGGCCGCCGTTGAGCATGTCGCGCATGGGACGGTCGTCCAGCGGGAGGATGCCGTTGGCCTCGGCCTCCCGCCACCAGAGTGCGGCCAGTTGCTCGACGAGACGAGGTTGCTGGGCGGCGAGGTCGTGGCATTCCGAGACGTCGGTGTGGAGGTCGTACAGGTGCCACTGGTCCTGGGCGTAGTCCTCACCCGTCACGTGCTCGGCGACGATCTTCCATCGCTCGTGCACCAGCGCCCGGTGACCGAACATCTCGAATGCCTGGGTTCGGCGGCCTGCGGGGATGTCCGGATCGTCGAGTACGGCGGCGACGCTCCGCCCGTCCATCGGACGTTGCAGCACACCGGCGATCGACCTCGGCGGGTCGATGCCGGCGACGTCGAGGATCGTCGGGGTGATGTCGATGGCGTGCACGAACTGCGTCCGCACCGCCCCGGCGTCTCCGATCCTGTGGGGATAGCGGACCAGCAGCGGCGTGTTGACACCACCGCCGTCCACGTACTGCTTGTAACGCCGGAACGGGGTGTTGCTCGCCATGGCCCAGCCTGCCGGGTAGTGCGGGGCGGTCGTCCTGCCCCCGGCTGACTCAAGGAAGCGCTCCGACTCGGACAGCTCCTCCGACAGGCCGTTGTACGGGGCGAGCACCTGCATGGCGCCGCTCCCGCCCTCGTGACTGGCACCGTTGTCGCTCAGCAGCACGATCATCGTGTCGTCGAGAACGCCGCATTCGCCCAGTGCGTCGAGCAGCCGTCCGATCTGTGTGTCGGTGTGCTCGAGGAAGGCCGCGTAGGTCGCCTGCAGCCGGGTGGCGACGCGGCGCTGCCGGTCGTCGAGGTCATGCCAGGCCGGTATGTCCTGGGGCCGCTCTGACAGCTCCGTCCCCTGTGGAACGATCCCAAGCTCGATCTGCCGCTGGAGGCGTTCCAGGCGAACCCGGTCCCAGCCGTGCGCGAAGACCTCGTCGTACTTCTCGACCAGGTGCACCGGCACCTGAAACGGCGCGTGGGTCGCGCCGAAGGCCAGATAGAGGAAGAACGGCCGGTCGGCAGCCAGTGAGGTCTGTTCGCGTACGAAGAGCACGGCTTCGTCGGTCAGGTCTTCGGACAGGTGGTAGTCGTCGCCGAAGTCCCGGCGTATCCGTGTGTTGTCCCGGACGAGCTCCGGTGTGTAGTGGTCGGTCACCCCGCCCATGAAGCCGTAGAAACGCTGGAATCCCCGGCCCAACGGCCAGTTGTGGAAGGGGCCGGCGTGCGAGGTCTCCGTCAGCGGCGCGAGGTGCCACTTGCCGACCGCCATGGTCGCGTAACCGTTCGTGTCAAGGATCTGGGCGAGCGTGCCGCAGGTGGCGGAGATCTGGCCACGGCAGTTGGGAAATCCGGTGTCCACCTCGGACAGGAACCGCATACCGACGTTGTGTGAATTCCGGCCGGTGAGGAGGGCCGCCCGGGTCGGGGAGCACAGTGGCGTGGTGTGGAAGTTCCTGAAGCGCAGGCCGTCGGAGGCGAGCCGGTCGATGTTAGGCGTCCTGATCTCCGATCCGTAACAGCCGAGGTCCGCGAATCCGGTGTCGTCGAGGACGATCACGACGATGTTGGGCCGGTTTGAGTGGCTGGGAGTCTCGGGCCACCACGGCGTGGACTCGGTGACGGAGGTGCCGATGACGCCGCGGAACTCTTCCTCGAAGGTCATCGCGCCGGCTCCTGCTCCCAGCGCACGATCAGCTTCTCGGCGACGGCGACGAGCCCGAAGGCGATTATCGCGAGTATCGAGACGACCAACATCGTCGCGTACAGCAGTGTCGTGTTGAAGTCGAACGTCGACTGGATGATCAGGTAGCCGAGTCCCCTGTCCGCGCCGATCCACTCACCCACCACGGCGCCGAGCACGCAGTTCCCTGTTGCGATCTTCAGTGCGGAGAAGATGAAGGGAAGGGCGCTGAACACCCTCACCCGCAGGAACGTCTCCCACGGCCGCGCCGAGAGGATCGCCATGAGCTCCAGCATCTTGGGATCGACGTTCTTGAAGCCGACGATCGCGTTGACCAGCGTCGGAAAGAACGAGATCAACGCCGCGATCACGATCTTGGGTGTGGCGTCGTTGCCGAAGATGATGATGAGGATCGGCGCGATGGCGATGATCGGGACCGTGCGCAGGCCGACCACGATGGGAAAGGTGAGTCGTTCGAGGAACGGGCTCATCACGAAGACGACGGCCAGCGCGATGGCCGCGGCGTTTCCGATCGCGAAGCCTAGGAAGGCCTCCTGCGCGGTCTGACCGGTGTTGGAGTAGATGAGTTCCCAGTTGTCGACAAAAGCGGTGAAGACCTCCGAGGGGGCCGGCACCAGGTAGACGGGCACGGCAAAGGCCCGAACCACGGCTTCCCACAGCGCGACGAACAGGACGAAGCCCATGGCCGGTACGAGAGTTCGCGCGATCGGTGACCGCTTCTTCGACCTCCTTTTTTCCTGGAGGCGGCCGTGCTCACGAGTGCCCGACTGGACGGTCACAGTTCCTCCTCGGTGAGCAGGCGCCGCAACTGGGCGACGATGCCGGTGAACTGGGGGCTGTCTCGCAAGGACAACTCGCGGGGGTACGGCAGAGGCACCTCCACCGTCGCCCTGACGCGACCCGGTCTGGAGGACATGAGGATCACGCGCTGCCCGAGGAACACGGCCTCCGGGATCGAGTGCGTGACGAAGACGATCGTCGTCTTGCTGGCCTGCCAGATGTCCAGAAGCTGGACATTCAGCCGGTCGCGGGTCAGCTCGTCCAGGGCGCCGAACGGCTCGTCCATCAGGAGAATGTCGGGCTTGGTCACCAGCGCCCGCGCGATGGCGACCCGCTGCCGCATTCCTCCCGAGAGCTGGGACGGGTACGCCTGAGAGAAGGAGGTGAGCCCGACCACGGCGAGAGCCTCGTCCGGCGACATGCCGAGCTTGCCGCGCACGCGCGATGGCCCGACCTGGGTCGGTAGGAGCACGTTGTCGATGACTCGCCGCCAGGGCAGCAGGGTGGCGTCCTGGAACACGAAGCCAACGCGCCGATGCGCCCGGGCGGTGCCTGGGCTGTCGCCCAGGACGTTCAGCTCTCCCTCCCCGGGATGCAGCAGGTCGGCGATGAGGCGCAGTGTGGTGGACTTGCCGCAGCCGGAAGGGCCGAGTACCGACAGGAACCCGCCGTGCTCGACCTCGAAACTCACGTCGTCAAGAGCGACGATCCTGTCACCGCCGACGGTGAAGGAGACGGTGACCCGGTCAAGGGCGAGTGCCTCGCGGTCACCGGTGTTAGGTAGTGTGTCTGATTTTTCACGCTCGGTCGATCTGTTCATCGCCGCTCAACTCCTATCCGACCGGCATGTCCGACGCCTCCGATGAGCGGTGGCGTCAAGTTGCCGCTGATAAGGCCATCAGGATAGGTTGGACCTTCTACCTCGTCAATATTCATTCCGGCAGAATCGGTGCTGTCGGATGGGCAGTAGTGGTGTGACCGGAAGCAAGGAAGGGTGGGCCTGATGCCATCACAACCTGCGACGCGATCAGTGCAGCGCACTCAGCGGAGCGCCCTCGTGCGGGAACTGCTCGAACGATTCCCCGCCGACTCCAAGCTGCCCCCCGAGGTGACCCTCGCCTCCGACCTCGGGGTTTCACGCAACACGCTCCGCGAGGCGTTGGAGGAGTTACGTGTCCGTGGGCTCGTGGTTCGCCGGTGGGGCATAGGCACCTTCATGGCGAAGCGGCCCGAGCAGATCGAGTACACGCTCTCGGACCTGGTGTCCGTCGAGACGCTGCTCACCGCTGCCGGACGTGTGTGCCGCATCGTCGAGCAGCCCCACGGGAAGGTGCCGGCGGACGACGAGGTCGCCACCGCCCTGCATGTCCCGCGAAAAAGCGAGGTCTGGAAGACCGACCGGCTCTACTTCGCCGACGAGATCCCCGTGGTGTGGGTCCACGAGTTCCTGCCCGCCTTGCTCGACGGAGTCTCCATCGACCCTCAGGGGGTGGGCGATGACATCCAGGCGTACTTCGCGCAGCAACTCGGCATACCCCTGAGTCACGCCGACGCCTACCTGGAGCCACTGGTGCCGGACGAGAGGATCTCCGAGTTGTTGGACGTCGATTCCTCGACGCTGGTGGTCCGCACCTGGCAGACGATCTATACGGTCAGGGGGCACACCGCGGTGTACGCCGTGGCGACGTTCCGGCCCGACATCCTCCACATCAAGTTCCAGCGTCGCCCCCCTGTCCTGTAGCGCCAGTGAGCGGGCTGCTGCACGTCACCGGCTACAGCCGCCGTGTCCTGGCCGTGCTGCGCTATCTCGGCTCCCGACGCCGGATCCCGGCCGGTCGAAGATCGAGGATACGGCGGCCGCCCCGGGACGCCCGCCGGTCAGAGCCGGAGCTCGTCCTCCTGGGCCGAGGTGAGGTCGCTGGGCCAGAGCCGGTAGACGTTGAGGCGCGTCTCGTAGTACTTGTCCGTCTCGCCGACCCACTGCATGCCGATGCGCCTGGCCGTGCCGGCACCGCGCTCGTTGTTCACCCGCACGACCGCGACGAGCTCGTGGGCACCGATGGAGAAGGCCCATCCGGCCAGGGCGCGGCCGGCCTCGGTGGCGTAGCCGTGACCCCAGAAGTCGGGGGCGAGCTGCCAGCCGATCTCGATGTCCTCCTCGTCGGGCGGCAGGTACCTCAGGGAGAGGCCGCCGATGATCCGCTGGTCGGAGTTGCGGACGATCGCCCAGCGGCCGAGCGGGGGCGTCAGGGTTTCACGGTTGCGTTCCCATGCCTCGAGCGTGGCCCGCATGGCCCCCTCACCGTCGAGCCGGTTCATCGCCGGGGACAGCCACCGGGTGACCTCCGGTGTGCCGTAGATGGCCAGAGCATCGCGGGCGTCCTCGGGACTCCAGTCGCGTACCGTGAGGCGGTCGGTGGTCAGTAACGCCATGGTCTTCCTCTCCCCGGCGAGCGAGCCGGCCGTGCGGCGACGAGAGAACAGCGAGTAGAAGAAAGTGTCGTTTTCTTGCCGGAAATGTCCGATGTGTTGCCCTTGTGAGGGTACGCCTATCTGGCTGCCGCCGACCAGCCGGGTGGGAATTACCTGTTCAGGGATGATCGCCCTGGCCCGGCCTCCGGCCGGGCGCCCCGCGCGGCGGCGGTCAGCCCTCCAGGGCGTACTGCATCACCCGGAGCTTGGCCTGGGCCTCGGCGAGCTCGGACGCGGGGTCGGAGTCGCCCATGATGCCGCACCCGGCGAACAGCCGGGCCCGGGGGCCCTCGATCTGGGCGCAGCGCAGCGCGATCCCCCACTCGCCGTCCCCTCGCGCGTCGATCCAGCCGACAGGACCGGCGTATCCGGCGCGGTCCATACCCTCAAGCTCGCGGATGACGCCGAGCGCGGCCCCGGTCGGGGTGCCGCCGACGGCGGCGGTCGGGTGCATGGCCGCCACCACGTCCAGGACCGAGATCCCCGCCGACAGCCGCCCGGTCACCGGGCTGGCCAGGTGCTGGACGTTGGGGAGCACCAGGAGTTCGGGCTCCTCGGGGATCTTCAGCTCGGCGCAGAGCGGGTCGAGCGCCTCCCGTACCGACGCGACCGCGCAGACGTGCTCGTAGCGGTCCTTCTCCGAGGAGAACAGGGCCGCGCCGCGTGCCATGTCGTCCGCCCGGTCGCTGCCCCGCGCGATCGTGCCGGCCAGCACCAGGGACTCGATGGTCTCCCCGGTACGCCGGACCAGTAGTTCGGGGGTGGCACCGACCAGCCCCGCGCAGGAGAAGGTGTAGCACTCCGGGTAGCGGCCGGCCAGGCGGGCCAGCAGCAGGCGGACGTCGATCGCCCGCTCCGCGACGGCGGTCAGGTCGCGGGCGAGCACCGTCTTCTCCAGCCGGCCCGACCTGATCCGCCGGACGGCGCGGGCCACGGCGTGCTCCCACTCCGGCGCGCTCAGACTGCCGTCGCCGTACCGGATCCTGCCCGGGTCGCGGAGCGGGGTGACGGTGTCGAGCCGCTGCTCACCGACGGTGGTCAGCCAGGCGCGGCCGTCGCGGCGGGCGAGGATGGTCCGGGGGACGAGGAGGACCGACCCGCGTGACTCCGGGTCGAAGGTGAACGAGCCGAAGGCGACGGGGCCCGAACCGGGGGTCGTCACGTCGTCGTCGACATCCGCCTCGCCGAAGAGATCCGACAGCCGGTCGCGAGCCCAGTCGAAACGCCGGGGGCCGGGCGGCACCTCCAGGCGCAGGGCCTCGCCCCAGGCCACGAGGCCCTCCCCGCGCCTGACCCAGGCATAGGGCGCGGTCTCCGGCAGTCGTGCGAACAGGTCACCGGGGTCGTCGACGGAGGTGGTTCTCACCACGAGAGGACGGGTTGATCCGAGCGCTACACTCACCCCCGCCACTCTATGCCGGAAACTGAACATGTTCGACGGCGGTTCCCCCCGCCAGCACGGCCGCCACGCGGTGTCAAGAAAACCAAGGCACTCGGTCAACGGAACCTGCCGCCCTGGCCTGCGGTGATACATCCGAAGCAGACGCGATCTCTCAGCGGAGGTGTCATGCTTCGCAGGACTGTGACAGCACTCACAGGGCTGGCCGCCCTGACGGCCGCCTGGACCGTTCCGGCCGGGGCGACACCGGTGGAGCAACCCTGGCGGCCGGTGGTCATGGCCGCGCTCGGAGACTCCATCAGCGCGGGGTTCAACGCCTGCGGGTGGTACGTCACCTGCGCCTCGCGTTCCTGGTCGACCGGCGAGCACCGCGATGTCAGGAGCCACTACCTGAGGCTACGCGCCCTGGACGTGGCACTCGCCGGGCACAATGTGAACCTCGCCGTCCCCGGCTCCACCAGTGCCGACCTGGCCGGGCAGGTGACGCAGGCGGTCGGCCACCGCGCCGACTACGTGACGCTCCTGATCGGCGCCCAGGACGTCTGCGTGTCCGAGGAGCGGCTGATGACCCCCGTGGCCGTCTACGAGAGCCGGGTGGCCGGGGCACTGGCCCTGTTGCGGGCGGGCAGGCCCGACGCCCGGGTGTTCGTGGCGAGCATCCCCGACATCAGACGGCTCTGGCAGACCGGCAGGGACAACCTGGTGGCCCGCGGGTTCTGGGAGGTGGGCCGGATCTGTCCCACCATGCTGGCGCGCCCCACCTCGACGTCGGCGGCCGACCAGGCCCGCCGTGACCGCGTGCGCGCCCGGGTGATCGGTTTCAACGCCGCACTCGCCAGGGTCTGCGCGGCGTATGGCCCGAACTGCCGGTTCGACGGCAACGTGGTGTTCGGGCAGACGTTCACGCTGAGTCACATCAGCAAGTGGGACTTCTTCCACCCCAACGCCGCGGGCCAGCGGCTGATCGCGGAGAAGACCTACGGCGCGATGCGCGACTGGCTCGCGGAAGAGGCCCCGGAGCCCGTCCTCGCCCCCTGAGCCGGCAGCCCGGGGCGGCCGGTGACAAGTCGCCGCCCCCTTCAGAGCCAGCCGTTGTGCCGGGCGGTGCGGGCGGCCTCGATGCGGTTACGGGTGCCGGTCTTGCCGATCGCGGCGGACAGGTAGTTGCGGACGGTGCTCTCCGACAGGTGCAGCCGCCGCGAGATGTCGGCGATCGTCGCGCCGTCCGCCCCCGCGGCCAGCACGTCCCGCTCACGATCGGTCAGCGGGCTGGCGCCGGTGCTCAGCGCGGCGGCGGCCAGCGCGGGGTCGATCACCTTCTCGCCCGCCAGGACCCGGCGGATCGCCGCGGCGAGATCCTCGACGGGACCGTCCTTGACGAGGAATCCGGCGGCGCCCGCCTCCATCGCCCGGCGCAGGTAGCCGGGCCTGCCGAAGGTGGTCAGGATCAGCACCCGGCAGCCGGGCAGGCGGTCCCGGAGGCCGGCCGCGGCCTCCAGGCCGCTGATCCCCGGCATCTCGACGTCCAGCAGGGCGACGTCGGGACGCGTGTCCAGCGCGGCGGCCACGACCTCGTCGCCCCCGGCTACCGTGGCGACGACCTCGATGTCGTCCTCCAGACCGAGAAGCAGGGCCAGCGCGCTGCGCATCATGCCCTGGTCCTCGGCCAGCAGCACCCTGATCATGAAAGCGTTCCTCCTCGGCGGAAAACCAGCGATCTTGCGGGCGGAGGGCAAGCGATCATGAAAGGTTCCTCCCCGGTGGAAGAGCGCCGATCATGGGAGCGTCACCCTCAGCGCGAAGCCGTCGCCGCCGCCGGCCTCCAGCGTTCCGCCGAGCGCGACGACCCGCTCGGTCAGGCCGCGCAGGCCATTTCCCAGGGCGCCCGCGCCGGCCCCCCGGCCGTCGTCACGGATCTCCAGCACCGTGCCCTCCAGGGTGATCTCGCAGGTGCGGGCGGCGCTGTGGCGGACGACATTGGTCACGCCCTCCCGTACGGCCCAGCCCAGCAGGGCGTCGGCCTCCGGCGCGGGGCGGCCCTCGGAGACGGTGACCGTGGCGGCGATGCCCGCGTCGGCCAGTACCGTGCGCGCCGAGGCCAGCTCGGCGGCCAGCCCGCGCCCCCGGTAGCCGCTGACCGCGGCCCGCACCTCGGTGAGCGCCTCCCGGCCGACCGTCTCGATGTCGGCCGCCTGCCGAGCCGCCGCCTCCGCGTCGCGGGGAACCAGCCGTCGTACGGCCTCCGCCTTGACCACCATCATCGACAGGGTGTGCCCGAGCAGGTCGTGCAGGTCGCGGGAGAACCGCAGCCGCTCCTCGGCCACCGCGGCCCGGGCCAGCTCCTCACGGGTCTCCTGGAGCTCGGTGATCACGGAGAAGAGCTTCAGGACGACGCTGACCACCAGGCCGCCGGTGGCCGTTCCCCAGGTGGCCAGGGAGATGCTCGTCCAGCCGGCTCCCGCGCGCCACATCACCGCGGTCAGCGCGAGCGTCAGCACGGTGAGGAGGAGGTAGACGGACCTGCCGCGCAGCACGACCCCGCAGGCGATCGTCATCAGCGGTGCGAGGTAGAACCAGTTCTGCGCAGGCCCGGTCAGCAGCAGGAAGATCACCACCAGCAGCCCGGCCAGGGCCACGGCCGCCGCTCGTCGCCGGCCACGGAAGGACAGCCGGATGCAGAGCACGTACAGGGTGGCGAAGGCGACGACGCCCAGCGCGGCCGGCGGCGCCGGCCGCACCTGCCCCGCCACGAGGTCGCTGATCGGGGGATAGGCGATCAGCAGCCACGGATAGAAGGCGAGTTCCCCGGGCCCCTGCCTTCTCAACCTCCCCGACCATTTCCGTCTGGCCGCTCCCAGCAGTTTCGCTTTCGCCTTCTTCGGCCCTTGCGGCCTCTCCCGCTCCGTCACCTCCGGCCTCCCGCTCATCCGGCCACTCCTATCACGCGACTCGCGCGATTCACACCACGCGCCCGGCCCGGCGGTAGCCGTACACCGCCAGGACGCCGAAGGCGACCAGCCAGCCGGTCAGGATCAGCGCCACGCCGGCCCCGGGTGCCTGGCCAAAGGCGATCTTCCGCGCCAGGTCGGCGTAGGTGAAGCTCGGCGTCCACTCCGCGAGCGTCTTCAACCAGGAGGGGAAGCCCTCGGTGGGCAGCCACAGACCTCCGACGATCGCCAGCGCCATGTTGGCCGCGATGTTGAGCACGGCGGCGGTCTGGCCGCTGAACCGGTAGCCGATGGCCAGGCCGAGCAGGGTGAAGGGCAGGGAACCCGCCCAGAGCAGGAGCACGATCGAGGCCCACTGCCAGATCTCCAGCCGTACCCCGTTGAGCAGCGCCGCCGACAGGCACACGCCGGCGATCGCGGGCAGCACCACGAGCATGCCGGTGCCCGCCTTACCGGCGATCACCCGTACCGGCGCCAGGGGAGTGATGCGCAGCTGCCGCAGCCAGCCCGCCGTCCTGTCCTCGGCGATGCCGGTGCCGTTGTTGAAAGCCGAGCCGATCGCGCCGAAGGCGGCCATGCTGACCATCACATGCAGGGCGGCCCAGGTACGGTCGTCGCCCGCTATGCCGAGGTTGGTGAAGATCAGGTACATCACCACGGGCATCGTGAAACCCATGATCACGTATCCCGGGTCGCGGCGGCTTCTGGCGATCTCCAGGCGGATGTAGCCGAGCATCAGGCGTCCACTCCCGTCAGTGCGATGAAGGCGTCCTCGAGCGCGGCGGGGACCACCTCAAGGTCTCGTACGGCTCCGGCCTCGGCCAGCGCCAGGACCGTGGCGTCGGCGTCGCGGGTGCGCAGGTGGGCGCGGTTCCCGTGGATCTCCACGGAGGTGACCCCGGGAAGGCGTTCCAGCAGTGCGACGTCCCCGGCGGTGGCGGTGACGCTGACCGTGGTCAGCGGGACCAGGCGCTTGATCTCCCGGCTGGTGCCGTCGGCCACGATCCGGCCCCTGTCGATCACCACCACCCGGTCGGCGTACTCGTCGGCCTCCTCCAGGTAGTGGGTGGAGAACAGCACGGTCCTGCCGCGCGCGGCGAAGGCACGCATGCTCTCCCAGAACTCCCGCCTGGCCCGGACGTCCAGCGCCGCGGTCGGCTCGTCCAGCAGGATCAGCTCCGGGTCCCCGGCCAGCGCCAGCGCGAAGCGGAGGCGCTGCGCCTGGCCGCCGGAGAGCCGTTCCACCCTGCGGCCGGCCAGCTCCTCCAGCCCCGCGACGGCCATCACCTCCGGTAGTGGGAGCGGCGCCCGGTATGTCCCGGAGACGAAGCCGAGCAGCTCGCCGACCGTGGTCCGGGAGACGAGGCCGCCCTCCTGGGGCATCGCCGCCAGCCGCCCACCCCGGATCGCGGCCTCAGGGGTGCCCCCGAACACGCGTACCGTCCCGGAGTCGGCGGCCAGCAGCCCGAGCAGCAGCCCGATGCTGGTCGACTTGCCCGCGCCGTTGGGGCCGAGCAGGGCGACGGTCTGCCCGGCGGGGATGTCGAGGCTGAGGTCGTCCACGGCGCGTACCGCCCCGAAACGTTTGGTCACGTTCTTGAGTGACACCGCGTCATTCGTCATGCGAAAGACGCTACGGAGGGTGCGGGATCCCAGGTAGATCCATCGATCCAGGGCTGCCCGGGACAAATGTCACGCCTCGGTGCTCGCGGAATTCCCGGCCCGTCACCGGAACCGCAGCGTGGAGGCCCCCGGTGTGCACGGCGGGCCTCCACGAGCCCTGTCGTGGGGGCATCGGGCGGAGCGCGCCGGCCGCTCTCGGCCTCGCCCACCGTTCCTGTTCCCACCCCGCCCCGCCCCGCCCCGTCAGGCTTTCGTCTCAGACCGCCAGCGCGGCGAGCGCCGCCGCGGTCTCCTCCGGCTTGGAGAACATCGGCCAGTGGCCGGTGGGCACCGAGACGAAGCTCCATTCGGGCCCGGCGAGCGCCGCGAAGAACGGGTGACCGGCGGCGATCATGGCGTGCACCTGCTCCAGCGGGAACGAGCACGCGATGAGCGTCTTGGGCAGCGCGTCCGCGCCGCCCTTGAGCGCCAGGGGCTGGGTCATCGTCCCGTACGGCTGCGGGGTCGCGCGGGAGACGAACCACTCGCGCTCGGTCTCGCCCAGCCCCTCCAGGCTGGCCCCGGCCCGCTCCTGCTCCTCCCAGGACGGGAGTGGGTAGCCCACCCCGTCGCCCTGCTCGGCGACCCGCTTCTCGATGAACGCCCGCCACTCGGGCTCGGTGGCGTCCAACTGGGTCATGCCGTCGGCCAGCGGACCGCTGTCGAGGTAGACGATCCGGGAGACGCGCTCGGGAATCCGGTCGGCCGCGCCGGTGACCGGCGCGCCGGCCCCGCTGTGGGCGACGAGGATCACCTCGTTCAGGTCCGCGAAGACGACCGTGTTGACGATGTCCTGGATGTGGGTCTCCAGGTCGACCCCGGGACCTGCCAGGTGCGCTCTGTCGCCGAGCCCGGTGAGCGTGACCGGGTGGACCTCGTGCCCGGCCTCGCGCAGCGGCCGGGTGACCTTCTCCCAGGCCCACGCGCCCAGCCAGAGACCGGGAACCAGTAGGTAAGTGCTCATATCTCTGCTCTCCTTCGTTCGTCTGGTTTCAGCCTAGAATCGAATCCGGACAGTATCGGTCCTGATTTTTGAGGAGAATTCGAATGACCGCCGCGAGGGTCCTCGCGCTGCTGGAGCTGCTGCAGGCCGCCCCCGGCCTGACCGGCCCCGAACTCGCCGCCAGGCTGGAGGTGGACGAGCGCACGGTGCGCCGCTACGCGGTGCGGCTGTCGGAGCTCGGCGTGCCGGTCTCGGCCGAGCGGGGCCGGCACGGCGGCTACCGGCTGCTGCCCGGCTACAAGCTGCCGCCGCTGATGCTCACCGACGACGAGGCCACCGCGGTGGTGCTGGGGCTGCTGGCCGGACGGCGGACCGGGCTGGCGGTGGGGGAGACGGCCACCGAGAGCGCCCTGGCCAAGATCCAGCGGGTGCTCCCGGGGCCGCTGCGCGAGCGCGTCGACGCGATCTCGGAGACGCTGGGCCACACCGGCGTCGCGACGCGGGCACCCGCCCCGAAGGCGGGCCCGCTGCTCACCCTCGCCGACGCCGCCCGTCGCCGGGTCACCGTCCGGCTGGCCTACCGCTCCTGGCGTGGCGACGCCTCGACGCGCGATCTGGACCCGTACGGCATCGTCTTCCACTCCGGCCGCTGGTACGTCACGGGCCTCGACCACGACAGCGGGGAGATCAGGACCTTCAGGGTGGACCGGGTGGCGAGCGCCGCACGCACCGAGCGGAGGTTCTCGGCCCCGGACGGTTTCGACCCGGTCGCGCACGTGGTCGGATCGCTGTCGGCGGTGCCCTACCGCTACGAGGTCAGGGTGCTGCTGGAGGCCACGCTGGAGGAGGCCGCCGCCCGGATCCCCGCCGCCACGGCGACCCTGGCCGAGACCTCCGCCGGGGTGCTGCTGGCCACCAGGGCCGACCGGCTGGCCGGGATGGCCCAGATGCTCGCCGGCCTCGGCTGGCCGTTCACCGTCATCACCCCCGCCGAACTACGCGACGAGATCAGAGCCCTCGCCGCCCGCCTCCTCGCCTCCGCAGACGTCACCCCGCCCTGACCTCGGGGCTTCGCGGTATCCCGCCGAGGAGACCATCTGGCCGCACCGACCGCGATCCGGTTGCTGGGATAGTTGCCTTTGGCAAGTCTCCGCCGGCGGGCGGAGGAGGATGCCAGGGATGACGAAAGGCGATCATGCTGATCAGAGCGGCGCAGGTGGTCGAGGCGGACCTCCTGAGCGAGCTGGCGGTTCGATCCAAGGCGTACTGGGGCTACGACGAGGCATTCATGGCAGCTTTCCGGGACGAACTGGCCATCTCGGCCTCGGAGGTCGAGAAGCTGCGAACCATGGTGGCCGAACACAACGGCCGCGTCCTGGGTTTCGCCACTCTGGAAGGGAACCCGCCGGAGGGGGCCTTGGGCATGCTCTTCGTCGAACCGGACGCCATCGGCCAAGGCGTCGGCCGCCGCCTGTTCGAGCATGCCGTCGCCGCTGCGGGGGACCTCGGCTTCGCGCGCCTGACCATCGACGCGGACCCGAACGCGGAACCGTTCTACCTGGCCATGGGCGCCACCAGAATCGGCGCGACCCCCTCAGGTGCCATCCCTGGGCGGTTGCTACCCCTGCTCGCGATCACCATCGTCGGACGCGACGCTGACCATTTCGGCTCGTAGGGGTCGATGGTTGCGAAAAAACTCAGGCGGGTCGAGCTGAGGACATCCTCATGTCCCCGCTATTGCGCATGGGGCGGGCTTGACAAGCGTGGGTCGGTGGTCCCATCACGCGCGGCAGATCCTCTACCTGACGTTGAACGCCGCCGAGCCGGATCGGCAGGGTGCCCGAGGGTTACGGCTCCTCGCCGTGAGCGCGTCGGCGGCCTTCGTCGAAGAATTCGTAGATGGCTTCGGTGTGCGGCAGTTGGGTGAGTGGGCGGGCGGCGCCGAAGGAGACGTTCCAGAACTGGCCGGTTCGTGGTTGCCCGGGGCCGACGTAGGCGTACGGCTCGGGTATGTGCCTGTCACCCGGCGAGACGCCGTAGTTGACCTCGTCCAGGGTGACGCCGATGTCGAAATGCTCCGGCCAGAGCACCGGCGTCATGCCGGGAGCAAGCCTGCGCAGGGCCGCATCACCGTCGCCGAGGGCGCGGGCGATCACCATTGCCGCCTGCGGATCGACATGTACGCGGTCGTCGGCCGTGACCCCGGAGCCCTCGGAGTACAGGCCCTCGGGGGCGCCGGCTACGATCCCGGCGGCAGCCGCGAGTTCGGCGTAGGTCACTCCGGTCAGCTTCCCGAGCGGTCGGCCGCTGGTGAGCAGCAGGTCTCCGTTGACGGCCACGTCGGGGGGCTTGGTGGTGGCGAAGCCGCCGGGGACGGCCCGGAGCCTGATGGTGCCGCTTTGGCGGTACTGCGGCCCGGCCAGTACGAGTTCGGCCACTCCATGCAGGCTCTGCCTGGTCAGGACCAGTGTCGTCATGTCCACCGGCGTCTCCTCCCACGTCGTGTAACCCCGAAAACCCTGCCATGTACGGGGTCGAGTACCTCGCGCTCTGTGGGGGACTGCTAGGGCTGGGTCAGCTGCCAGAGGGCCGCTGAGGACCACAGGATTGCGATGAGGGTGACCAGGGTGCCGCCGGCGAGTGGCAACGCCCAGGTGGGTAGGCGCCGACGGTGCGATCCAGCCGGCCGCAGGTGGCCTCTATTCGGTACCAGAAACTCGCGCGGGATACCAGTTCACCCGCCCTTGACATCCGGTGGCAAGATCGACGGCGGCACGCGCCACGAGTATCGACATGCGGCGTGACCAGTATGGATGATTATTCGGCACCCGTGAGGCTCTCCGCCGGCTTGCGCATGGCCAGCTGCCGGGCCGCGAGCAGCAGCAGCGCGGCCACTTCGACGATCACGCTGATCGCAGCCTGCGGGGAGGGGGTGAATCCGTGCTCGGTGAACCCGAAAATCCCGATGGTGCGGGAGAGCGTGAAGCCGCCCAGCGTGCCCAGGGCCACGGCGGCGGCGCCGAGCCTGACGATGGCCGAGTCGCTGACGAGCAGCAGTAGGGTGACGGCGAAAGCGCCGCCGACCTGGAGCAGGAACGCCGTGCCGATGATGGGGATGTGCCGGTAGCCGCCGTTGAGGTAGAGGTCGGCGTGGATGTAGCCGCTGGCGGCGATGGCGGCGGCCGTGCTCAGGCGGGTGGCGAGGGCCGCGGACGCCTTCATGCCAGCTTGTGGTCGGTGACGGCCAGGCCGCCTGCGCCCTTACGGTAGGTGACAGTGCGGATGCCCAGTGCCTCCTTGAGGCGGCCGGCTGGTACCACCTGCGGGAGGGGTCCCGGCCCGACGCCCGGTTTGGGCAGCGGGTAGGCGGTGGTGGTGGCGCTGTGAAAGGTGACGTTGCCTTCGGTCTTGGTGAACAGCTGGTGCACGTGGCCGTTCAGGCAGGTCACAGAGGAGAAGCGGCGTAGCAGGCCTAGGACCTTGATGGCGTCATCGGTGCCCCAGCCCCAGGCCGGGTACATGGCGAACAGCGGGATATGGCTGAACACCACGATGGGAGTGTCAGCCGATAGACCAGTGACGTCTTTGCGGACGAAGTCGATCTGGTCGGCGCCAAGGTGCCCGAGTTGCTCCATGTGCAGGGTGTTGACCAGAGCGATGAAGTGGACGCCATGGGTGTCGAAGCTGTACCAGCCGTCGCCGAGGGTGTTTGCGCCGAATCGCTGCCGGTACGCATGTCCGGCGTCGCCGATCGAGTCGTGTTCCCCGGGCACCGTGAAGATGCGACCGGTACGCAGGCCGGTCAACATCTGCTTGACCTGGTCGAACTGGCCCGGGGTGGACAGGTGGGTGAGGTCGCCGCTGTGCATGACGAAGTCGGGCTGGAAGCCCAGGCTGTTGACCTGATTGAGCGCCTCGGTGAACGTTCGGTTCACGTCGGTGTTGGCGGCGCCGGTGAAGCCGATGTGGCTGTCGGAAATCTGCACGAACCGCAGCGCGCCAGAGTTGGCGGCGGCCTGTGTGGCGGCGCTGTCCTGGCTGCCTGCGATGCTGCTGATCACTTGGCCGTCGGCCACCGTCAAGACCACGGCGGAGCCGAACCAGCCGGCGTGGCGCAGCAGTTGGCGGCGAGACATCCCGTGTTCCGGCGTCGGCTCGGCTCCACGCGGATCGATAGGGCCGGTCACTGGGTCACCGTCACAGTGGCGGTCATGAACGGGTGGATGCTGCACAGGTACTTGTAGGTGCCCGGCTTGGTGAACTTGTAGGGGTAGCGGGCACCGGACGCCAGCGCGGCGGAGCGGAGCGGACCCTGGCCCTGGCCCTGGCTCGTCACGGTGTGCGGTTCAGGGTCCTGGTTGATCCAGGTCACCGTAGTGCCTGCCTTGACGGTCAGCGCAGCGGGATGGAAGGCGAAATTCTTGATCGTCACGGAGTTCGGGCCCACCGGCGTGGCCGGCGCGCTGCCTGTGGGTGCGGCTGTGGCCGTGTTGGGGATCACCGGGATGGCAGATGCCGGGCCGGTGCCGCCGGGCATGCCGGGCAGGCTCTGGCCGGCGCCCGGGGTGATCCCGGCGGACGCCGGGCCGCGGTGCGGCGGGTCACCGCAAGCGGTGACCAGACCAAGTGCGCCGATCAGAGCAAGTGCGCCGATCAGGGCCGGTAAGCGCGGTATGCGGGGATGAATACCGTGACTCATACTCATGTCCCTCTCGCTGGCTGGAGTGCCGATCCAATCAGCGCGAATCGGCATCGACACTGTGAGATGGCACGCCGGGTTACCCACGGAACCGGTGGCCGGTATGGAGCAGGAATGGGGTGACGTTGCCCCAGCGGGTGAACTCCGGTGCCTTGAAGTCCGGATGGGTCGGCCGGTAGTCGCCGGGTTTGCCGGTGGTGGTGTAGGGCGGGGCGGCGTCCGCGCCGTCGTGCGCGCGCAAGGCGAGGATGTCGCGGGCGCCTGGGCACCGGCCTGGATGCCCGCCTGTTTAGCGGGGCCGGCGGGATGCCAGGCGAGGTCGGCGGCCAACTGGTGGTCCAGGTTGGTCTTCTGCGCCGGGTACATGATCCTCCTCCTGCATCAAGGGAGGAAAGGTGACAGGCCGCTCCGGCACGTTCACCAGCGCCGACCGTGGCTGGGACTCGACTGCGCCGACGTGCTGAAACCCGATCCAGAGCGTTTTTACCCTGAACTGACCGAAGCAACGTGAAACCACTGGATGTGCGACGTTGCCACTCATATCACCGGAGATAGATGCATGGTTAAACTATTTCCTCAGTTATGTCCCACCTTCGCGGTATCCCCGGCGCCAATCTCCCGAAACCGCGGAATGCCGGGTTTTGCTGTGCTCTGAAATTCGCGGGGATATTTTACTGAGAAATACCTGGGGTTATCGCCCCGCTGGGTTTCCTCGCCCGTCAATTCATGCGTATCGAAACGGGTCGCTTCCGTAGGTGCTGACCGAGAACACGCTTGTGCCAACCGCTGCGTCTTCCTCCGTGAGGTCTATGACCTGGAGGGGAAACTCACCTCGGCGATCGCCGCACTCGGCATCACCAGTCTGACCGCCGACCAGGTCACCGCAGCCCAACTTGCCACACTGGTCAGATCACACTGGTCCATCGAAACCAGTCACTACGTGCGTGACGTCTCCTACGGCGAGGACGCCGGCACCATCCGCACCGGCACCGGACCCGCCGTCATGGCCGCACTGCGCAGCTTCGCCGTCGGCGCCCTCCACCTGGCCGGCTTCCCCAACATCGCCGCAGGCCAACGCTGGTCACACAGCGACTACGCCAACCCACTCAGCACCCTCGATCTCAAAATGTGAGAACGCCGGAACCATGGGGGGTGGGCCGTCCCATAGCTCCAGCGTGACCCCGGCCTCATGCCAAGGAGAGGTGCTCCAGAATATCGCCCAATTCAGGGTCGCCTCGAAGCAGGAGCCCTCGGGAAGACGCGCCGCGATCTCCCAGAAAGGGGGCCATCCTGCCGGCTCGTACAGAAGGCCGTCTTGGTCTTTCAGAGTAAATTGACTGCGTTCCACGCAGATTACCTCGTGGAGTCGTTCGACGAGTTGCGGCATTCATTTTCCCTGGATGGATAAATGCACGATGTGTGGCCTCCCCGCAGAGGACACACATCGGTGGATTCGGCCTGGTCGACACTCATGCTGCCTGGATCTTCGAATAAAGCGTCGTGTACTCGATGAGGGAGCCTAATGAGAGCTGACGGGCCTGCTTCAGGCAGACTCGAACCTGGTAGCCAACCGGCGGGTGAGCACTCACTGAGCACGCACTGCGAGTCCTGGAAAAAGATCGTGCCCCTGCCTGTCGACCGGGAAATAGATCGCTGCTGGGATGTCGCGCTCCCAGTCCGAGCTGTCCCAGGTCGACTGCGCTCACGACGCCCGGCACATGGGCCTGAAAAGGCTCAGTACTCAAGGACGCCGTGGGAGGCCACGATGTGACTGGAAGTGTTCGGCCGTACCCCGGTGATGCGCTCGGCCAACTGCAGCGCCGCGGCAAGCCCGCCCTCCGACTTGCCATGGACCAGGCCGAGCTCGATCCGGTCGGCCAAGTAGTCTCGCGGGGCGTCGTCCGCGTCGTAGGGGATCAGCGGGTCGAAAGACAAGATCTTGCGGCCGTCCGCGTAGTGGTCGAAGGACGCGACGCTGTTCACGTTGACAAAGACGCTTGCCGTGACCGTTCCTGCCGACAAGGGCCGCAGCACCTCGTCCAGCGTGCCGGCGAAGCCGTTCCACTCGCTCAGGATGGTGCCGCCCTCGGCCGGATGGGCACAGATGAGACCCTCCTCAATCTCGCCTTCCTCGTCGTCACCGTCGAACACCTCGATGCCGAGGCGGGCCAACGCCTCGTGCGGGGTGAGACCGCGGACGAGCGTTGTGCAGAACGCGGTGTCATCGAGCCAGCTGTAGACGCTCACGGAAATCCTGCTCTCTCTAGGGCTAGATCATGGGAATCCTGGCATGCGGGTCCGACGGAAATCGCACGCGACCGGGAGAGACGACAAACGCGCTCCTGAGCGCCTTACGCTGCTTGGGAGAACGAGGCTTCGCCTTGCTCGCAGAGCACTGGCGCGCCCTCCAGCACATCACCACCGCCAGCCCCAGCAAAAATCGGGGACATCGTCAAAGCCGCACTCGTCCTCACCCATTTCGAACACGGCCACCTGACGTGAAAGGTCGCTGAGATCACCTCAGTGTCAGTGCAGGTCAGAGGGCATGTGTGGTCCAGGTTGGACGGTCTTGAACGGCCCTGAACCGCAACTGAAACTGCAACTGACGATGCTCGGCGGGCCGGGACTGAGGAACGAAGCCCTGGACCTCCGATCGCCCCCGACCATGAACGGTGACCGGCCACCCTGTGGCGATCGTCGTGCCGCATCTGGGCGGCGGCGTGACCATGAGCTGGCCGCGAGGTACGGGCGGCTTGGCCTGCGAAAATAGGAGGCGGCAGTCAGAATGCCTATGTCAGGATGGTCGCTTTGTGTCCGATATGAAAGGAACTGAATGACCATGCCTAGCGCCATCACTTTGATCCGCTCCGCTTCTCTGTCCGACGTCGCCCAGTACGCTTACGCAGCCACGGCGCCTGCCGAGTCACGACTCATCTTCCTCGCCGGAGCGTGTCCCCTGAACGAGGACGGCTCGACGGCAGCGATTGGGGACTACGCGGGCCAAGCAGCGAAAGCCATCGAGAACATGCAGGCGGCTCTCACTGCCTCTGGCGCATCATTGCAGGACGTCATCAGCACAAGGGTTCTTGTCGCATCCACCCGGCAAGAGGATTTGGTGGCTGCCTGGGAGGTAGTCCGGGACTCGTTCGGTGAGCATGACGTACCGAGCACCTTGATGGGAGTCACCGTGCTTGGTTACGACGACCAGCTCGTTGAGATCGAAGCCATCGCCGCCGTACTTGATTCCTGAGCGGTAAGCGTCCACCTGGCGCAAACGGACACGGCTAAGAGACCTGTGCGAACGCACGCGCCTCTCCCGCCGGGTGCCGGCTAGCGCTCTGAACGGGGATGCTGTCCGGGTTCGGTGAGTGCGAAAGGCGCATGCATGTTCGGGCTGGGCTGGTTTGAGCTGCTGATTCTCGCTGTGGTGGTGCTGGTCGCTGTCGCGACTGTGTTGGTGATACGAGCATTGCGGCGATAGGCCAGCCATGTTCCTCGGTGAGCCGGGGTGAGGAACGAACCCAGCGCACCGATCGCCCCCGGCCACGGCAAACTGAACCGCGCCGGGATTGCTGGAGGCCTATGAGTCCCCATGGTTTCCTGCTGTCCCTCCGTCCCGACGGGTACGCAGAAGCGGTCATCAGCCGAGTGGAGGTGATCGTTGGTGTGGTAGGTGCGCAATGCTCTACCGCGACACCCGAGTCTCGTCCGCCGGCACTACCCGGGCGGTCATACCGGGTGAGGCAAGACCGGCGATAACCGCCGCGAGAACGGGCAGACCGACGACCAGAGCGGCGATCAGCGACCACGGGGTATCGAAGGCCACCCGTGGCATCGGATCCCATTCGACCGAGGCCGTCATCGGCCATACGAGGAGCAGGCCGATCGTGCACCCGGCGGCTGCGCCCATCGCCGTACCGCAGGCCGCGCTGAGTCCCGCACGGCAGGCGGCGAGTGATCGCAGAGGCGCGGTCAAGTCGCCGCCGACCCGTAGAAGCACACGTCTCGATCGGGAGTCGCCGACCTGGCCGGTCGCGGCCAATGCGCTGCCGAGGGCGACGACAACCGCTGCCACAACGAAGACCCACCAGCCGGTCGAAGCCTGGAACCCTCGCTCGACGTACGTGGTTGCGGTGTCACCCAGCCGACGGTCGAGCCGCTCCTGTTCGATCATGGAGGTTCGATGAATGGAGGGGTCGATGATCATTTTATCGGGCTCCAAGTGATAGCCGAGATCTCGCATGATCTTCGCTGGGAGGAAGAGCTCCTCCATGTGAGGGTCGGCGGGCTTGACGACGATTACAGGAATGCTCTTGGTCAACAGTGACTCGTCATTCCTGGCGAAGTCGAAGTCGTAGTGAATCGACACCTTGTCGACTTCCACGTCGTCGGCCGTGACCACTACTGCTGTGTTCTCGTCGTAGGGCGTCGACGGGTCTCCAGTGAGATAACGGAGCAGCGCGTGGTCGCCGATGATGCCGGCCGGAGCAACGCTCTCCAGGTCCGGAAACTCTACGTTCTCGATGTCTAGGCCGAAATGCCCGTTCTCGCGCTGGCGATCGACCTGCGTAATGGGCACTCCGGGTAACTCCTGTTGGATGGCCGCACGTACGGCAGCTGCTTCTTCCGCTGAGAACCACTGCACCAGGAGGGCGCCGGACCGGACCTGTGGATAATATTCCGCCCTGTTCTGTGCTGTTGTGGCGACAGCGATGATCATTACCGCGATTGCGAGGGCCGTCGCGACCATCGTTGCCGCGACCGCGGGAGCCGTTCTAGCCCGATTGCCGGCCACGTCGTGGGCCGCCAGGCGCATCGGCAGAGGCAGGTGTACGGCGCGTCGCCCGAGGATTCCCAGAAGCCATGAGGTGAGCGGGCCCAAGCCGAAGAGAAACAGTGCCCCGCCCATCAGGGCTGCCAGGGTCGTCAATGCCGATCCGAAGTCGTCATAGTGCTGGTCTTCGTGTGTGGACCATGCGGTGAGCGCCATCACCATAATGCCGATCATCGACAGAATCGATCCATAGACCAGGTGGAGCAGCTGTACGCGGGTGTGGCGACCGTCCGGGGCTGATCGTGCCGCGAATCCTATGGAGCCGAGCGCAAAAGCCATAGGAATGCTCAAGATCGCCTCAATCATGGGGAAATGGTATGCGGTGCCGAATGAGGCTGTGTGGAAGAAGGTCAGGGATACCTAAGGAGTCGTGATTCGGACCGATGCCGTGCATTGGTGCGGCCCGAGCCGCTGGCTGCCGGGACCGACCCTCCAGGCCGCATGCCCGGCCGCTGAGTGGACGCAGGACTGTGAGGCGGTGCAGAGCGCCGAGCCTATGGTCCAACATCTGCGCCATCACTCCTGAACAGGTAGCCTCACCGCCGACGTGGTAGCTGTACGACCCGCGGCACGCGGTGGTCTTGCTCTGCCTGAACGCCAGGGTGCATGCGCCGGAGGCCGCCGAGCGGGTCGGGCACGAGGTGGATGTGCTGCTCAGGGTCTACGCCCGGTGCGTCGGCGGGCAACACAAGATGGCAGACAAACGGATCGTGGAAGCGCTGTCGACGTGGCCCCTGGCAGTGCGACACGAAGGACCCCGGGCATCCCTCGGGGTCCTTCGTCGTGCCGGCTCCGGGCTCTCCGAAATCATTTCGCGTGCTTCCGAAATTCCCGATGCCACGGGGAAAACGCCGCTGGTTCCGTTCCACGTGTGTTCCGTGAACGGTGGCCCGGAATTGCATCCGGCCGCATGTGCCGGGAAGACCGACAGGAGCAAAGACCCAGCTCAGGGCCTTAATTCCTGGTCAGGAGTGACAGGGCGCCTGGAATTCGAACCCAGAACCTACGGATTAAAAGATCGATCTTGTGCTGTTCCGGACAGTTCAATGCAGGTCAGTGGGTGTGGGCGGTCCATCCTGAACCGCTTGGAACGTCCTGGGGCTGCAACGGGAAATGCAACGGGCAGCTCATCCTCGATCAGTCCGGGCAGTCAATGGATCCGACGATGGGCGCCGCCGCGTAGTGAGTCGGTGTGAAGGTGACCCCGGTGGCCCGTGCGGCCAGGGCGATGACGAGAGCGGTGGAGACCCGTGTGTCGGTGAACTCCTCCCCGTCCAACGGCATGCCCAGATCCCGCATATGGGCCAGCAGACGGTCCGGATCGCTGCCGTTCCGCTCGCTGGGAAAGAACGGCTCGAACCGTGTGGTCACCACCTCGTCGACCGAGTAGACGAAGTGCTCGTCCATGGTGATGCCGGTGATGAGCCTCGCCGTCTGCGTCTCATGGGAGAGCGCCTCCGGGAGATCCTGGCAGTGGTAGTCGATCAGGACCGCTCCTCCGTCTGCCGCGTAGGCGGCGATGCCCCATTCGCGGGAGATGTCACCGGGGGTGGCGCCGATCCGGTGTAGTGCCTCCTCAGGGGGCAGGCCCCGCACGAACGTCACTCCGATCAGGTCGCTGTCCTTCTCGTACTCCTCGATGAACCAGGCGTAATCCGTCGGTGTTGCGCAGCTCACCGGCGCTCCCCTTTTCTGTTGGCCGACCAAAGTGGTCCTTAGCCTTGCAGGATTCACCTGTGATCATCGGATTGGAAGTGGACGGCGCTTATTGGCTTTCGTGGCGCTCTGACCTGGTGCTTTGGACGCTGCCCCGGTCCCGTCCAGGGGAGGCGATCCGCGCATAGTCCGGATCTTGAAATCCTGCCTGCTCGCTGCAGCCTTGCCGTTAGGGCCGGCCACGCTGCTCGGTGGGCCGAGGTCGAGGAACGAAGCCGCAGACCGTCGATCGCCCTCGACCACGTCCGACGGCCAACCATGGTCGGGCAATCGTGAGAGTAGTACTCGTGTGGCAATGGGATCGAGGCATAGGGAAGGGGTCGATGTCCCGCTCTATACAAGACACCATCGCTCCTGGATCATTCGGTGTATGAATTGGGAGACGCTCAGTACAACTGTTCTGCCCCTGCTCGGCGTGTTACTGGGGACAGGCGGAACTCTCCTAGGTCAGCACCTGGCCACACGTGTTGATAGGAAGCGTCTGGAACACGACCGGCTTGTCGTTATGCGTACTGAACGGAAAGTCGCCATCCTTTCTTTTCTCGATGTGGCTCAGCGGATCGAGATGGCCCTGGACGAACACGCTGAATCTAAGGATTCACCAGGTGAAGTGGACTCGAAGGAAAGCCTCCATCAGTTGTGGCTGGCCAAGAAAAATGTTGAACTCGTCTGTTCGCCTGAATTGGCTCAGAGCGCACATGACTACACGTACGCTCTGCATGTCGGCCTGAGAAGCCCTGATCGCATTACTGATCCAAGTGTGAAGCGGCAGGCCCGATATCTCGTAATGGAATCTGCGAGGCGAGATCTCGGAATCACCGGACGTCCTCTTCGGCGTGAACTTTCTCCAGCTTCGACATCCGGCGACGACTGAATCCTTTGAAGATCTCGGCACTCGCCCCTCGGGCTGCCGCGTTCCAGGTCGGGGGCGGTTTCACCTTGCCCGTGATTCCCCATGGTGACCCTCCTGACGGGCACGCTTGGGATGCGTCGGCGCGGTCCTGCTACCTGGTAAGCCGTACTGGGGAACGAGGCATGGCTCGTCGATCGCCCCCGACCCCGTACGGAGATCAGCCCGCATGAGGGTGGTGCCGGCTTCGGCGCCGCATCACTGGCTTGAAGACAGCGCCTGTCGTGGGATCGACGGTGGACAGCGTGGGCCAGGGCGGGCAGGCTGATCACACGGCGATGAGGGAGAGATCATGAATTTCGGCGCCACGGGCGTGAGCGTGCTCTTCATGCTGCTTGGCGCTCTCGTTCAGTTCCTGGTCATCTACTTCGCCGTACGCCTTGCTCTGAAGCATGACCGTGAACGTTCCGAGCGTGGTTGGCCGCAGAGGTAGCATCCTCGGAGAGCTGAGCGGCCGGCGCCGATGCGAAGCACCCCAAAGGGGCCGTGAAACGGTCGGGGCCGGTGGCCGTAGCGCTACGGCAGGCTCCAGCAGCCCGGATCGTCGGAGTGACGTGCTGTGGGTGCTCCAGGGCGCGGGGCGGGAAACAGACGGACCTCGCCCGGAGTGCTCACCGGCCCGGAGGTGCCCAGCTGGAAGGCGGATCCGGTTTCCACGCCGACGTCTCGTCAGCTGCCCGCCTCTGGGTGGCGATCCCGCCACTATATCGAGTTTGACTTATATAAGGTGAAACTGAAATAGTCTTCACGTGCGCACGTCGACGTTCCTGGCGATCCGGTCCGGAGTCGGGGCCGCTGACGAGCAGGCCGTTCCCATCGCCAGGAACATCATCACCTTTAACGCACCTCGCTAGGAGTCCACCCGATGTCACAAAAAATCACTACTTTCTTGATGTTCGAGGGCGCGGCAGAAGAAGCAATGACGTTCTACATGTCGCTGTTCGACGACGCGGAGATCCTGGCCATTGCCCGCTACGGCCCCGAGGGGCCCGGCGCGGAGGGCAGTGTGCAGCACGCCACGTTCACGCTGGCGGGACAGGAGTACATGGCCATCGACAGCAACGTGTCGCACGCGTTCACCTTCACCCCGTCGGTCTCGCTGTACGTGCAGTGCGAGTCGGAGGCGGAGATCGAGCGCCTGTACGCGGCGCTGTCGGAGAACGGCGAGCCGCTGATGCCGCTCGGCTCCTACGGCTTCAGCAAGCGCTTCGGCTGGACCAACGACCGCTTCGGCGTCTCCTGGCAGCTGAACCTCGCCTGATTCCTCCACCCGGCCCGCCGTGGCGGATCCCGCGTGCCCGTGACGCGGG
>NZ_JBSFWD010000038.1:0-100421 GCF_053592655.1 Streptosporangium sp. NPDC002607
CTTCCTACCGCCTACCTCACCGCCTACTACGCGCTGCACCACCTCTGCGACATCAAGGCGGGTGATCGTGTTCTCATCCATTCGGCAGGTGGCGGCGCCGCCTTGGCGACAGGGCCAGGGAGAACATCGCGGGCTGGCTCTTCGTGGCGCCGGTGGTGGTGATCCTCACCCTGTTCATGCTGCTGCCGATCCTGATGGCACTGTGGGTGAGTTTCACCGACTGGAACGGGCAGGGCAGCCCGTTCCGCGCGCAGGTGCCGTTCGTCGGCGTGGACAACTACACCGACCTGTTCACCCAGGACGACCTGGGCCGCCTGAACTTCATGACGAGCCTGCGCAACAACTTCTACTACGTGCTGATCGTGGTGCCCGCCCAGACGGTCCTGGCGCTCGGCCTGGCGCTGATCGTCAACCGCCGGATCCTCAAGGGCAAGAGCTTCTTCCGCACCGCGTTCTTCTTCCCGTCGGTGACCAGCTCGGTGGCGATCAGCGTCCTGTTCCTGTTCATCTTCAGCAACTCCGGCGCGGTCAACAGGCTGCTCGCGCTCGTCGGCGTCGACGGGCCCCCGTGGTTCTCGGACGCGCGGGGCGTGCTGCACCTGCTACTGGGCTCCGTCGGCCTGGTCGATCCCGAGGCGCCCCCCGAGGCGCTGACCGGCGGCGGCCCGTTCGGGCTGTCGTGGTGGGACTGGCTGTCCGGCCCCAGCGTGGCCATGTGCACGATCATCATCCTGGTCGTCTGGACCACCTCGGGAACGTTCATGCTGATGTTCCTCGCCGCGCTCCAGGACATCCCGGTGACCCTGGAGGAGGCGAGCATGCTGGACGGCGCCACCCTCCGCCAGCGCCTGCGTTACGTGACGCTGCCGATGCTCAAGCCCACCCTGTTCCTCGTGCTGACCCTCGGCCTGATCGCCACCTGGCAGGTCTTCGACCAGGTGTACGTGATGAGCCAGGGCAAACCCGCGAAAACCACCCTGACCCCGGCCTTCCTGTCGTACCAGACGGCCTTCAAGGAGCTGGACTACGGCTCCGGCGCGGCCATCTCGTTCATCCTGTTCGTGCTCATCGTGGTGCTGGCGGCGTTCCAGCGATGGGTCATGCGCGACAAGGACCGCGGGAACGCGAAACGCCGCACGCCGCGCCAGAGGAGGGCATGATGTCCGCGGCCGAGAATCGCCTCGTCCCCGTCCGCCCGGAGCGGCCGGGCGGGATCCGCTCGCTGGTCTCCACCTTCGGCGGGTACGCCGTCCTGGTCTTCTTCTCGCTGGTCTTCCTCTACCCGTTCGTCATCCAGGTCGCCAACTCGTTCAAGACCGCGCCCGACGCCTCGGCCAGCCCGCTCTCGCCGATCCCCGACCCGGTGACGCTGGCCGGCTTCGAGCGCGTGTTCGCCGACACCGGCATGCCGCTGTGGCTGGGCAACTCGGTGCTGGTGACCGTCGTCATCACCGTCGGCCGGGTGTTCCTCGACTCCCTGGCCGGGTACGCGCTCGCCCGGCTGCGCTTCCGCGGGCGACAGGCGCTCTTCTCGGCGATCGTCGCGATCATCGCGGTTCCGGGGGTGGTGCTGTTCATCCCGAAGTTCCTCGTGCTGAACCAGTTCGGCATCTACGACAGCTACACCGCGCTGATCCTGCCGGTGATCGCGGACGCGGCCGGCGTGTTCATCATGAAGCAGTTCTTCGAGTCGATCCCGGTGAGCGTGGAGGAGGCCGCGCGGATCGACGGGGCCGGCCGTTTCCGCATCTTCTGGTCGGTGGTGCTGCCGATGGGGCGCCCCGCCGTCATCACCCTGACGATCATCTCCTTCCAGAGCAGCTGGAACGAGTTCCCGCACACCCTGGTGGCCGTCCAGGATCCCAGCCTCTTCACACTGCCGCGCGGCCTGGCCGACCTGGTCAGCGGCTCCCTCGGGGTCGGCACCCAGTATCCGCTCAAACTCGGCGCGGCGGTGCTGGCCACCATCCCGGTCGCGATCATCTTCGTGATCTTCCAGCGTTACTTCATCCGCGGCGCCAACGAGGGGGCCGACAAGGGGTAGCGGGGGTCCCCTCGCGCTTGACCGGCCGGGACAGGGTAGGTGTGAGAGATGCTTATCTTCGGTTTGCGCACGGTGGTCCACCGGCTCGGGGTGCTGACCCTGGTCTGCCGCAACTGCGGCAACGCGGCGGCGCAGGTGCTCTCGCGGCGGGTGACCAAGTTCAGCCTGTTCTTCGTCCCGCTGTTCCCGGTGCGGACGAGGTACGGGATGCAGTGCACCTTCTGCGCGGCCTCGTACGACGTCCCCAAGGAGGAGGCGGAGCGGCCGGCGGTCCGCTGACCACCGCGTCCGGCGTGGCCACGTGGCCGGTGCGCGGCGGAGAGTCCCGGCACCGCCTCACTCCCGGAGACCGAACCCCCGCGGTCACCACGCGGGCACGCCCTGAGCAGCCGCCCTGCCAAGAACACATAGCGACATATCAGACTAAAGAATGGAATTATCACCAACAAGCAAAGAAGTGTTAATTATTTATATTTATAGTGATTCTGCTTTACGGTGCCGATTCAGCTGCCGCCCGGACGGGGCCCGTACGCCGCACGCGGATGCCGTGGGCGTCGGCGCGCTGGAGGCCGCCGGCGTCCACATTGGAGATCGGGATCAGGCCCTTGACCACGCCTTTCTTACCGTTTCCGGTCAGCTTGACGATCAGCATTCCCGGGTCGGTTCCGTGGGAGGAGTGCGGGTCGCCGGAGAGCGGGATCGGCCCTCGCGTCGAGGCGAAGGCCCAGTCGTGGTCGGGCGAGACGGCGAAGAGGTCGACCGTCGGGTCCGCGCTGAACCGGGAGACGAGGTCGACGGTGCCGACATGGGCGCCGGTCGCCCCGTCGAAGACCTCGGCGACATTGGCGGCGCGGTCACCGGCCCAGACGTAGCGCTCCTCGTCGGAGGCGAGGACGCCGTGCGCGTCGCGGTCGGGCGAGTCGTCGTTGAAGAGCGACTGGACCGCCGGGGTGTTCGGCGGGTTGGCCGGTGAGTAGCCGCTCATCGGCAGCCGGAAGACGCTGAACTGGTCGAGGTGGTTGGGCGTGCCACCGCCTCCGTTCCCGAAGACCTTCCCCTTGGCCTCGATGAACCCGCAGCCGTTCGCGGGGATCCTGCTCGCGTCGTACTCCCCCACGATCGACATCGGCGTCGTGCGCCAGTCGACCACGAGCATCCCGCCGCCCCGGAGACTGACGAAGACCGGGCCGTTGTCCGAGGCGATGAACGGGCAGATCGGCGCGTTGTCCGGGCGGAGCTGGGGTGCCTGGCACGGTATCCCGTTCGGGGTGGTGCATCCGGCCAGGTCGACCGTCGCGGCCGGCTGCTGGACGAAGGCGCCGGACGCGTAGTCGGTGCTGATGCGCTCCAGCTTCTTGCCGTTCTGGTTGGAGACGACGAGGTACTTGTCGTCCTCGGTGGGCCAGAGGGCATGGGCCTGCCGGACCCCTCCCGCCCCGGCCTCGGTGAGGAAGCAGGCGAGCGGCTGCCGGGCGGCGGCGTCGAAGACGACCACGTGACCGCTGGCGACGAAGGCGAGCGCGGCGTGGGTGTCGGCCTTGTTGAAAACAATCATGTGGGGACGTACGGGGACGCTGCCGGTGCTCGCCAGGCAGAGGGACGAGGTCGCACCGCTCAGGTCTATGACGTGGACGGGCCGCGCGGCCGACAGCCGGTGGGTGACCTCGGCTCCGGAGTACACGTTGACCGCGCCGCCGTAGGAGAGCCCGTCGGTGTTGGACTGGTCGACCAGCCACACCTCGTACGACTTCCCCGCCGGTGCCTGGGGCGGCGCGGCCGCTCCCAGGACGAACAGCACCAGCACCGCGACGATCGCGACCCGCCACTTCCCCATACGCCCTCCAAGGTCGTTCCAGCCGGAACATCTCCATATCCCTTCCGACCACGCTGCTTTCTACTTTCAATCCCAGAACGCCATAAGTCCAGAAATTGCTTGAACTAAAGGAAGTCAGGCGAAAAAACCTAATATTGCAGATATCGGCCACAAATCCGGCAACAAACGACACCCGTCGGCTATCGGGAATTGCATATACAGATATTTCGGTGTATAGCCAGTGGCCTGGCGGCACCTCACGCGACGCCCCCGGATCTGGCGGCCGATATATTGGCGGTCATGAACTCGCTGGTCCGACGCCCTCTGGGCCAGACCGGTCTGACCGTGACACCTGTCGGTCTCGGCCTGGCCGCACTCGGCCGTCCCGCCTACATCACACTCGGCCGCGCCGAGGACCTCGGCGACGACCGCGACATCGCCGTGATGCGGTCACGCACCTGGGCCGTACTCGACGCCGCCTGGGCGGCGGGGGTGCGCTACCTCGACACGGCGCGCTCGTACGGGCGGGCGGAGGAGTTCCTCGCCGGCTGGCTGCGCGAGCGCGGGATCGCCCCGGGAGCGGTCACGATCGGTTCGAAGTGGGGATACGCCTACGTCGGCGACTGGCGTCTGGACGCCGAGCGGCACGAGGTGAAGGAACTCACCGCCGACCGGCTGCGCGTCCAGTTGGAGCAGACACGCGCGCTGCTCGGCGAGCACCTGTCGCTCTACCAGATCCACTCGGCGACCGTGGAGAGCGGCGTGCTCGACGACGAGGACGTGCTCGACCGGCTGCGCGCGCTGCGGGCCGAGGGAGTGGCGATCGGTCTGTCGACGAGCGGGCCGCGCCAGGCGGACACGATCGATCGGGCGATCGGAGCCGGGCTGTTCGACACGGTGCAGTCGACGTGGAACCTGCTGGAGCGCTCGGCCGGTGAGGCACTCGCGCGGGCGCACGAGGCGGGGCTGGGCGTGATCGTCAAGGAGGGCGTGGCGAACGGCCGGCTGACCGCCCAGGCGGCACCCGCCGCACTCCTGGCCGCCGCGCGCGAGCGGGACACCACACCGGACGCGCTCGCGCTGGCCGCCGTACTGGCACGGCCGTGGGCCGGGGTGGTGCTGAGCGGCGCGGTCTCGGCCGGGCAACTGCGCGACAACCTCGGCGCGGTCGAGACCGGCTGGGACCATGAGCTCGACGAGCGGCTCGCCGGACTGGCGGAAACCCCGGAGAGCTACTGGGCCGAGCGCGGCGCGCTTCCCTGGAGCTGATTCCACCTCCGCCGGCAGTACCCGACGACCGGCCCTCTTACCGGGGAACGGCCCCCCGCCGCGCTTTACGAGCCACCGAACCACGCGGATCCCGGCGTCACCGGGAAGGCCGCGCCGATCAGGAGCGTACCGATGACGATCGTGAGGGCATAGGCCTCGAGCGGGACGAGGTCGCGTTCGCCGTAGTGGGCGCGGCTGCCCGCGAAGAGGGTGAGAAAGCATTTCATCACCGTCATCCCGTTGACGCCGACGACACCGAGCAGCACGGGCCAGGCCGGCGGGAAACCGGTGACCGAACCGTGGACCAGCAGGTGATCACCGGCGAATCCGAGGGACGGCGGGAAACCGACGCCCGCGAGGCCGCACAGCAGGAACGCGACGGCCAGGCGCGGGGTCCTGGCGAAGTTCCCATCGGGGGTCGCCAGTGACAGCGGTCCCCGCCGAGCCTCCAGCGCGGCGAGGGACATCGCGAATCCCGGCAGGGCCAGGGCCGACGCCTGCCAGGTCAGCAGCGCCCCGGACACCGCGATCGGTGAATCGCCGCCGAGCCCGAACACGACCAGCCCGCCCTGGCTCATCATGAGGAAGGCCAGCGCCCGCCTCGCCCTGTCCTGCACCACCGCGAGCACCGCGGCCGCGACGGCGGTCAGGACACCGAGCGAGGCGACCTCCTGCGCGGGGAACGCGGAGAGCAGGTCGAGCCGGGTGAGCATGCCGAGCGGTGCGATGCCGAACGCGACCACCACCCCCATCGGAGCCCGCTCGACAAACCTGGGGTACCAGCCGTGCGCGGGCACCAGGGCGAGCCTGATCACGAGCGCGAGGGCGACAAGTATCGCCCCCGCCTCCTCGTGGCCGGTCGCCGCCAGCGCGGTGCCCGCGCCGAGGAGCAGCACGCCGGGCACGTGGTAGGCGGCGAACAGGCGGGCGAGCCCGTCGTCGCACCGGCGCAGTTCGGCCCAGACCAGCCAGGCCGAGAGCGCCCACAGCGCGACCGTCGCCCCGCCCTGCCCCACGGCCCCGAAACCCGACGAGGCGGCCAGCAGGCGCAGTATCCGGGCCAGGGTCGCCGGCGGGTGTTCGGCGAGCGGGCTCATCGCGACCACCAGCAGGCCGGCCAGGCAGGTCAGGATGCCCGCGAACCTGGCGGCACCGTCCGGCACGACCGCCACGAGCAGGCCCCACAGGTGACCTCCGGTGAGCGGGGCGAGCAGGCCCGCCAGGGGCGGCGCGGCGGACAGCGTCGCGACGGAGGCGGCGGCGGTGGCGCAGACCACCGCGACGTGGCGCGCGCGCCGCCGGTCAACGGTCCTGGCGACGGCGCAGGACGCGGCCAGGAGAACGGCCGCCACCAGCAGCGGAACCAGTGCGATCATGACTTCCGCTCCCCTCGGCCACAGCTCAGCCACCGCGCCCAGCGATCGTCCAGCGAGTCGGCCCGCCGGACCAGTCGCACGAACCCGCCCACCGCGTAGTCCCGCAGCCAGGCGTCGAAGTAGCCCCTTTCCAGCGCGTACCGGTACAGCCATGCCTGCGCCGCCCGGGGAATCAGGCGCTCCAGGTGCTTTCCGGTACGCGGTAGCGGCCCGTTCGTCATCCGCTCCAGGTGGTGATGGTCGTGGATCAGGCTGGGCGAGCGCAGGATCTGGGCGCTGCGCGACACGGCGTGCGCGACCAGG
Organism: Streptosporangium sp. NPDC002607; assembly: GCF_053592655.1. Classification (NCBI taxonomy): domain Bacteria; kingdom Bacillati; phylum Actinomycetota; class Actinomycetes; order Streptosporangiales; family Streptosporangiaceae; genus Streptosporangium; species Streptosporangium sp. NPDC002607. Next base: position 6,806 of record NZ_JBSFWD010000038.1, read on the forward strand.
TGTGCCAGCGCGAGGTAGCGCAGCCCCAGTCCGACCTCGACCATGATCATTCCGATCTGGGTCATCGAGGCGTAGGCCAGCGCGCTCTTGATGTCCGTCTGGACACGTCCGGACAGGGTGACGTGGACGGCGGTCAGCGCGCCGACGGCGACCACCGCGATCCGCGCCGCCGTCGCCCCCGCCCACACGGACTCGGTGCGCAGCAGCAGGTACGGGCCCATGCTGACGGAGACCGCTCCGTAGCAGATGGCGCTCGACGGCGTCGGCCCCTCCATGGCGCGGGGCAGCCATCCCCCGAGGGGCACCTGCGCGGCCTTCCCCATCGCCGCCCACAGCAGCAGGATCCCGATCAGGGCCGCGTCCTGAGTGGTCGCGGGCGCCTCGAAACCCGCCCACCCTCCGTCGCGCAGGACGCCGGTGACCGTGGACACGCCGGTGGTGTGGTGCAGCCACACGACGGCGGCCGGCAGCCCCACATCGCACGCCCGGTAGGTCAGGAACGCACGCAGGGCGTGTTCCACCGGCCTTTTCCGCTCGTGGAAGAAGGCGATCAGCAGCGCCGAGGCCAGCCCCGCGAGTTCCCAGCCCGCGAAGGCGAGCTCAAGCGCGCCCGACAGGGCGACGGTCTCGACGCCGACCCCGAACAGGGCGAGAAGCAGGTAGAACCGCAGGTATCCCGGCTCCCTGTGCAGGTACCGCTGCGAGAAGACACCGATGAGACCCACCAGGAGCGCCGTGAGGGCGGCGAAGGGAAGCGAGAGCCGGTCACCCACGAGCAGCAGGTGGAACCCGTACTCTCCGCCGCCGAACCAGGCGCCCGCCGGCATCGTCACCGGCACCGTCAGGGCACGGTCGCCGCGCGTCACGGTGACGGCGAGCACGAGCGCTGACACCGTCGCGAGCCCGAAGGCCACGGTGACGATCGTTGAGACGGTCCGCTCAGCGCGTACCCGGCCCCACCAGGCGAGTGCGGCCAGGAGCAGGAACGCGCCGAGGGGCAGCCCGGCGATCGCGATCAGCAGACACCGGTGTATCGCGAGGCTCACCGCGGCTCCCGGGTCCGCTGCCCGTGACCCGCCGGCTCGTGCCCGACGACAGGGGCACCGATCGGGTCGAACACGTCGCAGGCCTCGGGGGGTTCCGCCTCGAAGGCGGCCATCGCGTGGGCGCAGCCCAGATGGCCGCGCTCGCCCGCGTAGAACCGCGCGGAGCGGTCCACCACGGGGAACGCGGTGGTCTCCGGAATGTGGGGCACGAAGGCGCCGTGGCGGAACACGCGCATCGCGCCGGAGTCCGGGCTCCACGCCACGAGCCGGATCCAGCCGTTCGCGACGAGCCGGTTCAGGCCGGGATGGGCGCGCAGGATCGCCGCCAGGCGCTCCGGCTCGGCCTCGACGACCAGCAGCAGGCGTACCGGCTCGTGAATCTCGACCATCTGCCAGGGAAGCCCGGTCCGCAGATCCGAGGCGTGCCCGTCCATCACGCCGAGCAGGCCCGTGATGTTGTGCGGAAGCTTCGTCCCGCAGCCGTAGCCGACGGGGTCGACGTGGCTGAAGTAGTACTCCAGGTTGATGCCGGCGCAGACCGGCCCCGCCGCGAGGAGCAGGCCCGCCAGGAGTTCCCCCGAGGGATCACCGTCCGGGTCGTAGGAGACGAGGAAGGCCCGCCGGTCAAGGAAGAGCCCGCGGGTCCGCGAGCGCCGCCCCACCACGCACACCGCGTTCGTGGCGTGCCCGTACTCGGGCCGGGGTTGCCCGAGGTCCACGGCGCGGGTCCCGACGTGGACCGGCGCGTCACCGGGCGAGAGGTCCGCGGGCGCGGACTCGAAACGGCGGGACCGCTCGTGCGCGGCCAGGACACACGCGGCGGCCACGGCCTGCTGAGCCCTGCCGACCTCCGCGCGGCACCGCTCGGGCACCAGGTCCTCGTCGTAGTAGGTCATCGAGTCGTCGCAGGTGTCGTGGTACGCGCCCACGAACCAGGTGCCCTCCGGCAGGTGGATCCCCCGATCGCGGAGGTTCGCGCGCACCCCCGGGTGGTTGGCCATCGCGGCGAACGCGCGCGCGTTCGGACCGCCACGCCCGCCACCGGTGGCGCCGCAGTCGTGCGCGGACTCGTGCGGGTTGTTGAGGCTGGACGAGCCGTGCCCGACGACCAGCACCACGGGGCACAGAGCCCGGCCGAGCCCGGTGGTCCGCAGGACCGCCGACACCACGTCGGCCATCTCCGATACGGAGTAACCCCTGAGCGGGCCGTCACCGCTCGTGCCCGTGAGGACCCGTTCGACGGCCAGCCGGGTGACGGGCCCGGCAGCCGCGCCGGCCCCGAGCCGCCGGGACCAGCTGTGGGACAGGCGAGGGAGAAGGCAGCGGCCGAACAGGCCGAACAGGTGGGCGAGTCCACCCACCAGCGCGAGCGCGCCACCGCGCACCAGGGTCCTGTTCCCCACCGCGATCAGCCGTCCCCAGGCGCCCCGGCGACGGCGTGAGCTCTCGCGCCGAGGGGGCCACGTCCCGCCGACCGGCTCCTCCACGACCAGATGCCGGGGCGTGACACCGACCGGGCAGAGAGGGCGCGGACGCACGTCCTCCAGCCCCCGGTAGATCATGGCGACTCCGAAGAAACCGGCGTAGCCGAAGGTCTCGGCCCGCGGGAAGTGCTCCTCCAGGTGCCGTCGCAGCGACTCCTCTCGCTCGTCTATGCAGAACACGGCCTGGAACACGGGACGGGGTGACCTTCTCGTCGCGGCGAGCGCGTGGTGCGCGGCGAGCGCGTCGAGCACCCCGATCCGATGGCGCCGCTCGTAGGCGAGGTGCAGCAGGCGGCGCCGCTCGATCCCGTCGAAGGACCTGACCTCCGCCAGCCAGGCCGCCGCATGCCCGGCGTCGGCGAACACCGCGGTGTCGACCGGCATGATCTGGGCCAGGACGAACGCCTCGTACACCAGTTCCAGGTCGGGCTCCGGAGCGAGCCGGGGAGGCCGATCGACGTCGGTGAGCGCGGCGCGACCGCCGAGGCGCTCGGCCACCACGTGGCGGGCCGCGTACGCGTCGAGGATGAGCTGCACGGCCAGGTGGTCGACCAGCCGTGCGGGACGCGCCTCGACCGGCGAGCGGTCGGGCCGGTGCTCGAACTGGCGCGTCATGCCCGCCCAGCCGCGCAGCGACAGCAGGGTGGCCTGGATCACGGCCGCCCAGTCCCGTTCGGGCACCGCCAGTTCGCCAAGGGCCCACGCGACGGTCCGCTCGGCCGTCCAGGACTCCGCCTCCTGCCGCCTCAGCTCGGCGGCCAGTCCGCGAAGGAACCGGTCGGGCGGGCCCCCGCCCCGGCCGTAAAGCCGCCGGAAGGCGCCGAGAAAGCCCCGTTCTCGTTCCGGCATCGGCCAGTAGGCGACCCCCTGGTCCAGAAACGCCGCGCAGAGCCGGATCATCAGCGGGTGGACGAGTTCGTCGGGGTCCGCTCCGGTGACGGCGAGGATCCGGTCACGCGGGCGCGGCGACGGCCGTCCGGCCTCTCTCGGGGGTGGCGCCACCCGTTTCAGCCGGTTCCAGAGTCGTTCGAGCAGCTGCTCCACCGGTGCCCGCGCGCCCGATCCGGGCACCGCCGGCCCGCGCCGGTCTCGCCGGGCCTGTCGTAGCAGCTCGGCGCGGCGCCGCTCGCCGATGTGGACGGTGAACCGGGACAGCTGGGGCGTCTCGTGGAGCAGCCGGCGCAGCGCGGGGCCCCTGGGGACGTCGAGCAGGTGCCGGAGCCGTAGGGCGTGGAACTCGCGGCGTGTCGGGCCGCCCGGCACGATCGGGATGTCGTCGCCGGTCACCGGCCCGACGACCGCGTCGAGGTCTCCGCGCTGGATCCGCCCCGAACCCAGGTGGCCGTGGAAGGCCGCCTCGCTCTGGAAGGGTTCGGTGCCGAACAGCCGCGCCGCGCGGACGACGGCCTTCTCGAAGGGCAGGTGTTCGAAGGCGTGCAGGGTGTTGTGGTGGACGAACGTCTGCAACGGCGCCTGCCCGGGCAGCAGGCTCGCCGCTCGCGCCACCATGTCCGCCACGGCGACACGTCGGTCCTCCCTGACCGGGTACATGACCATACCGATGTGGTTCATGCCCGCCTCCTGCGCCTGGTGGCATGCGGATGGGACGAGACGGGCCACAGCCGGTCGAGCCCTCGGAAGGTGAGGGTGGCCGCGGGCCACTCCCTGGACATCGCGTCGGTTCCGGCCAGGAAGGTGTGGTCGACCACCGCGGCGTCCTTGAGATCGATGACGATCTCGGTGATGTCCTCACCGTCGCCGCCGGCGCGCCTCACCGTACGCCGCAGGGGCAGCAGAGCCGTGAAGATGGCGGCGCCGGGAATGCTGACGTGCAGCACCTGACCGGTACGGACGGCCTGCGCGCGAGGGTGGAAGAAGGCCGGGACGGGCACCCCGCGCAGCAGGTGCAGGACGAACTTCGCGGCGAGCCCGGCCGCGACGCCGACGAGCAGGTCGGTGGCGAGCGTGACGAGCATTGTGATCAGGAACAGGGCCAGCTGGTCGAGGCCGACCCTCCTGGCGTGGCGGAACTCGCGGGGCGCGGCGAGCCGGGTCCCGGTGTAGACGAGCATGGCCGCCAGGACGGCGAGGGGAATGATCTGGAGCAGCCCGGGGGCCAGGCTGACGAACAGCAGCAGGAAGGCTCCGTGGAAGAAGTTGGACCGGCGCGAGACGGCACCGGCGTCGATGTTGGCCCTGCTCCGGACGATCTCGGAGATCATCGGCAGGCCACCGACCAGGGACGACACCAAATTGCCCCCGCCGAGGGCGAGCAGGTCGCGGTTGAGGTCGGCGGGGCGCCTCCCCGGTGCCATGGAGTCGACCGCGAGCACCGTGAGAGTGGACTCGATGGTGCCGATCAGGGCGAACATCACCACGTACTTCAGCGAGGTCATCGTGAGAAGCATGGAGAAGTCGGGGAAGGCGACGGCGTCGAGCAGGGTGTCGGGGAGCCGGACGAGATACTCGGGGCCAAGGTGGTAGGTCATGGCCATGAAGCGGTAGTCGTGCGGGCTGTGCAGGTCGAACAGCAACCCGACCGGCACGGTCACGGCGAGCACGACCAGCGGGGCGGGCACGATGTGGGCCCACCGGGCGCGGATCAGCGGCAGGCCGAACAGGATCGCCAGTGACACCGCGCCCAGCAGCAGGATGCGGGGGTTGGCGTGGGCGAGGCTGTGTGGAATCTCGGCGATCAGGTCGAAGGGGCGCTCGCCATGGGGTTTCACCCCCAGCATGACGTGCGTCTGCTTGGCGATGATGATGACCCCGATCGCGGCGAGCATGCCGTGCACGACCGAAGGGGACATGGCCACACCGACGCTGGCCACCCGGCACAGCGCGAAGACGATCTGGATCAGCGCGGCGGCGACGCCGACGGCCAGCGCCCGCCGGTATCCGGCGGCGAGGTCGCCTTGGCCGAGTTCCTGGACCGCGCCCAGCGCGATCACGATGAGGCCGGCGGCCGGGCCCTTGATGGTCAGCGGGGCGCCGCCGAGCAGGCTGACCAGGACGCCCCCGATGATCGCCGTCAACACACCGGCGACCGGCGGGAACCCGCTGGCCAGCGCGATTCCCAGACAGAGCGGGAGGGCGATAAGGAAAACCAGGAAACCGGATTTCAGATCCGCTTTCGGAAACGATTTCTGGAACGTGAACCGGCGCGCGGCCGGTAAGCGGTCATGGGTCTTCGGGTCTTGCCGTTCGGGCATCAGCGTGGTCCTCACGATGGCAGGGATGATCCACTCCGGCCGCGCTCGGCCGGATGCGGTGCGTACGGAGAGCGCCTGAGAACAGGTGCTCGGTACGCACAGGTGGACCACGGGCCCCGCCCGTCTTCGGACTCGTCTGGGACGGCTTGGTGCGGTGGAGTGTGACGGCGGCGTCCCGCGCCGGTTCACGCGTTCCGTCCGGCACGGCGCCGGAAAGGCCGTCCGCGCCGTCCAGCCGGTCGTCTTCGAACACGCACGGCCCGTCAGCGGGAAGCACGCTGAACCCGGTACCGAGCACCGCACCGATGCCGGGGATGGTTTCGGCGGCCGACGCGCTCGGGTGAGATGTGGTTTCGGCCCGGGTCGCGGTCGGCACCCCCAGCACGGCCGTCACCAGCGACATCAACAGCACGACCGCCAGCGCCGCTCTCAGCGCGCGAAGCGGCTCCGCCCACCCGCGGACCGGGACGGTCCCGGCTGTCCGCGGATTCGGTGGTCTGTCAGATGATGGCGTCACACTGGCTCCCGGCTGGGAATCCTGGCGGGTGAGGGCAGGACGAAGCCCTGCAATCTATTCGAGAAACGGCAAACGCGGCCAATATCCATGAAGCGCGATAAGCCGGTTTGCATATCCGCTTCCATGATTCCCGGCAACCGTATTCCGGTCGCCGAGATCCAGTCGGCAGCACACGCCTTCCCCGTCAGCGTCAATATAACTTTTCGCCACCAAAATAGGCGGAAGACAGCGAAGCGTTACTGGAACGTTGCCAGAATCCGATAGTCACCCAGGGCATTTATCATGATATTAGCGATATTACATAGACGCAGATCCCGAAGCTCTCTTCACACCACTGAACTGTCGCGGAAAATCCCGGGCACGCGAGTTTCGCGACGACCCGCCCCCGCCTTCTGCACGCCCCGAAGGCCGTGGACCACCGCAGGGGCCGGCAGCGAGTCCGGCACCGGCCTGCCCATCGAGGGGGTTTGCCGTGACCGTCGTGGATGTGATCCACTACATCCCATCCCATTCAGTGCGAATACCTCATGAACGGAACCGGCCCCCATGAGCACCTCTCGCGAATCAGACTGGCAGCCCGTGGAACTTGATGCCGACCGGCCGCATTCGGCCCGCATCTGGAATTACTGGCTGGGTGGAAAAGACAACTATCCCGCCGACCGCGACGCCGGCGACATGGTCGAGGGGCTCATCCCCGGCATCGTCGACTCGGCCCGGGCCGACCGGGCGTTCCTGGGCCGCTGCGTCCGCCACCTCGTCGCCGACGCCGGTATCCGCCAGTTCCTCGACATCGGCACGGGCCTGCCCACCGCCGACAACACCCACGAGGTGGCGCAGCGGATCGCCCCGGAGTCCCGGGTCGTCTACGTCGACAACGACCCGCTGGTCCTGGTGCACGCCCGCGCCCTGCTCATCAGCACCCCCGAAGGGGTCACCAACTACATCGACGCCGACCTGCGCGAACCCCACCGCATCCTGCGGGCCGCCGAGAAGACCCTCGACCTCACCGAACCCGTCGCGCTGATGCTGCTGGGGATCCTGCATCACATCACCGACGACGACGAGGCCAGGCAGGTCGTACGGGACCTGGTCGACGCCGTCCCCTCGGGCAGCCACCTGGTGATCGCGCACGCCACCGCCGAGGTCCACGGCGATGCCATGCACGAGGCGATGCGGCAGTTCATGGAGCGAGGCGGCACCCCGATCGTGGCCCGCGACCGCGACCACCTCGTCACGTTCTTCGACGGTCTGGAGTTGCTGGAGCCCGGCGTGGTGTCCTGCTCCAGATGGCGTCCGGAACACAGCCCGTGGGGCGAGCCCGATGAGGTGTCCCAGTTCTGCGGCGTCGCCCGCAAGCCCTGACGCCCCTGCCTCTCTCAGCGGCCGACCGGCCGCACACTCCGGCCCCCGTCCCAGAGGCCGGCTCGGCCCTCGACACCTGACCGGTGTGGCGGCCGCCTGAAACGATCGGGAAAATCGAGTTCATCGAGGACGCTCCGGTGTAGTCCCATACTCGTCCGGTCGTCGCCCCCGGGGCGGCCCGCCATCGCATGATCCTTCGTCAATGCCCGCACCCGATCTCAAGCACCACCTGTCGACCGTGATCCCAGATCGGTCATCACCAACCCCGTCAGGCTGCCGCACAGAGCGACATGGGAGGCCCTTCTCAATGAACCCCGCTGAGGATTCCGCCGCACCGGCTCCCGGAACCGCGCCACTCGTCGTCATGGGCGTGACCGGCTCCGGCAAGACCACCGTGGGCGCCGCCCTCAGCCGGCGGTTACGGGTGCCGTTCGCCGACGCCGACGACTTCCACAACGAGGCCAACATCGCCAAGATGTCGGCGGGCATCCCCCTCGACGACGACGACCGGCTGCCGTGGCTGCGCGCGATCGGTGCCTGGCTCGCCGACCACGCCGCCACCGGCGGGGTGGTGAGCTGCTCGGCGCTCAAGCGGAGCTACCGCGACATCCTGCGGGAATCCGCGCCGACGGTGAGCTTCGTCCATCTGCACGGCGAGATCGACGCCGTACGCCGGAGGGTCGCCGGCCGTCCGGGGCACTTCATGCCCGCCTCGCTGGTCGACTCGCAGTTCAGGACCCTGGAGCCCCTCGGGCCCGACGAGCACGGGATCGTTCTCGACTTCGCCAGGCCCGTCGGCGAGCTCGTGGACGCCTACCTCGCCGCGGCGGCCGTCCCCCGGACGCGACCGGACCCGTACCCCACCGGTCCCGCCGATCCCGGTGGCCCCCGAGACGCAGGCGAGGCCGGGAGGGCGAGGTGAGCACCGTTCTGATCATGCTCGCCGAGCCCGCCACGACCTCCCCCGGCCGGCTTGTCCCGGCCGCGCTCGCGGGCCTGTCGGTGATGCACGAGCTCGTCCCTCCCCACCCGGGACCGCTGGTTCGCCATCGACGCCCTCAAGGCCGATCTCGGTATCGCGCTGGGCCTGGGCGTGCTCATCGCCGTGCCGACCGTCGCCATCGCCGGACCACTGTTCTCCAGGTACGCCGCCCAATGGACTGAGCCTGTTCATATAACGCACGGCCCGGGACCGGATCAGCCAAGCTGAGCCGCGTCCTCTCTGGGGCGGCGCATCGTGCGCCGCAGGCGCCGGCCGGGCCGGCCGCGACGGTCAAGACGCGCCTTGGCGCTTCCAGGTCTCTGGCTTGTTCGATTCTCGCTAACTGTTGCCCGATTCTGCCTTCTCGGCCGAAGGAGACCAATGACGCCGCCATGTCCGCCGCATCGCGGGATATGCTCGCGACGCCTTATGCGACAGCCGTCGTGGTGCGGCGAGTCGCGTCGGGCAGGTAGGACATGGCCGACGCTGTGAGGTGCCTGTGGGCGGCGGTGAACTCTTCGGACGCCGTGCCGAGCTCGACCAGCTCGCCGGTTTTCTCGATGCCGCCCGGCAGCGCGGCGACACGCGGTTGCTCTGGGGCGAGCCCGGGGTGGGCAAATCCGCTCTCATGGCCGCCGTGGCAGAGCTCGCCATCACGGCGGACATGCGGGTTCTGCGAGCGTCAGGGTCGGAGTTCGAGGCGGAAGTCAGTTACTCCTGCCTCAACCAGCTGCTTCTGCCGCTGAACGCCGACATCGAGCGCCTCCCGCCCGGTCTGCGGGAGGCGTTGTCGGTGGCGCTCGGTTTCGGTGTGGGGGCGCCCACGGACGCGCTCCTGGTCTGCAACGCGACGCTCTTGCTCGTCAAGGCGGTAGCCGCCGATGCGCCGCTCGCTCTTCTGGTGGACGATGTGCACTGGATCGACCGGGCCAGCGCCGTCGTCTTGAGCTTCGTCGCCCGCCGTCTGGAGGGTACCCAGGCCGGGCTGCTGGTCTCCGCCAGAACGGGCGCGGCGAGCTTCCTGGATCCGCGGGGACTGACCGAGATGACGGTCCGGCCGCTGGACCATGAGGCGTCCGAGCGGTTGGTCGACGCTGGTTTCCCGGAGATGCCGCCGCGCGTCCGGCGACGGCTGCTCGACCTCGCCCAAGGCAATCCGCTGGCGCTGACTGAGCTGCCGTCCACGCTGCTGGGTGCTGCGTATCACCCGGTGACCCACCTTGAGGTGGTTCCGCTCAGCGACAGGCTCCAGGCGATGTTCGCCACGCGGATGGCTGATCTGCCGGAGCCGACCCGCAGGCTGCTACTGCTGGCCACGTTCGAGGGCAACGGCGACATCAGGGTGCTCAGGGCCGCCGTGGGGGCCGGGCACGGCCTGGCCGGCCTCGCCCCGGCCGAGCGGGCGCAGTTGGTACGCGTGGACGACGCCACGGCGCGGATCGCGTTCCGGCACCCGCTGATCCGGTCGGCGATCGTGGCGGTGTCCACCCACGAGGAGCGACGCAGCGCGCACCTCGCTCTCGCCGGAGCGTTGGACGTCGACCAGGAACGCCGCGCGTGGCACCTCGCGGCGGCTGCCACCGGACCGGATGAGACGGTGGCGCAGCTGCTGGAGGACTCGGCGCACCGCGTCATGCTCCGCGGAGACGCCTTCGCCGCGGTCGCGGCTCTGATCCGCGCCGCCGAACTCAGCTCGACCAGCGCGAGCCGTGGCCGGCGGCTCGCCGAGGCCGCCTACATCGGTGCCGAAGCCGGCGGCGCCGTCGAGGACGCCCAGTCGCTCCTGACGGATGCGCGCCGGTCGGACCCGGACTCGGCGGGTTCCCTGCTGGCCGCCAACGCGGCCGCCTTCCTGATGCTCAACGGAGACGGCGATGTGAACACCGCGCACCGCCTCCTGCTGGGAGCCATCGAGACCGGCGACCACGGATTCCGCGCCGACAACCCCGCCCTGATCGAAGCCATGCACACCTTGCTGCTGCTGTGCTGGTACGGCAGCGATCCGGAGTACTGGGAACCGTTCTACCGGGCGCTGCGCAGGCTGAGGCCATCGCCGCCCGACGTGCTCGCACTGGCGAGCAAGACGTTCCCCGACCCCGTACGCACCGCGGCTTCGGCCCGGCCGGCGATCGACGAAATCCTCCGCACCCTCCCCGACGAGGGGGATCCCACGCGCATCATGCGGATTGGTACGGCATCGGTCTACCTGGACCGCCTGGCCGACTGCCGCGAGTCCTCATGGCGCCTGGTCCAGCAGGGGCGGAACGGCGGAGCACCCCGCCGGCACCTCGGCGCCCTGATGCACCTGTGCCTGGACGACTACCTCGTCGGCCGGTGGGACGAGGCCGAGGAACTCGCTCTGGAGGGGCATCGGGTCTGTGACGCCAGCGGCTTCTCGTTCTTCGAGTGGTATTTCCTGTACAACAGGGCGATCATCGCCGCCGGCCGGGGCCGTTTCGACGAGGCGTACACACTGGCCGACGAGATCACGCACTGGGCGCTGCCGCGCGGTGTGTCGGCTGCGGCCCTGTTCGCGCACCATCCGCGCGCCCTGGCTGCGCTGGGCCGGGGCGACTACGACGCCGCCTTCCGGCACGCCGCCGCGATGAGCCCGCCCGGCGTCCTGGCCTCGCATGCACCGCACTGCACCTGGGTCATGTTCGACCTGGTCGAGGCGGCGGTGCGAGTCGGACGCACGGTCGAGGCCAGGGCGCACGTAGAGGCGATGCGGGCTGCCGACGTGGCCTCGCTGTCGAGCAGGATGGCGCTGATCCAGGCCGGCGCGGAGGCTCTCGTTCTCGATGACGACGCGGCGATGTCGCGGCTGGAGGCTCTGCTGGCCAGTCCCGCGAGCGAGCGGTGGTTGTTCGACGCGTCGCGGGTACGGCTCGCGTTCGGCGAGAGGCTCCGCCGTGGCCGATCGGCGTCGGAGGCTCGTCGGCAGCTGCTCCTCGCCTGTGACGGGTTCGCCGCCATGGGCGCGGAGCCGTGGCTGGCGCGCACCCGGAGCGAGCTGAGCGCGGCCGGCCACCGGCAGGTTGACGTGCCGTCGGGTGGTCCGACCGCCCTGACTGCGCAGGAGGCTCAGATCGCGCAGCTGGCGGCGAGCGGTCTGAGCAACAAGCAGATCGCCGAGCGCCTGTACCTGTCGCACCGAACGGTCGGCGCGCATCTGTACCGGATCTTCCCCAAGCTTGGCGTCACCTCCCGCGCGGGGCTCAGGGATGCGCTGTCGTCGCATCCCGACGAGTCGCGGCCGCCTGCGCGCTGAGCGCGTCAGCCTGGCTCTCCTTCTCTTCGAGCAGCCGCTCCAGCAGTTGCCGGGTGGTCGGATCGCTGTTCCCGACCCAGCGCACCGCCTCCTGCAGGGTCTGGACGAGGATCCGCGCCGTGAGGAGATCCTGCGTAACGATGCCCGTGAGGTCCCCGTCGGGGAAGGTCTGGAAGGTGACGCACGACCGGGCGGACAGGTGCTGCGGGTCGTAGTCGGCGGCGAAGCCGAGCTGCCAGATCCGCGCCGCGAGCAGCCTGGCCCCACCACGGTCCTGGTCCGCGCAGGCGTGGAGAAACTCGGAGATCGGCCGGTATGACGGCGCGCGGACGAGGTGCGCATGCTGCTCGTACTGCAACGAGGAGACGACCAGGCTCACCAGCAGCACGTTGAGCAGACGTGCGACAGCCGTCAGCTCAGCACGGTTCGACGGGGTCACCGGCCCGTCCTCCAGATCGAACAGGGCACGGTCCCGGACCTCGCGCTTGGACAGCTGCTCTGGGCTTGGAAGCCTCGTCACACCCTCGATGGTGAGACACAGAGTCGCACCGAGGCATCTGTCATATGACCTAATCGCCCAGGGGCGGTGGTCCCTGGACAGGCCGTTTTCCAGAGGCGTGACTCCACCCGCAAGTAGGTCGCCTGCCCCGGGAAAGGCCGTGAACTCGGAGTCGAGTGACTGATGTGGGGCCGCCCGGGCGGCGCCGAAAGTGGGGCGTGAGACAAGCGAACAGCGCACCACAGTGAGGAGGTCGTCCCCATGTCTGTCGGCCATGGATTTCACGCGACGATGACGGCGCAGCCGGGTAAGGGCGACGAACTGGTCCAGCTTCTGCTCAACGCACCGTCACTACCGAACAAGGACTGCGTCGTGTTCCTGGTCAGCCGTTCGTCCGGCAACCGGGACGTCGTGCACGTCACGGAAGGGTGGGTCAGCCGGGAGGCGCACGCAATGTTCTTCGCCACCCAGCAGGCGCAGGCGTTGGTCGCACGCCTCCAGTCGCTGCTCGCCGGCGAGTCCGAATACGCCGACGCGGTACCGGTCGGCGGCAAAGCCGCTTTCTGAACCTGAACCAGGAGGAGTTCATCGTGACATTGGCCAGACCCGACCTCGATCCCGAACTGCGGGAGCTTCTTGCGGACATGCCCCTGGTATCCCGGCTCGACCCCGAGATGCTCGCCCAGATGCGCCACCTGTCCGTGACATCGGTGGAGCCGTACCTCGAGGGTCGCGCGATCGACCGGCGCGAGGTGACGGTGACCGGCCAAGACGGCGCCCAGATCCCCCTGTCGATCTTCACCCCCGGCCGTTCCACGGCGGCGGCGCCGTGCGTCTACTGGATCCACGGTGGCGGAATGATCATGGGTGACCGGTTCTCGAACATCGACATCCCGCTGGAATGGCTCGAACTGTTCGGCGCCGTCGTGGCCACCGTCGACTACCGGCTGGCACCGGAGGCAACCGGCTCGACCTTGGTCGAAGACTGCTACCAGGGCCTGCTCTGGATCGCCGAGCACGCTGGCGAGCTCGGTATCAACCCGGGGCGCATCATCGTCGCGGGGGCCAGCGCCGGCGGTGGTCTCGCTGCCGGGCTCGCCCTTCTGGCGCGTGACCGCGGCGCCCCCGCCATCGCCGCGCAGGTGCTGATCTGTCCCATGCTCGACCATCGCAACATCACCGTCTCCAGCCACCAGTTCTCCGGCGACCCCGGTGTCTGGACCCGCGAGATGAACGAGTTCGGATGGCGATCGGTCCTCGGCCCCCTGGCCGACCAGGCTGTGTCCATCTATGTCTCACCTGCGACCGCCGGCGACCTGTCCGGCCTGCCGACCACCTACATCGACGCCGGCACGGCAGAGGTCTTCCGCGATGAGGACGTCACCTACGCAACCAGGATCTGGGCGGCCGGCGGCCAGGCAGAGCTGCATGTCTGGGCGGGCGGCTTCCACGGATTCGACGCGCTCTACCCCCATGCCCGGATCTCCGCCACCGCCCGCCGTACCCGCAACGACTGGCTCGCCCGCGTCCTGACCCCCGCCTCGCCGGACGAGGCCCTTCAGCCAGCACAAGGGGCCAACCGATGAGCGCCGTCAACCGTGCCGCGTTCCTGCGAGAGTTCCTCCGGTCCCCCTTCACCGTCGGCGCTGTCGCGCCGAGCGGTGAGCCGTTGGCCGACTTGATCGCCTCGCCCATCCCACGCGACGGTGACCCGCTCGTCGTCGAACTCGGCCTCGGTACAGGCGCGCCCGCTGGTCCCCGATGGACGCGCACGCGTCGCATGACCTGGAGGGGTGACCATGGGTGTGAAACGTGGACACGACAACGTTCGCTCCACCGGTGAGGACCATCGTGCGACGCCCTTCGAGTTGTTCTTCGACCTGGTCTACGTCTTCGCGATAACGCAGCTCAACGGCTATATGGCCCAGCAGCACAGCGCTCCCGGCGTGCTCCGGGGGCTGCTGATGCTCGCACTGTTGTGGGGCACCTGGTCCGGCTACACCTGGCTGGGCAACCACTCACGAGCCGACCAGGGTCTGCCGCGGGCGGGAATGGCCGTCGCGATGACGGCGATGTTCGTCGTCGGCCTGACCATCCCCGAAGCATGGGACGACGAGCCGGGCGGCCTGAACGGTCCTGTGGTGCTGGTGGGCGCCTGCCTGCTGGTCCGCTGGGTGCACCTCGCGGTCTTCGCGGTGGCCGCGACCGGTGACGCCGGGCTGCGACGGCAGATCGCGATCACCTGGCTGCCCATGCTGACGAGCGCGGTTCTGCTGGTGTCCGGGGCGCTGCTCGGGGGCTGGACACAGGTGCTTCTGTTCTCCGTCGCCCTCCTGGTGGACTGGGTCGGCATCTACCTCACGGCTAGGCACGGCCAGTGGCGGCTGCACAGCCCGGCCCACCTGAGCGAGCGTCATGGCCTGTTCGTCATCCTGGCCATCGGCGAGTCGTTCCTGGCCATCGGCGTCGGCGCCGCCGACCGGCCCATGAGCGGGGCCCTGCTGCTCGCCGCCGTCCTCGGCGTCGCCGTCGCGGTGTGCCTGTGGTGGCTGTACTTCGAGGTGGTGGCACGTGCGGCCGAGCACCGGCTCGGACGGGCACGAGGCGAAACGAGGCTGCGCCTGGCTGTCGAGGCCTACACCTACGGGCACCTGCCTCTCATCGCCGGCATCCTGCTCACCGCCCTGGGTGTGGAGGGCGTGCTCGCACACGCCGGGGACAGCCGGCCGCTGGGCGTGTTCTCCGCGCTCGCTCTCTTCGGTGGCTTCACGCTGTACCTCGTCGGGCATCTGCTGTTCGAGCGCCGCATGCACCACACGCTGAGCCGCCCCCGGCTGCTGGCGGCCTGCGCCATCCTTGCGGCCACGCCGGCTGCCGTCGTCCTGCCGCCGCTGGCTGGGCTGGCGGGACTGGTGACCCTCCTGATCACTCTGATCGTCGTCGAGACCACCCGGTACGCGCGCGAGCGGGCCGGCCGCGACGCATGCGCCGCCAGCCCCCTGCCATCCGGCCTCACGCGCCCGGGCATGCCGCGCCTGAAGGAAGGAAGACCATGACCAACGACACCCGCAGTGTGATCTCGCTGCGCGTCAACGACGCGACACATCGTTTGTGCCTCGACAATCGCAGGACGCTGCTCGACGCGTTGCGCGAGGACACCGGCCACACCGGGCCGAAGAAGGGCTGCGACCACGGCCAGTGCGGCGCCTGCACCGTGCTACTGGACGGCAGGCGGGTGCTGTCCTGCCTGACGCTTGCGGTCGCCGCCGAGGGCGCCGAGGTCACAACCGTCGAAGGCCTCGCCGGTGACGGCGAGCTGCGGCCGATCCAGCAGGCTTTCGTACGGCTCGACGGGTTCCAGTGCGGTTACTGCACGTCCGGGCAGCTCTGCTCGGCCGTCGGGATGCTGGCCGAGCATGCGGCGGGCTGGCCCAGCGCGGTCACCGCCGATCTCTGCCCGGACGGCCCGGCGCCGGCGTTGGACGCGGCAGAGGTGCGCGAGCGGATGAGTGGCAACCTGTGCCGCTGCGGCGCGTACCCGTCGATCGTGCGCGCGATCCTGGAGGAGGCCCGATGAAGGAGTTCGCCTATCAGCGCGCCTCGGGGATCAGTGAGGCGCTCAGACTGGTCGCCGGGAACGACGACGTCCGCTACCTCGGCGGCGGCACGAACCTCGTCGACCTGATGAAAGCCGGTGTCGAGTCCCCCACCCGGCTGGTGGACGTTCGTTTCCTTCCGCTGGACGGCATCCGGCAGGTACCCGGCGGTGGGCTGGAGATCGGTGCGACGACGACCAACAGCGATCTCGCCGCCCACCCCGAGGTGCGGCGCCGGTATCCGGCGCTGAGCCAGGCAGTGCTGGCGGGCGCGTCAGGCCAGCTGCGCAACATGGCCACGGTGGCAGGGAACCTGTTGCAGCGGACCCGGTGCTCCTACTTCGCCGACCCCTCGCAACCGTGCAACAAACGCGCCCCCGGCAGCGGATGCTCAGCGATCGCCGGCGCGCACCACAACCACGCCGTCCTCAGCTGGTCGCCGCACTGCGTGGCCACGAACCCGTCGGACATGGCGGTCGCGCTGGCCGCGTTCGACGCGGTCGTGCGCTACGAGACCCTCGACGGCGCCGGGGACATCCCACTGGAGGAGTTCTACCTGCCCATCGGCGACACGCCAGAGCGGGAGACGGCGTTGCCGCCCGGAGCCCTGATCACCGCGGTGCGTCTCCCGGAGTCCGCCATCTCGCCGCTCTCGCGGTATCGGAAGGTCCGCGAGCGCGCGTCGTACGCCTTCGCGACCGTGTCCATCGCCGCCGACCTGGACATCCGCGACGGGGTGGTGCGCAGCTCGCGGATCGCCCTCGGCGGGGTCGCGTCGCGGCCCTGGCGCGCCAGGACCGCCGAGAGCCTGCTGCTGGACGGCCCCGCCACCGCCGACCGGTTCCGGACGGCCGCCGAAGCCGAGCTGGCCGCCGCCGAGCCGTTGCCCGGCAACGCCTACAAGGTGACGCTGGCGCGCAATCTCATCGTGGCCGTCTTGACCGACCTGGCGGCTTCGCCGTACTGAAGGAGATCACCCATGAACGCTGAATCCTCGGTCCCGACGGCCGCGGGAGCCGTCGGGGCCGCGCGGCCCCGCGTCGAGGGCCGAGCCAAGGTCACCGGCGGCGCCCGCTACTCCGCCGACGAGCCGGTGCCGGGCCTGGCCTTCGGCGCAGTCGTCGTCTCCACCATCACCCGCGGGCGCGTCCTCGACATCGACGTCGCGGCCGTTCAGGACATGCCCGGCGTGCTGGGCGTGATCGACCACAGGAATGCGCCCCGGCTCAACCCGGAAGCAGGGCACTTCTTCGGTCCGGACGGAGGGCTGCGACTCCTGCAGGATGACGTGATCCCGCACGCGGGCCGCCCCATCGCCCTCGTGGTGGGCGAGACGCCCGAACAGGCCCGTGCCGCCGCCCAGGCGCTGCCGGTGGTCTATGACGTGCAACCGCATGACACGGAGTTCTTCTTCGGCCACCCGGCGGGCCGTCCGGCATCGGCCCTCTTCGACGGGCCCGTGGACGTCGGCGATGTGGACGCCGAGCTGGCCGCCTCCGCGGTAGTGGTCGACGAGAGGTACGGCACGCCCGAGGAGCACTGCAGCGCCATGGAGCCGCACTCGGCGACCGCCTGGTGGGAGGGAGAACGCCTGCAGGCCGTCGACTCCAACCAGGGGCCGTACCAGATCGCCGTCACCCTGGCCACGCTCTTCTGCCTGCCTCCGGAGCGGGTGCGTATCCGTGTCGAGCATGTCGGCGGAGGCTTCGGGTCCAAGGGCATGTGCGGGCCGCAGCTGATCCTGGCCGTGATGGCCGCGACGCGGTTCGGGCGGCCCGTGCGGGTCACGCTCACCCGCGACCAGGTGTTCCTGGCCACCGCGCAGAGGCCGGCCACGGACCAGGTGATCCGGATCGGAGCCGATGCCGATGGGCGCCTGCGGGCGATCGACCACGTGGCCGCGTTCGAGCTGTCCCCGCTCGCGGAGTACATCGAGGGGTGCACCGAGCTCACCAAGACGCTCTACGCGGCGCCCGCGATCCGCACCCGGCTCACGGCGGTTCCGCTCGACATCCTGCCGCCGTACTCCATGCGTGCCCCCGGCGCGGCGCCCGGCTCGTTCGCGCTCGAATCGGCCATGGACGAGCTGGCGGAGCGCCTGGAGATGGACCCGCTCGAGCTCAGGCTGCGCAACGAGCCCGTCGTCGGTCCCGTGTCCGGACTGCCGTTCAGCAGCCGGAATCTGGTCGCGTGCCTGCGCCAAGGCGCACGCCGGTTCGGCTGGGCAGATCGCGACCACCGGCCGCGGATGCGGCGGGAGGGATCCCTGCTCGTCGGCACCGGGCTGGCCGCCACCTCCTTCAGCACCGGGGCGTTCCCCTCTACGGCGTCCATCACGGCCGAGCCGGACGGCACCTTCACCGTGGTCGTCGCCGCCACCGACCTGGGCACGGGCGCCCGCACCGCGCTGACCGCGATCGCCGCCGATGCGCTGGAGGTCGGCGTGGAGAAGATCGGGCTTCGGATCTCCGACAGCGACCTCGGCCCCGCGTGGAGCGCGGGCGGGTCCCGCGGGACCGCGTCCTGGGCGTGGGCGATCACCGAGGCCGCGGCGAAGATGCGCGGCCCGGAACGGCCGGCGACGGTCACGGTCGACACGACGCACCTGCTCGGCGAGCTGCCATCCAGGGAACGACACGCCTACAGCGCCGTCTTCGCCGAGGTCACCGTCGACCCGGCGACCGGTGAGGTGCGCGTGCGGCGGCTGCTCGGGCTGTTCGCCGTGGGCCGGGTGATCAACCCGCTCATGGCCCGCAGCCAGGTCATCGGGGGAATGGTCGGCGGGCTGTCCATGGCTCTGCACGAAGAGGGCGTCCGTGACCCGGTCTCGGGGCGGCACGTCAACCCTGACTTCGCCGGCTATCACATCGCCGCACACGCCGACGTTCCCGACATCGAAGCCGAATTCGTGCCTGACCACGAACCCGGCCTCCCCATGGGAGTCAAAGGTGCTGGTGAGATCGGGAACGTCGGCACTGCGGCTGCGATCGCCAACGCTGTCTGGCATGCCACCGGGGTCCGGCAGCGGCAGCTGCCGATCCGTCTCGACCGCGTCCTGGAGGACTGACCACTACGGAACTCAGCTCGTGGCGCGCAGGCGCATGGCGTCCTGGCTGGGGGATGCCCCGAACTGGCGACGGTACTCGCGGCTGAACTGCGACGGACTGTCGTAGCCCACGCGGCGGCCGACAGCGGCGATGTCGGCGGGAGCCGCCGCAAGCTGGAGTCGCGCCTGCTGGAGCCGGATCTGTTTCTGGAACTGGATCGGGCTCATCGCGGTGATTGCATGGAAGCTCCGGTGGAAAGCGGAGACGCTCATCCCCGCCAGCTTGGCCACGTCCTCGACCCGGAACGGCTGTGCGTAGTGGTCACGGATCCACTGAACAGCGCGCGCGATGTGGCTGAGGCTGCTGTCAGGCAGGCCGAACTGGCGGATGACGGGGCCCTGGTCGCTGGTGATGAGCCGCCAGAGAATCTCTCGTTTGATGAGGGGCGCGAGGACGGCGATGTCTTGGGGGCGGTCGAGCAGGCGCACCAGGCGGACGACGGCGTCGAGGAGTTCGGCCGAAGCGGTGCTGACGGCCAGGCCCGGCGGAGCGTCGTCACCGAGCTCCGGGAGGTCACCGGGAGCCGCCTGCAGCAGTACCTCGGCGACGGTGGCCGGATGCAGGGTCAGCCCGACCCCGAGCCCCGGCAGCTCCGGGCTGGCTTTGGCGAAGTGGGCGGTCACCGGCAGGTCGACCGAGGCGACGAGATACTGCCCCTCCCGGTACTCGTAGACCGTGTCGCCCAACGCGAACCGTTTCACTCCTTGCGCGACCACAGCAAGCACCTTGCCGTAGGTCGTCGGCGTCGGCGGCTGGGGGTGTTCGGCCTTGAAGATCAGCATGTCCTCGATGGAAGTCCGCAGATCAGGCCGAGCATGGCGGTTGAGAAGATCGCGTAATTCGTCGAGGACCACGATCCCGATTCAAGCAGCACCCGCGGACCGCGACAATCATTCGCGATGAGCACGGACATCGCGCGCAGGAGTGGGTCCGCCAGGCCGTTCCAGCCGCTAGCGGTCTCCCGCCACCGTGTCGCGCAGGCTGCGTACGGCGGAGTCGACCCGCTCCAGCGTCTCGTCGGCGCAGGCCCCGGAATCGCCGGGTCTCCGCCCCGCGCGGACGTCCCTGGCGATGCCCTCCAGGGACTCCGCCAGGGCCTGGACCGCCGCCCGCGGCGGGGGCGGCGCGCCGCGCCCGGTGCGCGCGACGGTGGCGGCGGTCGCGTCGGCCACCCGTTCCAGCGCGGTCATCGCGGGCATCCAGGTGGTGACGCGTCTGCTGATCACAGGTGGCTCGGTCATCGCCCGCTGGAAGACAGTCCGCAGGTCGGCCAGGGCGTCGTACACCCTGCGGAGGAGCAGCGCCCTGCCGGGGTACTCGGGGTCGAAGGCGTACCTGAGGTAGTTCGCGGTGGCCGACACCGCGTCGGCGAACCGAGGTCCGACCGGTGCCTCCCAGCTCCCGGGCCACGGCAGGTACCCCAGCAGCAGGACGATCACGCATCCGACCAGCGTGTCCACGATCCGGGTCCTGCCCAGTTCCGGCCCCCCGCGGGTCAACAGGTCCACCAGGAACAGAACCAGCGGCGCCTGGAAGGTCGACATCAGACCCCAGTTGCGCTGCATGCCGTAGGGCAGGAGCGCCGCGCACACCGCGATGGGGATCAGCAGCAGCGGGCCGTACGGCACCAGGAGAAGGACCAGGGTGCCGATCACCGTACCCGCGACGGTCCCGAGCGCGCGCTGCACGGCGCGCGCGAACACCGACCCGAAGTCGGGCTTGAGCACCAGCGCGACGGTCAGTGTCATCCAGTAGGACCGATCGAACCAGCCGAGCCGGCTGACCGCGGCGGCGACGCCCATGCAGAGCGCGAGCCGGACCGTGTAGACCCGGACGAGGCGGCCGTACCACATCTTCTCCAGAACGGCCCGGAGCCGGGAGCGGTAGCCGACCGGTTCGTACGGCAGTTGGTCGGCCGCGACGTCGCCGCCGGACGCCAGGTCGACCGCCCCCTGGACGGCGGAGGAGAGGGCGCGTACGGCGGGTGAGTCGCCCTCGTGGCACACCGCCCGCGGCGCGGGCCCGCCGGTGAGCGACGCGGCGACGCCCCCGACGGCGGACGCCGATTCCTCGGGCGGCTCGCGCCCCTCGTGGCACAGCGAGAGCAATGCGTTGCGGATCAGCGAGGCCTGGTTCAGCAGGGCGACCAGCCGGGTGCGCCCGGGATCCAGCCCCACCGCCGGGGAGCGGGCGCCGAGGACAGTGTCGTAGGCGTTCCTGAGCACGGTGTCGAACGCGGCCAGGGCGTCGGCGCCGCGATCGGTGAACAGCAGGCCGAGGGCCCGGTACACCTCGGCCACCGCGGTCTCCTCCGGCGCGCGCGGGTGGAGGGGCCAGTCGGCGACCCCCAGCGCGATCACCCACAGCACGCCCAGCAGGAACGTCAGCGCGTTCAGGCCGGGCGGTCCCGGCAGCGCTATGCCGCCGGCGATCACGGTCATCACCAGCAGTTGCAGCCCGGCCGCCGAGCCCGTGCCCCCACTCGTGCTGATCAGTGCGGACAGCACGGAAACGGCCACCATGACCGGCACCACCCACCAGCCGTGGTCGCGGACCGCGGCCCCGATGAGATATCCCAGCGCCCCGGCGGCGCCGGCCGCGCCCATCCGGATGATCCTGGCCCGGTACGGGCCGCCCCGGTCGGCCGTCCCGGCGTTCATGGCGCCCATGGCGGGCAGCAGGCCGGCCGTGACGTGCCCGGCGGCGGCCCCTCCGAGGAGCGGGACGGTCACCGCCACGGCCATGCGCAGCATCGGCCACCATCGAAGCGCCGCGGGTGCCGGCCGGACCGTCTCGACCAGCCAGTCCGGAGCGGCGTCGATCAGCCGGTCGGCGGCCCGCCGGAAGAGCGGGGGCATCGCTCGCCGTGCTCAGTACGCCGGCACGCCGGACACGCCCGGCCCCGAGGTGGTCTCTTCACGGTCCACGGCGCACCCCTACCCGTCCGCCCCGCCGGGTTATCCCCGCGCTCGCCGACGAAGCCTTGACCACCGTGCGCCGCGCCGGGGTGCGCCATCGGTCAGGGGAGGATGGCGTCGACGTAGCCCCCGTCGACGCGGAGCGCGCCGCCGGTGGTGGCGGAGGCCTGTGGTGAGCTGAGGTAGACGACCATGTTGGCGACCTCCTCCGGTTCGATCAACCGCCGCAGCAGGGACTCCGAGCAGTGCTCCCGCATGAAGACGCGCTGGGCCTCGTCCCAGGGCAGGTTCCTGTCGACGAGTTCGTAGACGAAGTCCTCCATGCCTCGGGTGTGGGTGGGACCGACGATGACGGAGTTGACGGTGACACCGCTGCCCGCGGCCTTCTTGGCGAAGCCCCGCGAGACGGCCAGGAGCGCGGTCTTGGACATGCCGTAGTGGATCATCTCCACGGGGATGACGATCGCGGAGTCGCTGGCGATGTACTGGACGCGCCCCCAGGAGCGCGCCACCATCCCCGGCAGATAGGCGCGGGTGAGACGGATCGCCGCCAGGACGTTCACCTCGAAGTAACGGCGCCACTCGTCGTCGGTGATCTCCAGGGCGTCCTGGACCCCGAAGACCCCGAGGTTGTTGATCAGGATGTCGACCTCCGGCAGGATGCCGACGGTGTGGTCCGCGCCCTCCTGGGTGGCGAGGTCGGCGGCGACCGGGACGATCAGCGCGCCGGGGACCTCCGCGCGCAGCGCGTCGCAGGCCCTCTCCACCTTCTCCGGGGTGCGGCCGTTGACGGCCACCGTCGCGCCCGCCCGCGCGAGGCCGGCGGCGGTGGCCGCCCCGATCCCCTCTGTGGATCCGGTTACCAGTGCCGTCCTGCCGGTGAGATCGATGTGCATGCGTCACGTCCTTTGATGCCCGTCGCGGAGCCGTCCCCCGTACGGGCGGGCACTCACGACCGGATGACGAGGTGGAACGGTGCTCCACCGGGCGCCTTCCCGCTGATCCGCTGTTCGTTCCCGGGTTCGCCGGTACGGAAAGCCCGGATGGTGATCATTTTGGGGAAGCGCACGCTTGTGACAAAGGTTTCCGTACCGGGTGGGGGTGTCGTGGTGGCCTGTCCGGGGTCGTCATGCCCGCGGCCGTTCCCGGTGTCCGGCCGCCTGGTCACCGAGGCCGGCCCGGGCAGGAATAACCCTCCCGCTGAGACGTTAAGGGTAGTTGAAATTTCAAACGAAACGGAGGACGGTGAGCACGATGCAGTTCGGGATCTTCACCGTAGGCGACGTCACCACGGACCCCACCACGGGCCGGACGCCGAGCGAGCACGAGCGGATCAAGGCGATGGTGGCCATCGCGCTCAAGGCCGAGGAGGTCGGCCTGGACGTCTTCGCGACCGGCGAGCACCACAACCCGCCCTTCGTGCCCTCCTCACCGACGACCATGCTCGGCTACGTCGCCGCGCGGACCGAGCGGATCATCCTCTCCACGTCCACCACCCTGATCACCACGAACGACCCGGTCAAGATCGCCGAGGACTTCGCGATGCTGCAGCACCTGGCGGACGGGCGCGTCGACCTGATGCTGGGCCGCGGCAACACCGGGCCGGTGTACCCGTGGTTCGGGCAGGACATCCGCCAGGGCATCCCGCTGGCCATCGAGAACTACGCGCTCCTGCACCAGTTGTGGCGTAAGGACGTGGTCGACTGGCAGGGCCGATTCCGCACTCCCCTGCAGTCGTTCACCTCGACCCCCCGCCCGCTGGACGGCGTCCCGCCGTTCGTCTGGCACGGCTCGATCCGCAGCCCGGAGATCGCCGAGCAGGCCGCCTACTACGGCGACGGGTTCTTCGCCAACAACATCTTCTGGCCCAGGGAGCACTTCATCCGCCTGATCGAGCTGTACCGGGAGCGCTTCGCCCACTACGGCCACGGCACCCCCGAGCAGGCGATCGTCGGCCTGGGCGGGCAGGTGTTCATGCGGCGGAACTCCCAGGACGCGGTCCGGGAGTTCCGCCCCTACTTCGACAACGCTCCCGTGTACGGCCACGGCCCCTCGCTGGAGGAGTTCACCGACCAGACCCCGCTCACCGTGGGCAGCCCGCAGGAGGTCATCGACAAGACCCTGACCTTCCGGGACTCCTTCGGCGACTACCAGCGTCAGCTGTTCCTGATGGACCACGCCGGGCTCCCGCTCAAGACGGTGCTGGAGCAGCTCGACATCCTCGGCGAGGAGGTCGTCCCGGTACTGCGCAGGGAGTTCGCCTCCGGCAGGCCGGCCGAGGTGCCGGACGGCCCCACCCACGCGGCCCTGCTCGCCAGGCGCGACAGCGCGGCCGAGACGGGCGAGCAGCCCGTCCCCGCCACCTGAGACATCCGAGTCCACCCCTGGAAAGGAAAAGCAATGGAATCCGTCCGGCTCGTGGTCGTCTCGGCCGGTCTCGGCCTGCCGTCCTCGACACGCCTGCTGGCCGACCGGCTGGCCGAGGCAACCGTACGACGGCTGTCGGGCGACGAGCACCCGGCCGAGGTACGCGTGATCGAGCTACGCGACCTCGCCACCGACATCGCCGCCAACCTGGTGACCGGCTTCCCCGGCGCCACGCTGCGCGAGGCGATCGAGGCGGTGACGGAGGCGGACGGCCTCATCGCGGTGACGCCGATCTTCACCGCCTCCTACAGCGGCCTGTTCAAGTCGTTCTTCGACGTGATCGACAACAGCGCGCTCACCGGCAAGCCGGTGCTGATCGCGGCGACCGGGGGGACGGCACGCCACTCGCTCGTCCTGGAGCATGCCATGCGCCCGCTCTTCGCCTACCTACGCGCGATCGTCGTACCGACCGCCGTCTACGCCGCGTCCGAGGACTGGGGCACCGGCGGGGACAGCCGCGCCGACGACCTCGCCTCCCGCGTCGCCCGCGCGGCCGGCGAACTGGCCGGCCTGATGTCGCACCGGCCCGCCGCCGCCCGGCAGGTCGAGGCCGTGATCCCGTTCGAGCAGCAACTGGCCGCGCTGCGGCCCTGACGAACGGGCGGACACCTACCTGCCGTCGCCGTCCCAGGCGTAGGCCTGGAACGGCGGGTCGAGGGGGGCGTCGATCAGCCGGTTGGCGAACGTGGAGATCGTGTAGGCACCGACACCGAGGACGACCTCAAGGGCGTTCTGCGGCGTGTAGCCGGCGCCGAGGAACGCCCGCGTCTCCTCGTCGCCGACCGCGCCGCAGTGGTCCATCACCGCGAGGGTGAACGACCGCAGCGCCTCCGAGCGGTTGTCCGGAAGGGGCTTCTGGGCCCGCAGCCCCTCGATGATCTCGGCCGGGGCCGCCAGCCTGACCAGCGTGGCGGTGTGCATCGCCACGCAGACGTGGCAGCCGTTGCGGGTGGCGACCGTCAGGATGACGATCTCACGCTCGACCGGGGCGAGGGTGGTCTGCTCGAAGACGGCACTGGCCGTCAGGAACCCCTTGAGCAACTCCGGGGAGGTGGCCATCCGGCCGACCGGCGCGGGGATGAAGCCGAATTTCCGCTCCACCCCCTCGACCGTGGCGCGGGCGGCGGCAGGGGCACTCTCGGCGGTGTGGGTGACGAAGACGTCGTGGGACATGGGGACCTTCTCTCTGGATTCTCCGGGCACGCCGAAGACGGGCCCGGCGGACGCACATCGGGGCAATATCGTCAATGTGGTTGTCTATATAGTAAACACGGTTGACGACTTTGGCAATGATCGGGGCGGCCGATGCCGGCATACCGACCTTGTATGGGATGGCCGTGCACGGCACCATGTGGGGAACGCTCAACGGATTCCTGCACGCGGCCGCGCTGCTGTCGAGCGAGGGCATCGAGGTGAAGCGGTTCTTGGACCATGCCGGCGCATCGGTCTCCGCGCTACTGGCAATCTTGCCGTCGATCGCCGATGAGGTCGATCGTGGCGAACATGCGGCGGAGTACGGGGCGCTCCAGCATCACCTGCCGTCGGCCGAGGACCTGGTCCGGGAGAGCCGAGCGCGAAACATCAATGATGAGTTTCCCGGCTACACCCGGGCCCTTGTGGCCAAGGCTGTCGCAGAGGGCCATGCCAACGACAGCTACTCGCGCCTGGTCGAGCACTTCGGAAGGCAGTGAGTTCCAGGCAGCGAGGGTTCGACTGGGGCCTGTCCAGTAGATCCTGGTGGGGTTCGTCTGATAGATCCGTTCCGTGGATAAGGATCGGTTGAAGCGGCACGATCTGACCGATGAGGAGTGGGCGCGGCCGGGCTCCTGGAGAAAACGCGTTGCGGCCGGTTCCGGAGATCCGGCATCCTCACATCAGGTCAGTCGAGCTTCACCAGGAGGGATCATGCGCCGCCATCACGGTCGGAGCCGTCGCGTCATGCGTGCTCGTCGCCGTATGCGCATGCCCCGGGAGGCTCGTGTGTGACACCCGCCGTCACGACACGAGCCGTCCCGGACCACACGGTCCGAGACGGCTCTTTCTTTGGAGCGGGTGAGGGCGCTGGTGTGCTCGGCGGTTTCATAAGCCGCTGTGGGCGGGTTCGATTCCCGCACCCGCTACCAAGCCTCTGTGGCGCAATGGAGAGCGCGCCTGCTTGCGGAGCAGGAGGCCGCTGGTTCGATTCCAGCCAGAGGTGCCGCGAAACACAAGGTAGAGGGCCGCTCCCGACCTCCGGGAGCGGCCTTCACGATCCTCTGAGTGACTAAATGCGTGACTAAGCTTCTGGATCATCATCAAAGATGCGGTCCATCGCGGTGGCTCCACCTTGAAGAACCGGACGGATGATGTTCCCCGAGTTCCGTGGAGCTGGCTTGGTTGACTGTCATGCCAGCTGGTCGTAGGCGACGAGGAACGGGGCCGGGGGCCGGAAGTCCAGCACCGCCGACAGGGTCTCCCCGACGAACAGCAGGTTCACCGGTGAGTAGTCGCCGTGCACGACCTGCACGGTCAGGTCCACGGGCAGGTCGGCCAGCAGCCCGGGGACGTGGGCCAGCTGGTCGCGGCGCTCCAACAGGGTGCGCTGCGCCACGGTGTCGAATCCGTCGCCGGCACCGGCGTTGATCCGCCCGGCGATGACCTTCAGCAACTGGTCGATCGTCGCGATGATCTCTTCCACGTCGATGTCGCGCCACCGCTGCCCCGCCGACCCCTGCGCCGGGGCCCTGCCTGGCAGGTCGGCGAACAGGGCGTGGATGCGGCCCAGCGCGATACCAGCCTCGGCCAGCTGGGGCGGCGACAGGAGGGTGGAGACGTGGCCGGGCATCCACTCCCACACCGACGCTGGCAGCGGGGTGCCGGCGTCGAGGGTCTGCCCTTCCTGGTTGAGCAGCACATGCGGGCCGGGGATGCCCGCGTCCACCGCCCGGGCCGACAAGGCGATGGCTGCCTCCTCGGCCTGCAGGTCGGTGCCGGCCGGGTAGCTCTTGATGAACACCTCCAGGCCATCGGCGCACACGGCCCGGTAGTTGACGGTGCCCTGCCCGATGGGCAGCTGCTCGATGGTGCGCGCCGTCAGCCCGTAACGGCCTGCCAGGACTGCGGCCACGCGGTCACCCCGCTCGGCGGCCAACGGGATCGTGACGTCAGGCACGTTCCGGCTTACCGGCTCAGGCCGTCAGTTCGAGAAAGTCACGCACGACGGCCGCATGCCGGTGTGCACCGAGCTCGGTGCGCAACTCGTCCAGAGTGCCTGACCCGCGGGCGGAATCAACCCCGCCCATCATGTCTACAGCCTGATGAGCGGTGTGCACTGCGGCGTCCATGTCGCCGAGCGCCAGGTGCGCTTCAGCCTGGCGCGCGAGGTAGATCGCCGTGCCCCGGGCCTCTTTCTCTGTGTCGTACGGATCGTGGTGGGACAGGGCTGCGTCGAAATGCTCCAACGCCCGTCGTGGCTCTCCCAACGTCAGCGCGGAGCTCGCCGCAACCTGGTGCAGTTCTCCGGCCGTCAGCCAGTACATAGCGGGAAGATCCTCAGCGACCGGGCCGGCCCGGTCGTAGGCGGCGAGCGCGGCGTCGATCGCCTGATAGGCCTTGATCGGTTCGGCTGCTTTGGAATGTGCGCGGGCTCGCCGGGCGTGCAGCATGGCCAGCACCCGAGGAGAGGTGATCTTCCGGGAGGTGCTCAGGGCGCCGTCGACGAGGTCCAAGGCGCCGCGCGGGTCGTTGCTGGCGTAGCGGAGGTTCGCCCAGAACGCGAGTGTGCTCGCCCCGACGGTGTCGTTGCCCGCGCTGGCCGAGGCCCGTAGCGCGGCGACGAAATGCCGTTCCGCTGCGGCGTTGTGGCCGGCGTCGTAGGCGCACCAGCCCGCCAGACGGGATGCCTCGGCCGCCGAGGCGTACAGGCCGCGGCCGACGTCCTCGGTGTAGGAGGAGTCCGCCAGGATCCGAGTGATCAGCCGTAGCTCGGTTGTCGCCGCGTCGTAGGTCTGACCGGAACCGACCTGGTCGTCGAGGCGGCGCAGGGCGTCCAAGCGACCATCGGGCAGGGTCACGACTTGCGTGCCAACGCGGCGGCCTGAGGCGGCAACACCCGCTGCGTGCGGGGCGGTACTCCATTGGGCCACGACCGCGGCGAGGGCGCCCGTTGAGGCGATCAAGAAACCGCGTCGATCCATCGGCCCTCCCAACGGTGCGGTCGTCGCAAAAGGCCAACAGCAGCCAGTCCGGCCAACCGCGTTGATGCACCTCGTGCGGGTCGACGTCGAGCAGCTCGGCCATCGCCAGCTGAGCAGTCATCCACGGCACTGTCCCCGCGATCCACCGCGAGAGCTTTTCTTTGCGGGCGGTTAGCGCGCCGTCTCCCCGAGCGCGGTGACGTTCAGCGACCCGCCGTAAGAAATCTTCCGCCGTCCAGCGCTTGCGGGTAAGCAGCGTGGTCAGCGGGTGACACTCCACCGTGTTCACAGATGCGTCGTCCCCTCTGGTCAAGGGTCGGCCCCCAAGTGTGGTGCCGTATACGGGCGCCGGGAATAGCGCCGGGGTAGGAAGCAACACAAGGCAACCGCTCGGCAACGCCAGGCAACGGTAACTCTCTTCATCACGAGCCTGCGATGAGCGACCGTAAGCCCACCAGCGCGTTACCTGGGCATTGCCTTTCCTGCCCGACAGGCTGACGCAGAAAGGAGAGCACCACCGATGAAACTAAGCGACCTCCTCGCCGACCACGACCACCGCGTGATCCAAGGTGATCCCACGGCGACCGACGTCCGGGCCGGTATCGCCTACGACTCACGGCGAATGACCCCCGGATCGATGTACATCGCCATGCGGGGCTCCCGCGCCGACGGTCACCGGTTCATAGCCGACGCCGTGGCGCGCGGCGCCGTGGCGGTGCTGGTCGACCGCCCGATCGACGACAACGTGCCGCCGCACGTGTGTGTGGTGCGGGTGGCAGACACCCGTGCAGCGGTCCCCGTTGTAGCCTCCAGGTACTTCGGTGAACCTGCGCGTGAACTCGCCGTCGTGGCCGTCACCGGCACGAACGGCAAGACGTCGGTGTCCTACATGATCGAGGAGGTTCTCCGCACCGGCCTGAAGGTGCGGGCCGGAGTCATCGGCACCGACGGGTACCGCGTCGGCCACGAGACGATCAAGGTTGACCGGACGACGCCCACCACTCCGGAGTCAGTGGACCTGCAGCACATCCTGCGGCTTATGCGGGATCGCGGCGCAGGCACAGTGATCATGGAGGCGTCGTCCATGGCGCTGACGCTTAACCGCGTCGACTGCGCTGACATCGACGTCGGCGTGTTCACCAACCTCACGCCTGACCACCTCGACAACCACGGCAGCATGGAGGAGTACAAGGCCGCGAAACTGCGGCTATTCGACCAGATGTGCTACTGGGCGGTAGCGAACGCCGATGACCCGGTCAGCGCGGACATCTCCGCGTTGATGCCAACAACGACTACCACGTTCGGCATCGACAACGAAGCGGATTTCCGGGCAACCGACCTGGTGATCGGGCCCGTCGGCACGCGGTTCGTCCTGCACTACGACGGCCGCTGCCTGCCCGCGACGGTGCCGGTCCCGGGCCGGTTTGCCGTACACAACGCCCTGGCCACCGTGGCGACCTGCCACCTGCTCGGCCACGACGTGCACGCGGTCCTCGACGCGCTGGCGTCGCTGCCCCCGATCCCGGGCCGGTTCGAAACCTTCCAAACCCCCAGCGGCGTCTCGGTGATCGTGGACTATGCCCACTCGCCCGACTCCCTGGAGAAGGTGCTGACGACGATCAGAGGATTCGCCCGCCGCCGCATCATCACCGTCCTCGGCGCCGGCGGAGACCGCGACACAACCAAGCGTTCCCCCATGGGTGAGATCGCCGGCAAACACTCTGATCTCGTGGTGGTCACCAACGACAACCCGCGCAGCGAGGACCCCGAGGCCATCGCCGACCAGCTCATCGCCGGCGTGGCGCAGACCGATACCGAAGTCGAGCGGATCCTCGACCGCGAGGCGGCGATCCGGCGGGCGCTGACCGTCGCCGAACCCGATGACACCGTGCTGATCGCGGGCAAGGGCGCCGAGACGTACCAGGTCATCGGCACGATGACCATCCACTTCAACGACATGGAGACCGTGCGGAAACTGACCGCAGACCTGTCAGCCTCCTAACGCTCGCGCCCACTCGACGCGGAAGCGACCTCCTCACCTCGTGCCCGCGGCGGCCCTGTAACGCGGCCCCCCTCGCCGGGCCGCTGGCCCCCCTTTTTTCGCCTGCTGGTTTCCTCCCAGCCTCTCCCCCTTGGGACGTCCTGTGTTCCTTAACCATGCGCGGATTCTGATCATCGGCTTAGGGATCAGCGGTGAATCCGCGGCGGCTATCTGTGCTTCCCGCGGATCCCAGGTCACGGTCACCGATACGCGTCGAGCCGCCCAGCTCCACCCGGCACTGCTGCGGCTCACCCAGTACCCGATCTCCTACCACCTCGGCGGCGAGCCGCCCGAGTGCGCCGACTACACGCTGATCATCCGTAGTCCAGGGGTACCCCGCGACCTGCCGGTCCTCGCCGAGGCCCACTCTCGCGGCATCCCCGTGTGGAGCGAGATCGAACTCGCCCACGCCCTGTGCCCGGCCCCGATCATCGCCATCACCGGCACGAACGGGAAAACGACCACGACCACCCTGGTGGGGGAGTTGCTGCGCGCCGCCGGTCGCACCGCGCACGTCGTCGGCAACATCGGCGCACCGTTCGCCTCCGCGGTCGCAGACATCAGCTGTGACGATGTCGCGGTCGTCGAGGTGAGCTCAGCGCAACTGGAGGACTGCCACTCTTTCCAAGCCTCCACCGCAGTGTTGACCAACGTGCGGCCCGAGCACATGGACCACTACGACTGGAACCAGTACGTCGCGGCGAAGGCCCGCATCGTGCGTAACCACACCCCGGCCGATTCAACGGTCGTCAACTACGACGACGACGTATGCCGGAAGATCGCCGAGCAGGCGGCGGGGCACCTCATGTATTTCAGTACCCGCGCGCTGCCCGACAACCTCAACGGCGTGTTCCTGGCCGGCGACGATGTGATCGCCCAGGACGGGCGAACGCGCACGGCCATATGCACCCGGCAGGAGCTGAGGGTGCCCGGTGCGACCGTCAACCTCCTCGCCATGATGGCCGTCGGGCTGTTGTGGCGCGTGCCCGTGCCGGTGATCCGCCGCGTCGCCGCCGAGTGGTCCGGCCGCGAGCACGTCATCGAGTACGTCACCACCACCGAGCGGGTCGACTACTACAACGATTCCAAGGCGACGAACCCGTGGTCGACCCTGCACGCCCTCGACGCGTTCCCCGGCCGAGGGGTGGTCCTGATCACCGGCGGCAAGGACGACAAGCACGCCGACATGGACCCCCTGGCCGCCGGCCTGGCCGGGCGGGTACGTCACGTCATCACCATCGGGCAGACCGGGTCTCGCATCACCGCAGCCGCGCACGCGCACGGCTTCACCGCCGTCGCCAGGGCCGACACTCTCGCCCAGGCCGCCGAGATCGCCCAGGCCGGCGAGGTCGTGCTGTTCAGCCCAGGCGCGAACAGCAAGGACATGTTCCCCGATCACCGCACCCGCGGGACGTTGTTCAAACAGTACGTGCGGAACCTCGCCATCGACGCCCGGTTGTCGACGAGGTGACGCCATGGACAGGCCCCCACGCTTATCCGTCCACCTCGACGAGGCCGCGGTGCGCGACAACATCCACACCGTTCGCCAGCTGATCACTCCCGCCACCGTCGTGATCGGCGTCGTCAAGGCGAACGCCTACGGGCACGGGCTGATCCCCGCCGCCCGGCTGATGACCCGCCACGGTGTGCAGCAACTCGCCGTGTCCACCACCGCCGACGCCTGCGCCTTGCATGACGCCGGGATCCACGTGCCGATCATGGTTTTGTCGCCTGCCCCGCCCGCCGCGATGGTCGACCTGGTGGCGCGCGGGCTGCGCCCGTCGCTGTCCACCCTCGCCGCCGCTCGCGACCTGCACAAGGCCGGGGCACGCCTCGGCCGTCCGGTGCCGGTGCACCTGGAGTTCGACACCGGGCTAGCCCGGTTCAGGTGGGCGGCCACTGCGGCCAGCATCGACGAGATCACCCGCGTTGCCGCACTTGATCACCTGGTCGTGTGTGGCGTCTTCACTCACCTGAGCAGCGACCAGCCCGAGGCCTACGCTGAGCAGCTGCGGTTGTTCGACCACATGTACGCGCGTGCGGTCGCCGCGTTGGGCTACCGGCCGCCGCGGCATGTGCTCGCCAGTGCGGGACTGGCCACCGGCCTGCACGACCGGACCCGGCTGGAGATGGTGCGTCCGGGCGCCGTGCTGTACGGCCTGGCCCCTTCCTACTCCAGAGAGGCTTCCGCGCTGTCCCTGCGGCCGGTGCTGTCTGTGACGTCCTACGTCGAACACCTGGCGTGCGTGCCGCCGGGCACGCCCATCGGGTACGGGTCGACCTACCGCACCACGGCCCCGACCGTGATTGCCATGGTGCCGGCGGGCTTCGCCGACGGCGTTCCCCGGCAACTCGCCGACGGCGGCCGCATGCTGATCTGCGGCTGCTACGCCCCCGTCATCGGCTGCGTCGGCATGACGCACCTGACCGCCGACGTCACCCACATTCCTCAGGTCACGGTAGGTACCGGCGTCACCCTGCTCGGCGCGCAAGGCGGGCATGCCATCGACGCGCAGGAATGGGCGGCCCTGGCTCAAACGATCAACAGCGATGTCCTCACCCGCATCGCCCCTGTCATCCCCCGCACCGTCACCACACTGCCCCGCGCAGAACGGGAGATCCCCGCATGAGCCTCGACCCGCCGATCACCCTCGGTACCGAGGCGCAGACCCTTGAGCGGTTGCGCGGCGTACTGACCACCGCCCGGATCGCCGAACAGGTCACCATCACCGCCGGGCAGTGGTTCGACGACCAGCAAGGATGCGTCGACACCATTCAGCGCGCCTTCCCCGACGAGCAACTCATCGTGCGGAGCAGCGCACCAGGAGAAGACACCGACAGCGACTCGGCCGCCGGCGTCTACACCAGCATCTTGCACGTGCCCGCCACCGCTCCCGGCGCCCTCTCCCAGGCCGTCCACGCCGTCATCTTCAGCTACACCCGACGCCATGGCCCAGACATCGACGCATTCGAGATCCTGATCCAGCCGATGCTGTGCGGCGTGACGTGCAGCGGCGTCGCGTTCACCCGCGACCTGGGCAGCATGGGCCCCTACCTGGTGATCAATTACGACGAGGGTGAGCGCACCGACACCGTGACCAGCGGGATCGGGACCATCCCGCGCGTAGTGCGTGTTCACCACCAGGCGCCCACGGCGGGACTGAAACCGCCGCTTAACGCCGTGGCCGCGACGGTCCGCGAGCTGACCCACCTCACCGGCCGGCCAGAGCTGGATGTTGAGTTCGCCGCCGACGCCGAACATCTGTACGTGCTGCAGGTGCGGCCGATGCCTGGTGCGGGCCGCGACCACACGGCCAATGATGCCCGGGTGGCCGCCGAGATCGCCCAGGTCAAAGACACCCTTCATATGCACGACCATCCCCGGCCTGGCCTGTACGGCACCCGCAGCGCCTACAGCACCATGGCGGACTGGAACCCCGCCGAAATGATCGGTGCTCACCCCCGGACCCTAGCCCTGTCGTTGTATCAACGTCTGATCACACGTGAGGTGTGGCGCGACGCGCGGCGCCGCCTCGGCTACCACGATTCCGCCCCTCACCACCTCATGGTCACTCTGGCCGGTCACCCATACGTTGACCTCCGGGCCGACTTCACGTCGTACCTTCCCGCCGATCTGGACGACGATACTCTCGACGAGCACGACCGCCTGCTGCTACTGCGCTATGAGGAAAACGGCGGGTTCTGGGCCACCCCTGGCGGGTCTCTGGAGCCTGGTGAAGACCATCACAGCACAGCGCTGCGGGAAGTCCGCGAGGAACTCGGCGTCGACGATGTCATGCTCGGCCCCGAGCTTGCGGTCCGCAGCAAGGACCACTTGGTCGGCGGCAAGCCGGTGCGCCAGGTCGAGAGGTACTACGTCGCCCGTGTCCGAGCCGATGACGTCGATCCTGCGTATGCAACCCAGCCTGACGAGATCCGTGCCTGGCACTGGTGGACCGTCGCCGAGTTGGCCGCCAGCGACCAGACCGTCTACCCGATCGAGCTGGGTGACCTCATCGCTGGATACCTTCGCGACGGCGCCCCAGTCAGACCGCTCGAACTCGCGGGTTGAGCCGGGGGGTCAGGCGGGCGACGACGCGAGCGAACAGGTCGCGGATGGAGCGTGCATCTCAGAGCAGGCCGTCGCGGGCCGCCCTCGGCAGATCGTCCCGCTTGACGGGGCCGCAGCGGAAGAATGGTGGCAGCGGCAGGCCACCAGTGCCGGTCTCGTCCTGCATACAGTGACCTCGACCCCGATCGCCTCCGCCAGAGGCCAGCACCGGGGAACCTCTGGTCGAATCAACCACGCCTGCACCCGTTTCGACGGGACAGCGACCGTCACCGACGCCAAATCCCTGAGAGAGGCCATGCTGAGTGGAATCGGCCGAGGCAAGTCCTACGGCTGTGGCCTGTTGAGCATCGCCCCGTGATCCCTGCACAGGTGGGGTGAACCAAGGTGACCGAACGATAGACCGTGGTCTGCCCGTAAGCGTGGTGAACTGCGTCTTGAAACTTGAAAATTACACAGAGAAGAAAATATGTACTGCTTGCGCAGGCGGGTGGGGCCGTGCCTAGCCATCATAACCACGGGGGACCAATCAGATTCTCGGGCATCCGTCGGACGGCGAGATGCTCCCCGAACAGGCGAGATGAACCGGGGCACCCGGGACTTCTACACGAGTCGGCTGGCGAGCTCCCCGTGATTTCGTTCGTGAGAAGTGACCGCGAATGCTCGCCACTTTCGACCGCACCGAGGTGGGCTGGCGTTCGCGAGAAGTGACCGCAGTCATGGGCTCAGGTCGTTGACATCGACGAGAGTCGGGGTGGTTGTACCAACGGTTTCTGGCCCCACCCCAACGTGGATGGCCCCAGCCAGCCGGCGACCGGAACGGGGACCAACGAGTTTGGCCCCACCCGGCTGCCCCTTGTCGGTGCACTTCCAAGGACCGTCGGCCGCAGCGCTTCGGCGTAGTCGGGTGGCGTCCGATTTGCGCTCAAGCAAGGCCGACTTCGACAAGATCAAGACGGTTCGCGCGCACGCCATGCCATGGGCGGGGGCGACGGCGTCCCGCCACGGTGCGAAACCGCCGTCGGCCCTCCGCCCCAACTCTTGCCTCGCCTATCGAGATTCGATAGATTCTCATCGCAACTCGATAGAAGGACGGGTCATGGGAAAGCTGACAGTGCGTGCGCTTCGCGCCGTGCTCGTGGTGGTGCTCGCCGGCACCGTGTTCGTACAGGCATTTACGGTGTGGGCGTTGGCCAGCGGGAGCGACCCGGAGGACGGGTCGCTCCCGCTGACCCCGCTGCGCGTGATCACGATCCTGGGCATGGTGTCGGCCCAAGTCGCCCTGGTCAGCGTATGGCGGCTGGTGACGATGGTCCGACGCAAAACCGTGTTCTCTTCCGCCGCCTTCCGGTACGTGGACGCCGTGATCGGCGCGATCGTGGCGGCTGCCCTCCTATGGTTCGCGGTCACGGCCCTCAACGCGCCGGGCCAGCGGGCCGACCCGGGCGTCACCGTCATCATGGGCGTCGTCGGCCTGGCCATCCTGGGGGTCGCGCTCATCGTGCTCGTGCTGCGGATGCTGCTCGCCCAGGCCGTCGCGCGCGACGTCGAAGCGGCGCAGATGCAGGCCGAGTTGGACGAGACGATCTGATGCCGATCGTCGTCGACATCGACGTGATGCTGGCCAGGCGGAAGATGTCCGTAGGCGACCTCGCGGACCGCGTCGGGATCACACCCGCCAACCTGGCGGTACTCAAGAACGGCCGCGCCAAGGCGGTGCGCTTCACGACACTCGCCGCGCTCTGCGAGGCACTCAACTGCCAACCGGGCGACCTGCTGCGCTGGGAGGCCGAGGACGCCGCGGGCGGATGACGTGCCCCAGAGCGGGCGTGAAAACGCCTGGCACCACCGGCCTGACACGGCACGTCGACCGCATGGACGTGGATCGCCGATCGCCCGAAGCACTGTCCCGACCTCGTTGGGTAGATTCTGGTTGACGTGCACCGCACCGTCTTGGTCGACGACCGCGACCTGCGAACGTGACCTCCCCACCGAAATCCCCCGTCCTTCCAGCGCGGAAGGGCGGGGGTTCGTCGCTGGGCGGGCAGCCAAGGCTTCGCCGTAGACCCTCAGGGGTGGGGCCAACTCCCGGATCTGGCCCACATTTCGTGATGAATACTGATCCGTAACCCGGTTCGAGTGTATGAAGCTGCTCCGGGTGCAAAGATCATTGTCTGGGTGTCCTGCTCCCTCACCTCGCCGGAGTGGAGCTCGAGCGGGTCATTGAGTCCGCCGCCCTTGTCCGGATCCTGGCCCGAACCAGGACGGGGGCGATGCCTTGTCCGGACTGCGGGTTCCTATCGGAGAAGGTGCATAGCCGTTACCAGCGTTGTCTGGCTGACAAGGCCCTGGGCGATCGCAGGATGGAGATCGTGCTGTCGGTACGGCGTTTGATCTGCGGCGACGCGGCCTGCCTCCGTCGGACGTTCGCGGAGCAGGTCGCGGGTCTCACAGTCCGATACGGGCGGCGGACACCGCTGCTGCAGTCGATGCTGGAGAAGATCGCGGTTGCGCTCGCGGGACGGGCCGGTGCCCGGCTCGCTTGCGGGTTGCGGGCGGCCGTGAGCCGGTCGACGCTGCTGCGACTGGTCATGGCGTTGCCCGACCCTGCCGCGATGACCCCGCGGGTGCCCGGAGTCGACGATTTCGCGTTGCGGCGCGGCCACATCTACGGAACCGTGTTGATCGACTGCGAGACTGGGGCACCGCCGGATCTGCTGGCGGGCCGGGACGCCCAGCCCCTCGCCGACTGGCTGGCTGAACATCCCGGGGTCGAGATCATTTGCCGAGATCGATCCGGCTCTTATGCCGACGGTGCCCGCACCGGAGCGCCGGACGCGGCGCAGGTCGCCGACAGATTCCACCTTTGGCAGAACCTCGGCAAAGCCGTCGAACGTTGCGTGGCCCGGCACCGAGACTGCCTGCGCACCCCCGAACCTGAGCCCCCGGAGCAGACTTCGATCTCTCCGACTTGGGATCCGCCGGAGGCGGAGCTCACCGGGAAGTTCGCTGAACGGGCCCGCCGCCATCACGCCCTGGTCCACGACCTGATCGAACAAGGCCACGGCATGCGTGGCATCGCTCGCCAGCTCGGGTGGGGCCGTCACACCGTCCAGCGGTATGCCCGGGCCGTGACCTGGCAGGAGTTGGTCGACGGAATATGGAAAAGCGTTCGTCTCAGCAAGCTCGACCCGTTCAAAGCCCACCTCCACCAGCGATGGGACACCGGCTGCACCAACGCCAAACAGCTGCACCGCGAGATCACCGCGCTCGGCTTCCATGGCAGTTACTCCACCGTGCGTGACTACCTCGACGGGCATCATGCCCGTGTAGAACCTGTCCTGATCGCCGCACCTGCGCCCACCGTCCGGCAGGTCACCAGCTGGCTGACCCGGCATCCCGACAGCCTGACCGAGGATGACAAAGTGGGGCTCAAACCGATCCTGGAACACTGCCCCGAGCTGCGAGCCGCCGCCGGCCACGTCCGACTCTTCGGCGAGATGCTCACCGAACTGCGCGGCCTCAATCTCCAGACCTGGATCGCCGCCGTCCGCACCGACGACCTGCCCGGCCTCACCTCCTTCGCCAACGGCCTCCAGACCGACCTGGACGCCGTCACCAACGGCCTGAGCATGCGCTGGAACTCCGGGCCCGTCGAGGGCCGCGTCAACCACATCAAGATGATCAAGCGTCAGATGTTCGGCCGTGCCGGCCTGCCCCTGCTCCGCAAGCGAGCGCTGCTCACTGCAGCCGGCCGTTGACCAAGAAGCGGATCGGCAGCCCGATACTTGTGGACATGGTCATCGTCGAAGTCGTTCTGGAGACCGACGAGGCGGTCGGTTTCACTGCCTGGCCGATCGCCGAGCCGTCCAGCGATCGGTTCCTCGCGCTCTCTGGCCAGATGCCCCCGGCTGAAGTTGGGACTGCGATGGCCGTCATACTCAGCTACAACCGACTCTCGGTCGAACCAGTCACCGACCTGACCGGCGCTCAATTGGAACAGCACCTCGCCGAAGCCGAAGCCTTGATCGCCCCAGGCGGACTGCGCTTCCGTGACACCACCACGAACGCCCAGGTCGCGCCCGGTTGCTGCTTCGGCCTGGAGAACTGGCGCGACTGGCTGGACGTGATGCGCGGTCAGGAGCTCTGGCTCGGACACAGCCCAGCGCCACGTCTTGAACACGATGGCCAGTTCATCCGGCTCTCGCCAGACGATCGGGATGATTCTCCATCCCTGACCATCGAGATCAATGTCAACGAGATCCCCGGCCTGCTCACCTCAGCGCAACAGCAGCTCAGCGGATTCCTCAACCTCGCCCAGCAGTGGACCTCCCGCACCACTCCCCAGCTGACCGTCCCGCTCATTGCAGCTCTGGACGAGCACCTGAAGATCAACGAGGCACTCAACACCCCATAGCACGGCAAGTTACAGGCGAGACCAATCGCGGTAGCCCCGCATCCATCACGAAATGTGGGCCAGAACCCAACTCCCACGCGAACTTCGCACCTACCGAAGATCCACAAGTGGGGCCAGTTGCCGCTGGTGAAATCAGGCAGGGTGTTGGCCGAGGTCAGCGGCACCTGCTCGTGTGACGACCAGGTGCGGTCAGAACTGGCGAACATCGACCACACCAGGTCGGAGGTGCGGTCGCCGGTCGCGAACAACTGCGGCCGGAACTGGCGAACAAAACCACATCGCCAGAGCCTTGGTAGTACCCACCTGGCCGACAACTCATCCTTCGAGGCGCGAACAGTCGACAGTCAGAAGAGCCGCTGCATCCACAGCGAACTGATGTACTGGCCGTTCTTGGTGGCGTACTCGCGGAAGGTACCGACTTCTGTGAAGCCGAACTTGCGATGGAGGGCGACCGACGCGTCGTTAGGCATGGCGATTCCCACGACGACGGCGTGGATCGGCTCGTCGGCGATGCTTTCGAATAAGGCTCGATACAGCGACGTTCCCATGCCCCGGCTCCGGCAACCAGCGTCGAGAGCAACGCTGAGCTCAACAGTGTCCCGGAACGCCTCGTGGTTCCGGTAGGGCTGACTACAGGCGTAACCGACTATTCGACCGTGACGCCGAGCGACCAGCAGCCGGTAGGGGCCTGTCGGGGAGAACTGCTCGAACCAGGCGTGCCGCTCGGCCACGCTGGTCGGCCGGGTATCGAAGGTTGCGATCGAGCTTGCCGCCACGTCGTTCAAGATGTCGACGATCCCGGGGAGATCGCTCTCATCCGCAATGACGATCTCAACGGGTTCTTGATCCGCAATCATGCGCACAGTGGTCATTCGTTACACCATGTCCGACTAGCCACCGCCCCGCTACCGCCGTAGCAGAAGCGCCAACCGCTCACCACGTTCCCCACGTGGTCCGGCTATGCCCGAGCGGCCGCGACCTGGCGGGAGCACGGTTCCGCTCACCCCGCACCAGGACGACCACGGCCGCAGACCCGCAGCCGCCAAAAGTGCGGTCACTTCTCGCGAACATAGATCATGCTTCCGGCCGCCAAGTGCGGTCAGTTCCCACGAACAAAACCATCCCCGCACAGGTGGAGGTGAGCCCATCTGATGGCGGCCCCGCGTGTAGGGGCGATCATCTTCCCCACACACTTGGGGGTGAGCCGCTGTGGGGCACGACCGGCATCATCCACCACGGGTTCTCCCCACGCACTTGGGGGTGAGCCGCAGCCCCGGCCACGCAAGTGCCGGAGCTGCCCGTCCTCCCTACGCACATGGGGGTGAGCCGTCCGCACGCGCCGGGCGAGGGCTTCGGCTCCCGTCCTCCCCACGCCCGTGGAGGCAGCAGAGACGGACGTTCCCTGAGCTTTGAGGTCCCCCGAAGCTCTCACCAGGAAGATCAGGCTACCGCTGGGGGGTGCCGGTCCGCAGCCACGACGGCAGCAGCACCTGCACGACCGGGAGCGTCATCACCCGGGCCGCGCCACCAGCGACCGCGAGCGCCCCCGCCACCCAGGGCAGTGCCTCCGGGATCCCGGAGACGGTCACGATCATCGGTAGTGCCACGGCGATCCCGACGCCGGTCTGCAGGATCGTGCGCAGCGCCTGCTTGGTGTCGTCCTTCATACGTTTTCCTTTCAGGGGCAGCCCGCTTGTGGCGGGGTTCGAGACTCACGTCAACGAGGTGCGGCGGGCTCGCTCGCCACGCGCAGCGGACGCGACCTCTGATCAGGCGGAGTCATTGACATCGAGCCGGACCGTGATCCCGGAGATGGCCACCTCGATCCGGTGAACGAGGGCCTCCACGTCGATCTCGCCGTCTCGCTGGGCGAGCGCGCCGACGAGCTCGCGGATGGTGGCGTTCTGGGCGTCGAGCCGCGCGAGGACTTCCCGCTGGCGGTGGTAGCCGTCCTTGCCGTAGGCCCAGACCTGTCTGAGCGCCGTCCTGGGGTCGATCTTCTGACCCGGCGCCAAAATCCCTTCCTTGGCCGCCCATACGTCCTCGGTGACGGTGTGCGACAGCCGCTCATACACAGCGTCGGCGATCTCTTTAGCGGTTGGCATGTCGTCTTCCTTCATCAGCCGGGCGACCTCGGCCAGGAAGGTGTTCATGTTGAGGCTGTGGGGGTCGGGCTTGGAGGCGTTGACCTCCTTGTGGCCCTTCACCACGCTGGCCGGGAGCCGAAGCTCCTTGCACAGCTCGGTACACAGCCGGTGGTAGGCGTCCAGTTGTGCGGGCGGCCATGGCTGGTGGCCGTCGTTCTCCGCCTCGATCCCGAGGCTGCTGGAGTTGTCATGCCGAGTCGAGGTCGACGGGGCGTTGTGCCAGCACCGTCCGGCCGCGATCACGTAGATGCGGCCCGAGCGGCCGAGCCCGAACTGGCTGAGCGGCCCGTCCAGGCCTGGCCGTCCATCGCGCACGACGGCGAGGGAAGGGTAGTCGCCACCTGCGGGTGGGCCCGCGGTGTGGTGGCACACGATCCCGTCGACGGCGGGCTGCGGCCCGTGCCCCCGGCTCTTCCACCCGGCGACCTCGGTCACCGGATACCCAGTACGGCGGGCGACGTCGGCGAGCTGCGTCAGGTACGGCATCTGGAGCACTCCAGCTGGCCGAGGTTCACGGGCTTCCTCCTTGAATGATCAAGTCGATGATCAGAGCGAATAAGGAAAGGCCAAGACCTGCGATCGAGACCAGCAGAGTGAGTTTCCCGTGCGGCCAGCGAGCCGTCTCCAGTACGCGGATGCGCTCCTCGTGGTCGTCGACGCGGGCGACAACGCCGGTGACTTTCTGATCGACCCGGTCGACCTTGCTGTCGACCTGGGCGACCCGCTCACCGACTTCGACGACCTTGCCGTACACGGTGGTCGCCGTGACGACCCCGCTGAACGGATCCCCGGCCGTCATGGTGACCCGACCGGCGTCGCTTCCGAGGTGCTGGCCGGCGCACTGCGGCGAGGGTCAACAGGGTGCTGCTCGGAGTCTCGTAGGGCCTCGGCCTGCTCGGCGGGAGTAAGCAGATCGAACGCCGCTTTCATCGCACTCACCGCGTCACCTCCTCTCCGGTGCGCTCGGTCGGGATGTAGCCGCTCAGGCGGCGCGCGCTCGCCTCGGGGAGCCCCGGCGCGGTGAGCGCGTCGAAGTCGTTCTTCGCCCGGCCTGCCTCCGCCGCCTCCAGCTCCGCCACATACTCGGCCTTATCGGCCTGGAGGGCGGCCAGGTTCTGCTCGTACTCTTCGGCGGTGATCTCAACGGCGCCGCCAGGCAGCGGGGTGACCTGCTGCGCGGACTCGCGGATCTCCCCCACCGACCCGTTCGGGGCGCGGAAGTGCCGCACGTACTCCTGCTCAGCTGCCAATGCCATGGGGTCCACCTTTCAAAGGGCGATCAGTACGGCGCGGATGAACGTCTGAATGCGGTTGTAGGTGGCGCCGCCAAGACCGAACCCAAGGCCGATGACGAGGTCGACGTTGACCGTGGCCCCCGCCGGGATGATCGTGTTGCCCAGCACCTTCACCGTTTGCGTGTGGACGTCGTTAACCGCTGCCGAACCCCGGTTCTCGAATCGGTATGTCTCGTCGCCGTACATGAACTGCCCCGCCCGGCCTCCGGGCGGCAGAACAAAGTCGACGTCGAGCTCGGCCACGGTGATCGCGATCGCGTCGCGGCACGGGTCGGGGTTGGTCACCGTCAGGCTGCGTGTCTCGACGGTCGTGCCGCCGACGGTCGTGGTCGCCGGCACCGCTGTGGGCGTGCACGTCTGGTTGAGGCTGGTGGTGAAGTACTGGGCCTTACCTCTCGGTTCGGACCGCAGGTTGCCCGCCGAGTCGCAGTAGACCAGGCCACCCTGAGCCTTGACGTCACACGGGTACGGCCAAGCGCTGACCGCAGCCGCCAACGGCACCCCTGCGGTGCCGTCGCCGACCAGACCGCAGCTGATCTCAAGCTCGGCCAGCGCAGCGGGCGGCGCGTACAGGCCGCCGTCCGGAGCGAGGACGACCTGATTGCCGGCCTGCGGGGAGATGTCCACCTCGATCACGCCGGTCGCCGGGTCGTAGTCGATGCCGTCGCCGGCTGACAGGCAGGTCCGCACGTCGGCGCATTCGACGTAGAGGCCGTCCTGGCCTTCATGGAGGAGGTTGCGCCTCCGCCGGGCGGCGCCGCATCCACGATGACGTTCGCCGTCACCTCATACGGGTTGGCCGCCGACCCATCACCCGTCAGTGCCAGATCCACGGTCGGCGTGTCAGCCACCGTGAGAGCCGTGTCGCCTTCCCCACCGGGCGGGACGAAAATGCCGCCGTGGCCGAACACCCCGATACGGGAGGCGCTCCAGTGCGGCCTTCCTCGTCGAAGGCCCGGATCCATGCCGGCTCCGGGCATCGGGAACAGCCTCGGCTGCTCGGTCAGGGCCCCGGCGAGTTTGTGATCGGCCATCCCGGACGACAGGACGACGGCCGTGGCCGCGCCGCCGGTGATCAGCGCGCGTATGAGAGCCTTCACGTTCCTTGATACCCGGCCCGCGCCCGGAAAGGTTGGCACCAGACCGGTTGATCTCATGCGCGTGTGGACGACACGGTGGACGGACCGCACGCCCAGGGAACTGGGAGGGCTGCGGGTCACCCACGCCCGGGTCCGGGGTCTACCGGTCGATCCGGTAGACGTAGTGGGCGCGGTCGTCGATCGGGTTGTCCGGTTCCAGCTCACCCTCGGCCACCCGGCGCAGCCCGGCCTTCTCCAGCGCCCGCCAGGACGCGCGGTTGGCCGCCGACACCGGGACCAGGACGCAGGAGGCGGCCGGGGACTCCGCCCAGGTCCGCTCGATGACCGTCCGGATCATCAGCGTCCCGAGGCCGCGCCCGACCTGCGCCGGATCGCCGATCAGGTAGTCGATGCTCATCGCCCCCTCGGGGACGGCGACGATGGCTGCCAGCTCGGCGATGTACTCGGGGTAGTCTGCGTACCTCGACCGCTGGACCAGGCCGAGCGGCCGTCCGTCGAGAAAGACCAGCAGGTCTTCGGACGGCTCCTCTCCCCTGGCGGCGGGGCCGAAGTCGCGGGCCACCGCCTCAGGAGAGGTCTCGTGGTGCCACCAGCGGGCCACGTGCGGCTGCTGCAGCCACTCG
The DNA here is from genome assembly GCF_053592655.1 of Streptosporangium sp. NPDC002607. Taxonomy (NCBI): domain Bacteria; kingdom Bacillati; phylum Actinomycetota; class Actinomycetes; order Streptosporangiales; family Streptosporangiaceae; genus Streptosporangium; species Streptosporangium sp. NPDC002607. Next base: position 51,094 of record NZ_JBSFWD010000038.1, read on the forward strand.
CGCAGCAGCGGGAAGTCCTGCTCGGTGAGGCGACGCCAGGTGACCGACCGGTTGCTCCTGGGTTCCGGACTGGGCATGATGCCGACGGTAGCAAGCGCCTCCGACCGCTGGCATCCCATTTCCTCGGTGCTGCCGGGTGACCGGCCCGTTCTCCACGGTGACGTGCAGCGCGACCACTGCCTCCTGGTCGCCCTCCCCGATCCTGCGGAAAGAGTGGCACGCGTGGACATGTCTTCATGAGTCGTCATAACGGGCAACCTGAACGACCAGCAAGAATGACGGCGGCTCTACCCCGCGCGGGCGGCGGTGATGAAATCCCTGATGAGCCCGGAGTCCTTGACCCCGGGCGCGACCTCCACGCCGCTCGACACGTCGACTCCCCAGGGTCGGGCCGCGGTGATCGCCTCGGCCACGTTCGACGGGGTCAGGCCCCCCGCCAGCAGCCAGCGGCCCTCCGGGCGCCCGCGCACGGCCGCCCAGTCCCACGGCTCCCCCGAGCCCGGCCTGGGCGCGTCCACGATGAGCAGGTCCTCGTCGAGGGCGCCGCAGCGCAGGTCGGTGCTCGCGGCCCCGGCGCGGACCAGCGTGACGCCGAGGTCCTTCAGCGCGGTGAAGTCCGCGTGCGGGTGCTCGCCGTGCAGCTGGACGGCGCGTACCCCTGACTCCAGGGTGGCCGCCCTGACCTCCTCGGTGGGCTCGCCGGCGAACACCGCCACGGTCAGCACGTGCGGGGGGACCGCCGAGGCCAGTTCGCGCGCCCGCGCCGGGGTGACCCGCCGCGAGCTCCTGGTGAGAACGAATCCGATGGCGTCGGCGCCCGCCTCGACGGCGGCCGCCACATGTCCGGGCTCACGCAGCCCGCAGATCTTCACATACACCCTCCGTACGTTAGCCCGTTCTCCGCCCATGGCCGGTTGCCGCCTCTGTCGTCAAAGGGCGTTCAGGAACCTCGCGGCGATCGGCGCCGCGATCGCGCCCCCGGCGCCGCCGTGCCGGACGAACACCGCGAAGGCCAGGGAGCCCCGGTAGCCGATGAACCAGGCGTGGTCCTCTCCGTTCTCGACCTCGGCGGTACCGGTCTTGCCGGCGGTGTCCGGCGGGAGGCCCGCCCCGGCGGCCGTACCCCGGCTGACCACGGCGCCCATCATCGTCCGCAGGCCCGAGGCCACCTCATCGCCCAGCGGCACCGGCGGCGGCGAGTCCGCGGGGGGCTCGGCGGTCGTGATCGCGGGTCTCCACACGCCGCTCGCGACCGCGGCGGCGACCTCGGCCATGCAGAGCGGGCTGGCCTGCGCCGAGTTCTGGCCGATGGCGTCGGAACCCAGCTGGTCCGCGCTCTCGTACGGCTGGATCCGGCAGGAGCTCAGCCCCGGCTTCTCCCGGAACCCGAACCGGTCCGCCGCCTCGGCACGCAACCGGTCGTCGCGCAGCCGCTCGTACGCCTGCTGGGCGAAGGTGGTGTTGCAGGAGAGCGCGAAGGCCGTGGTGAGGCTCACGGTGCCGTGGTCGACACCGTCGGAGTCGGTGAAACTCCGGCCGTTCGGAATCGTGTAGCCCGCCGGGCAGGCCACCTGCGACTCCGGAGTCATGCCGTTGTGCAGCAGCGCGGCCGCGGTCACCACCTTGAACGTCGAGCCCGGCGGGTAGAGGCCGTTGAACGCCTCCATGCGGCCCAGCCCGTCCGCCACCGCGCGCACCTGGCCCGTCTTGATGTCCACCGCCACGATCGCGGCGGGCTGCCCGACACCGTCCAGGGCGCGGGCGGCGGCGGCCTGGACCGGCTGGGAGATCGTGGTCTTCCTCCCCGAGGGCGGCCGGGGCGGGGAGGCCAGCAGCACCCGGCCGGAGCTCTCCTCCTCCAGCTTCACGTCGAGGACCGTGTCGCCCAGCCCGGTGAAGTAGTCGCCCGCCCTGCTGTCGCGGGGGAACGGCACCCCCTCGCGGGTCAGCGTGGCCGGGCGCCGGACCTCCGTCTCCTTCAGCACCAGGCGCCCGCCGTCCTTGAGCGCCGGGTGCATCGTCTCCGGACTCCAGAGCACCTTCCAGGTGTCCGCCCGCATCACCAGGCGCAGGACCGAGGTGAACGGCCAGCGGCCCAGCCCCGCGACCTCCCTCACCCCGGTGAAGGACAACTCGGCCGCCTCGCTTTCGCGGTGCAGCTCGCCGGGGGCGAGGGAGGACAACGAGGCCCGCAGGTCGGCGTCGAACCTGCGGTGCCGGTCGGCGAAGTCGGCCGGGGGGTCGGCGACCAGGTCCGCCATGGCGGCGAGATCACCGGCCTGCCAGGCGGTGAGGTATCTCGCTCCGGCCTGCGCGGGACCGTCCTGTGGGTTCGGTGTGACCGGGGTCGGTGTGACCGGTGCCGGATCGGACAGGGTCAGCCTCGGGTCGGGCCGCGGCTCCTCGGTGGGCGTGGACCGCGGCGACGGCGAGGCCACCACGGCCCCCGGTGCCGCCATCACCCCGTACACGCCGAAGGCGACGATCGCGACCGCCGAGGCGGCCAGCACGAGGAGCCGTCGATCCCGCATAACCGTTTACTCCCCTGGGTTTCCACGGTTGCTCACCAGCGAAAAGATCGTAAAGGTGATGACCAGTGGCGAACCAGGCTTTTCTCGACTTCGGTACCGGAGCGTGGCTGGCGGAGACCCCGAATCCTCGCCGGTTCCGCGACAGTCGCTCCGGCCAGGCCCGCGGCTGGAGATCGAGGGTCACTCGACCGGGTGAACGTTTCCGGCCGGCGCGCTAACGGAGACCGTCGAAGAGATCGTCCTCACGGTCGGCTGCGGCCGGGACGCGGTTGAGCCGGCGGATGAAGGACTCCTGCGCGAACGCCCGGTGCTGGGCCTCGGCGGGCATGCGCAGCAGGAAGATGTTCTCGCCCTGGCTCGCGTGCGCCTCCAGCGCCTTGCGCTTGCGCTCCACCTGGTCCGCCACGTCGACCACGGTGGTGATCTGCTCCTCGGGGACGCCGAAGTCGTCGGGAAGCTCCAGGTCCTCGGGGGCGGCACCGGTCGAGCGGAGATAGGCGAACATCTCGGCGATCCGCTCGCGGGGCACCGCCGTGTAGTAGAGCTTGCCGGGAATCCCGCTGGCCTCGGTCGCGGCGACCGCGATCCGGTGAGCCTGGATGTGGTCGGGATGGCCGTAGCCGCCGTTCTCGTCATAGGTGACGACGACCTGCGGGCGGTAGCGCTCCATCAGCGCGACGAGCCGGCCCACGGCCTGCTCGAACGGCACGTTGGCGAAGGCGTCCTCGGCCTCGTTCCCGGCCCAGCCGACCATGCCCGAGTCTCGGTAGCCGAGCAACTCCAGGTGGGAGATCCCAAGGTGGGCCGCCGAGGCGCGGAGCTCCTCCAGCCGCAGCGCGCTCACCGCCGCCTCGTCATGGCCGGGCTCCCCGGGCTTCGCCCCGCCGGGCGCGTCGCCCTGCTCGCCGTTCGTGCAGGTGACCAGGACGGTGCGGATGCCCTCGTCCGCGTATCTGGCGAGGATCCCGCCGGTCCCGATCACCTCGTCATCGGGATGAGCATGAACCGCCATCAACGTCAGCCCGTCACTCACCGACACCGCCCCCTTCGTAGGAAAACCCAGCGAACCGCCTCACCTTACGACGCCTCACCGACAGTTCGAACCGACGGTCGCCCCGCCGTGAGCCCGGAACACGACATCGCTCTTCGCGGGACCGTCCCCACGTGCGCGGGGATGGTCCCGGCATGGGCATCGTCAAGAGTCGGTCTGGGACGGCGGTGATGCCGGTGTCAGGCGGGACGGCGCGGGTAGCGGAGTGGTAAGGCAGAAGTGAACGATGCGAAGAGGTGATCGCCATGCCGCGTGGTTCCAGTTCCAAGCGTGAGCGGCAGTACAGGCACATCAAGGAGAGCGCGCGACGGCGCGGGGAGAAGGAGAGCCGGGCCGAGGAGATCGCGGCCCGTACGGTCAACAAGGAACGCGCCCGTGCCGGGGAGTCCCGCACCGCGAGCCGCACCTCGACCCAGGACATCTCCTCGTCCCGGCGCGGCGGACTGCGCTCACGCTCCGGAGCCGGTGGCCGCACCAAGGAGCAGCTCTACGCGGAGGCCAAGCGCCGCAACATCAAGGGCCGCTCGACCATGAGCAAGGCGCAGTTGGAGAAGGCGCTCCGCTGAGGATCCGGCGGGCGCGTCCCGCGCTCGGAGCCTCATGGCGACCGGGGCGACGGGCCGCGTCCGGCCGGACCTGTTTTCGGCCACCGATCGGCCTCCACCGCCCGCGCTACCTATTTGCCGTGCGTCGGTACCGACGGTCCGGGTCCTGGGCGGCCCGTAGTTCGACGCGGGTGGGCGGGTTCGCTCCCGCGCGTTCGCAGGTGAGGCCCGCCACCATGACCGCCTGGTCGAGGACTCCGGTCAGTTCCGCCTCGGACAACTCGCCGATCAGGGCCGGGGTGGCGCGACCGCCCCGCAGCAGCCCGTCGAGCAGACCGGCGGTGAAAGCGTCTCCGGCGCCGACGGTGTCCACCACCTGGACCGGGATCGCCGGTCGCCGGAGCGCGTGGCCGCCTCGGGTCAGCCCCAGGCAGCCCTCGCCGCCGTAGGTGACCACCACCAGGTCGGGGCCCAGGGCCAGCCATCCCTCGGCCACCTCGCTCGCCTGCCGCTCCGGGTAGAGCCAGCGCAGGTCCTCCTCGCTCACCTTGACCACGTGGGCGAGGGCCACGTACCGCTCGATGAGCGGGCGCGCGGCGGCAGGGTCGTCGAGCAGGGCGGGCCGGATGTTCGGGTCGTAGCTGATCAGTACGTGGCCTTCGGCTCTCGCCCGCGCGACGGCGTCGGCGATCCGGTCACCGCCGGGCGGCCGCCAGGCGGCCACGGACCCGGCGTGGATCACCTGGGTCTCCGCCGGCAGGTGCGGCTCGCCGTCCCGCCACTGCCAGTCGGCGGTGCCCTCGACGTGGAAGTCGTAGGCGGCCTGACCCGCCTCGTCGACGGAGACGATGGCGAGGGTGGCCGGCTCGCTCGCCGGAACCGCCCATCGCAGGTCCACCCCGTTCGCCGCGGCGTGCGCGCGCAGCGTCTGGCCCAGCACCCCCGACGAGAGGCGGGCGACGAACGCGGTGGGATCGCCCAGGCGGGCCAGGCCGACCGCGACGTTGAGCGGGCTGCCGCCCGGATGCGCGGTGTAGGTTCGGCCGTCGTCCTCCGCGACCATGTCGACGACCGACTCGCCGATGACGCTGATCACGGCGTGCCGTCCGGTGCGTGGGCCGCCGATCCCGGCCGGTCCGTCACGGTGGGAGGGGTTGCGAGCTGGTCGGCCACGTCTCTCCAGGAGTCCTTGAACATGCCGTACGCGGTCTTGATCGCGACGCCCACCGGGAGTTCCGGGCATTCGTTCTCGCCGTTCGTCCCCCAGTTGACCCAGCCGGACTGGCGCCGCTGGACGATCTGAAAGGCTCCAGAGGGTGCCGCCGTCCACCAGATCATCGCCCGGGACAGCTCGGAATGGAACTCCACGGTCTTGGAAGCCGGTCCCGGGAAGATCGTCTCATCAAGGGCGACCGCCTCGAATCGGCCACGCCCTCGGGGCTGCCGTCCACGCCGGTGACCTTCACCTGCTTCGACTTGCCGGCCTGCTCGACCGCCAGGACCGCACCCAGTGCGGACGGGTCGTTCATGCCGAAGATGCCCTGCACGTCCGGGGAGGCGGTGAGCATGTCCGTCGTGACGGCCAGTCCCGAGGCCCTGTCGTTCTTGGAGGCCTGCCGGCCGACGACCTTGATGTTCGGGTGGTTCTTCAGAGCGTTGTCACAGCCGGTGATCCGGTCACGGATCGTCTGGATCGGCGTGCCGTCGACGAGCAGGACGTTGCCCTTGCCACCCATCTCCTTGAACAGGTAGTCGCAGGACCGCTCGCCCGCCTGCACGGCGTCGGTCATGATGACGGCGTCGGGGCCCTTGGCCGGGATGTCGACCGCGATGACGATGACGCCCGCCTGCTTGGCCCGCTCGATGCCGTTCTCGTCGACCGCGCTGATCACACACGCATGGGCACGGACGCCTCGGCCACCACCGGACGAGGCGGTGTCACTCGATCCCGGCGAGCCGCGACTAAAGGTCAGACTATTTGAGGGTCAAGCAGTGTCGCTCCGCCCGCAACGACATCTCTCCGGGGGCGGCCTGGATGACGGCCCATGTTCCCTGGCCGGGTGTGCGATCGCGTGCTCCGCTCGGCCCCGGTCCAGGTATAGTCGATGTCTGATGTATTCCTGATCAGAGGCATGATCACAGAGTTGGGGGCCGACCGGCCACGGACAGGACCGGCTCGTTCGCCGACGGCTCCCTCCGCAGGACGGCACGGACCGCCAGACGATCGGTTGAGAAGGCGAAACCATGGGGCAGGGCAGCACGCCGTCCACGGCGAGACAGAACGACGCCACGCGCGCGACTCCTTCGACGGCACCGTCCCCGCTACCGGTCAGCCGGCTACGCCCGGCGTACCAGCAGGTCGCCGACCAGTTGCGCGAGCTGATCCTCAACGGCTCGCTCACCTCGGGACATCGTCTGCCTCCCGAAGCCGATCTCGGCGGCGACTTCGGGGTGAGCCGGAGCACCGTCCGCGAGGCGCTGCGCGTTCTCGCCTCGCAGGGTCTCGTCAGGACGGTTCGAGGCACCACCGGCGGAACCTTCGTCTCCCATGTCGAGCCGGACCAGGTCAGCGACTACCTCGAGACCAGCATCGGCCTGATGTCGGGCTCGGACACCCTGACCCTGTCGGACATCCTGGAGGCGCGCGAGATGCTGGAGGTCCGCGCCGCCGGGCTCGCGGCGAGGCGCCGCGAGCCACGACATGTCGACGCGCTGCGAGCCGCCATGGAGCGCGAGAAGCACAGTCGCGGCCGGAGCGTGAAGTTCAACGAGCACCGGCACTTCCACGGAATCATCATCGAGGCGACCGGCAACGGCCTGCTGACCGTGATGACCGAGCCGGTCTTCCGGGTCCTGCGGTCACGGTTCCTCAGCCCGGACGTGCCGCGCGAGTTCTGGGCGCAGGTCGACCGTGAGCACGAAACGATCGTGGATCGCATCGACGCCGGCGACGCCGAAGGCGCCGCCGAGGCCATGCAGGTTCACCTGAGCAGAATCCGCGACGCCTACCACGACTGAGCGAAGGTCCCGGCGAGCGTTTCCGGCCGGCTCCGCGCCGCACGAGCGTGCGTCGGGGCGGACTTCACCGCGCCGGGACCCGCGAGGCCGGTACGCCCGGCGCGTCCTCGCCGATCCGTCCCCTCCGGCTTCCGCATGCCCGGGGGCTGAGGCTCGCTTAAAATATCTGATGTATTCGCCACAGGCGTTTTTCCCGACGCTCTGACCGTCGGATGTCAGGGCGCGCCCAGCCGGAGACACGAACGGCGATCACCGCTGCCCTGCCTGTTGAACAACGCGCACAGCACCTCACACCGGCGGCACCAGGGGCGTCGGACACCTTAGACAAGGTCACCGCATTGCCCTACGCTTTATACGTCTGACATTATCTACCGACGCGAGCATCCGGGGAAGGCGATGGCGATCAAAGAGGGATGGAAGGGCCGCTTCTTCGAGGACTTCGAGGTGGGTGACGTCTACCAGCATCCCCTGGGCCGAACGGTCACCGAGTCCGACAACACGTGGTTCACGTTGCTGACGATGAACACCAACCAGATGCACTTCAACACCGAGTACGCCAAGCGGTCCGAGTTCACCAGACCGCTCGTCGTCTCCACCCTGACCGTGGCGATCGCGGTCGGGCAGAGCGTCACCGACATCACCCAGAACGCGTTCGCCAACCTGGGCTGGGACGAGATCAGGATGACCCACCCGGTCTTCGCGGGTGACACGTTGTACAGCGAGTCGCTCGTGCTGGAGAAGCGGGAGTCCGGCAGCCGTCCCCACGCGGGCATCGTCACCGTGCGCACCCGGACGCTCAACCAGGACGGGGACGAGGTCTGCTCGTTCAAGCGCACCTTCTACGTCTACAAAAGGGGAGCGCCCCAGCTGGAGGGCCTTTTCCCCACCGGCAAGAAGCCGCTCACCGGTGACCAGGGGCCGTCCCAGGCATGAGGATCACTTTCGCCCCCTGGGGTGAGTCCCTCGGGGAGCTGATGGAGGTGGCCCGCAGAGCGGAGGCCGCGGGCGCCGAGGTCATCTGGGTTCCCGAGCTGCATCGCAGCGCCACCGTCACCGCGGCGGCTCTCGCGACGGCCACCAGGCGGGTCAGGATCGGCACCGCCATCGCGCTCGCCTTCACCCGCAGCCCGATGACCACCGCCCTGGAGGCGCTCGACATCGACGAGCTGTCGGACGGGCGCTTCGTCCTGGGTCTGGGAACCGGTGTGCGGCGGCTCAACGAGGACTGGCACAACGCCCGCTTCGGCAAGCCGTCCGGGCACATGAGGGAGACCGTCCGGAACATCCGCCACTTCTGGGAGACCTGCACCACCGGCGCCGAGATCGCTCTCACCGGCGAGTACGAGCCGATGCGGATGCGGGGCTACGCGCGGCCCTTCGGGGTGCGGCGGACGGACATCCCGATCTACCTGGCGGCGATGGGACCGGTGATGACCCGGCTGGCCGGGGCGATCGGCGACGGCTGGATCAGCCACGAGCTCTGCTCCCCTCGCTACCTGGACGAGCTGGTTCTGCCGGAGCTGGAGGCGGGGATCGCCCGGGTCGAGGGCAAGAGGCGCGCGGACCTCGACGTCGTGGTGTCCGCCTGCTGCTCCGTCGCCGACGACCGGCGGACGGCTGTCCGCCGCGTGTCGGGTGTCGTCGGCTTCTACGCCAGCGTCCGCACCTACGCCGACTTCTTCGGCTTCCACGGCCTGGCCGACCAGCAGCGGGCGGTCGTCGACGCGTTCCGGCAGGGCCGGGGCGCGGACTACCTCGCCGGCTCGGTCTCCCCGGAGATGGTCGACGTGCTCACCATGACCGGCACCCGCGACCAGGTGGCCGAACGCATCGCCGGTTACACGGGGAAGGCCGATTCGGTGAAGCTCAGCCCGCCGACCCACGGGCTCACCGCCGCCGAGATCCGCGCGGCTCAGAACGAGATCCTGTCGCTCATGGCAGACATCGCAGGGAGCACCCTTTGAAGCCTCTGGAAGACATCCGGATCATTGCCGTCGAGCAGTACGGGGCCGGCCCGTTCGGCAGCGTGCACCTCGCCGATCTCGGCGCCCAAGTGATCAAGATCGAGGACCCGAGGGTGGGCGGTGACGTGGGCCGCTACGTGCCGCCGTACGGCGAGGGGGAGGACTCGCTCTTCTTCGAGACCTTCAACCGCAACAAGCGCAGTCTCTCCCTCGACCTGTCCTCGGCGGCCGGGCGCAGGGTCTTCGAGGACCTGGTGAAGGTCTCCGACGTGGTCTACTCCAACCTTCGCGGCGACGTCCCGGCGAAGATCGGTATTACCTACGACGACCTCAAGCAGCTGAACCCGGCCATCGTCTGCTGCTCGCTCACCGGTTTCGGGATGACCGGCCCGCGCCGTAAGGAGCCGGGCTACGACTACGTGCTCCAGGGCCTGGCCGGTTGGATGGATCTCACCGGCGAGCCCGACGGGCCGCCCACCAAGTCCGGGCTCTCCCTGGTCGACTACTCCGGCGGGCTGGTCGCCGCCCTCTCGCTGCTGGCCGGCGTGCACGCGGCGCGACGCGACGGGACGGGCATGGACTGCGACGTCAGCCTGTACGACACCGCGATCGGAATGCTGACCTATCCGGCGGCCTGGCACCTGAACGCGGGCTTCACCCCGGCCCGAACCCGTCATTCGGCCCACCCCTCGCTGGTGCCGTTCCAGGCGTTCGAGGCCGGCGACGGCTGGCTGGTCGTCGGCTGCGCCAAGGAGAAGTTCTGGGCGCGGCTCGCCGAGGTCGTCGGCCATCCCGAATGGGCCGAGCCGGACTCCCCGTACGGTTCGTTCGCGGGCCGGCAGCGAAACAGCGTGGAGCTGCTGGGACTCCTGGAAGAGATCTTCCGCAGGCGTACCGTGGCCGAGTGGCTGAGGGTCCTGTATCCGGCCTCGATCCCCTGCGCTCCCATCAACGACGTCGCGGCCGCGCTGGAGGAGGAGCACACCAGGGCGCGCGGGTTGCGGGTGACCACCGAGCACCCCAGGTTCGGTACGGTCGAGCAGGTCGCCTCACCGGTGCGGGTCGGCGGCGAACCGCCGACCTATCGCCGTGCCCCGCTCCGCAACGAGGACTTCGACCTGGTGGTCCGTGACATCGTGGGATACGACGACGCGACGATCGACGAGTTGAAGGCCCAGGGCGCGTTCGGCGAGGTGACCGAGGCGGCCACGCGATGATCGCCCGGGAGCTGGCCCGGTGGGCGCTCGGTCTGACCGACGTTCCGGCCGCGGCCCGCCAGGCCGCCGTCCGGCACCTGCTCGACGGCGTCGGCACCGCGCTCGGCGCGTACCGGACCGGAGCCGCGACCCCCGCGCTGACCGTGGCCCGAGACCTGGGCGGCCCCGATGAGGCGACGGTCCTCGGCACCGGCCACCGGCTCTCGGCACCCGCCGCGGCCCTCGCCAACGGCACCCTCGTGCACGCCCTCGACTTCGACGACACCCACGCCGGCGGCCTCGTGCACGCAACCGCCGTCGTCCTGCCCGCGGCGTTCGCCGTCGGCGAGCAGGTCGGCGCGTCGGGCCGGGAGGTGCTCACCGCCGCCGTGGCGGGGTACGAGACCGCCTGCCGGGTGGCCGCCGCCGCCCCGCACGGATTCCACGCGCGTGGCCTGCACGCGACGATGGTCGCGGGCGTCTTCTCCTCGGCTCTGGTCGCCGCGCGGCTGCTCGGCCTGGACGTCGCCCAGGCCGCCAACGCGCTGGGGATCGCGGGCAGTCAGGCGGGCGGCCTGCTGGCCTTCCTCGGCACCGGGGCCTCCACCAAACAGCTCCATCCCGGGTTCGCCTCGCAGTCGGGCATCATCGCCGCCCGCCTGGCGGCGGCGGGTGCCACCGGACCGGAGACGGTGTTCGACGGTCCGCACGGTGTCTTCGACGCGCTCGCACAGGGCGGCGTGGACCCGCACTCGATCGTCGCCGACCTCGGTGACCGGTGGGAGACCACCCGGATCGGCATAAAGCCCTACGCGGCCTGCCAGCTGTCGCATGCCACCATGGGGGCGACCCTCGACGCGATGGCGCGCGAGCCGTTCGGCCCCGAGGACGTCTCCGAGATACATGCCCAGGTCCACCCCGACTCCGCCTCGGTGGTCTGTGACACCTCCCGCGACCTGCTGCGACCGGCGAGCGCGTACGCCGCGAAGTTCTCGCTCCCCTGGACCGTCGCGGCACTGGTCGTCGACCGGGGGGTGAGCCTGGACACCTTCGAGCCGCACTCGATCGCCCGGGCCGAGGTGAGCGAGCTCGCCGCCCGGGTCCGCTGGGACGTCACCGAGCCCTCGGGGCTCGTGGCCGCCGATGCGCCGGGGCGCGTCTCCATCAGGCTCCGCGACGGCCGGGTCGTCGAGGGTTTCGTGCGGCGCAGCGAGGGGGGCGGGGTCAACCCGCTCGGCCGGGACGCGCTGGTCGCCAAGTTCGAGGGCAACGTGGGAGGCCGGGCGAGTGGGCTCGTCGACGTCGTCGAGGCGCTCGACGAGCAACCGGATCTCACCGCCGTACTGAGTGCCGCGGCCGCCGCCGCAGCCGAGTTCGCCCAGCGCAGTCAGGAGCAGAGATGACGTTGCGAGCTGTCAGACCCGCCGAGTTCCCCTGGTTCCCCTACGAGGACTTCACCTTCTGCCTCGGCCTGTCCGAGGGCGACAGCGCCTGGTCGTCCGGGCACAGCGCGGCCGCACGGGACGAGGCGCTCGGCAAGATGGTCGTCTCCGGCACCATGGAGGAGCAGGCGCGGATCGCCTACCGGAAGGTGCTGACGATCATCGAGGCCGCCGGTCTCGGCCCGGACGACGTCGTGCACGTGACGGAGAACGTCACCCTCGCGGGCCTGCCCGACTACGAGGCCGCGGCCGCCGTGCGCGGGGAGGTCTTCGGGGCGCACCGGCCCACGCTCTCCACGGTGGTGGTGGAGCGGCTGGTCCGCTCGACCGCGTTGCTGGAGATCGAGATGCGTGCCGTCCGGGGCGGCGGCACCGAGCTGCCGGCCGCCGGCGAGCGGCGGGAGGCCGGTGTGCGGGCCGCCTCTCCGGTGCGCGAGGGGCATGACGGCACGGTGTACCTGCCGACCGTCGTACCCGTCGACGAGTCGGGCGACATCGTCTCCCCCGGCGACTTCGTGGGCCAGTACGCGTACTGCCTCGACCGGGCGGACGCGCTGCTGCGCCAGGCCGGCCTGTCCCTGGACAACGCCGTGACCACCTACGACTACTCGACCCCGGCCTCTCGCGGCGTCTATCGCAAGAGCCACCGGGTGCGTAAGGAACGGCTCGGCGGAGCGGGGGTGTACCCGGGGGCCGGGGGCATCCTGATGAGCCGCCTGCACCACCCGGAGTCCATGGTCGCGATCGACGTCACCGCCTCCAGGCATCCGCTGGAGCTGGTGAACCCGGGCTGGTCACGGTATGACACCCTGACGTACTCGCCGGGCGTCCGGGCCGGCCGCACGCTGTTCATGTCCGGTTTCGCGGCGCTGGACATGGAGACCCAGCAGGCGCTCCACCCGGGCGACCTGCGGGCACAGGCCGAGGAGACCTACGGGGCGATCCTGCACCTGCTCTCCCATGCCGGTCTCGGTCCGGAGAACCTGCTCTCCATCGTCGAGTTCTGCGTCGAGTCGGCCCTGCCGGACTACCGCGTGGTCGCGCCGGTCCGTGAACGCCTGCTCTCGCCCCCGTGGCCGGCCTCGACCGGAGCGATCTGCAAGGAGTTGCTCCGTCCCGAGTTCCTGCTTGAGGTGTTCCCGACCGCTCTCTACCCGAAGGACCCGTCGTGACGCTGCTCACCGAGGAGATCCGCGCGCTCGTCGGGCGCAGGCGGGTCTACACCGCGCCGGAGGAGCTCGGCCCCGCCGCGTGCAGGTACTTCGGCCTCGCCGTCGGGGACGACAATCCGCTGTACTCCGATCCCGAATACGCGCGCGCCCAGGGACTGTCCGGGGTGACCGCGCCGCCCACCCTGATCTGCGAGACGAACCAGTACGCCGGCCTGCCGATGGGCCCCGACGGCGACGCCGGGCACAACTGGGGGATCGAGATCCCAGGCACCCGCAAGGTCCGCGGCGGCAACTCCTACGTCTTCCACCGCCGGATCCGCCCCGACGACGTCGTCACCGCCACCTGGGAGATCAAGGACGCGACCGAGAAGACCACCAGGTCCGGCGCGAAGATGCTGATCATCACCTCGCGGGCGGCCTACACCGACCAGCACGACGAGCTGCTCGCGGAGAACGAGGAGACCATCATCTTCGTATCGCTGGGGGCCGGGGCATGACCCACGAACCCGGGGAGGTCGTCCCCCCGCTCGAACGCAAAGTAGGGCTCGCGAACATGGTCGCCTACGCCGGAGCCACCTGGGACTGGTACCGGCTGCACTACGACTCCGAGTTCGTCGCCAGGCAGCAGGTTCCCGCGCCGGTCGTCGACGGCCAGGTGTTCGGTGCCCTGCTGGTCGAGCAGATCCAGGACTGGCTCGGTCCGCGGTGTTTCGTGCGCGAGCTGGACTTCACTTTCAAGGCACTGGTCTTCGCCGAGGAGACCGTGCGCTGTGAGGGCACGGTCTCCGAGGTCGGTGACGACTTCCTGGTGCTCAGCCAGCGGGTGGTCGTGGTCGGTGCCGACGGCGAGGTCGACCGGGTCGCCGCGGGTCCCGCGCGCGCCCGGGTCCTGCTCGGTGTCGCCGACGGGCCAGGGGCGAGACTCGGCGGCGCCGGCGGACCGGAGGCGAGATGAGCACCGGTGTCGCGATCGTCGGGGCCGCCGAGTCGGATCTCGGGGTCACCAACCGGTCGATTCTCGGCCTGCAGGCCCAGGCGATCGGCCGGGCGCTCGCCGACGCGGGGCTGACCCTGCGTGACGTCGACGGGCTGGCGACGACCGGGGTCTCCCGGTTCTCCGCGACCCAGCTCGCCGACCACTTCGGTCTCCAGCCGCGCTGGACCGACTCGACGTACGCGGGCGGCTCCGCCTTCGAGATGTTCGTGGCGCGGGCGACCCAGGCCATCCAGGCGGGTCAGGCCGAGACCGTCGTGATCAGCTTCGCCTCCAACCAGCGGTCGGCCCGCTCCCGCTCTCTCGGGGGCGTGGTGGAGGAGCACACGCCGGAGGCCCAGTTCGAGACGCCGTACGGCCCGCTCTATCCGCTCTCGTACTACGCGATGGCCGCGCGACGCTACCTGCACACCGGCGGCGGGACGCGGGAGCAACTCGCCGAGGTCGCCGTGGCGGCGCGGGAGTGGGCGCTGCTGAACCCCGCCGCGTTCCGCTACGGCACCCGGTCGCTGACCGCCGAGGAGGTGGTCGGCTCCACGACGATCTCCAGCCCGCTGACCGCTCTGGACTGCTGCCTGGTCACCGACGGCGGCGGCGCGGTCGTGCTGACCTCCTCCGAGCGCGCGAGGGACCTGCGCAGGAAGCCGGTCGAGGTGCTCGGGTACGGCGAGCGCACCACCAACACCTCGATGACCGCCGTCGCCGATCTGACCGTGACCGGCGCGGTCGGCTCCGGCGCCGACGCGTTCGCGCGGGCCGGCGTCACCCCGGCCGACATCGACGTCGCGCAGGTCTACGACTCGTTCACGATCACCGTGGCGCTCACCCTGGAGGCGCTGGGCTTCTGCGGCCGGGGCGAGGCGCTGGACTGGATCGCGGACGGCAGGATCCGCCCGGGTGGCGACTTTCCGCTCAACACCTCGGGCGGTGGCCTGTCCTACTGCCACCCCGGCCAGTTCGGGGTCATGTTGCTGATCGAAGCGGTGGCGCAGCTGCGCGGCGAGGCCGGTGACCGGCAGGTTCCCGGCGCGCGTCTCGCGCTGGCCCACGGTACGGGAGGAATCCTGTCGACGCACGCCACCGTGGTGCTGGGGGTGGAGGCGTGATCGCCCCCGAGGTTCCGCCGCCCGACGAGATCACCCTGCCCTGGTGGGAGGCGACCAGGGACCGTCGGCTGCTGGTGCAGACCTGCGCCGGCTGCGCGGGGACGCAGCACCCGCCGCGCGCGCTGTGCGTGCACTGCGGCTCTGAGCGGCTGAACTGGAGCACGTCGGCCGGGGCCGGCGTGGTGGACTCGTTCACCGTCGTGTATCGGGCACCGCGCCCGGAACTCGACGTTCCCTACGTCATCGCCCGCGTCCGGCTGGCCGAGGGGGTCATCCTGCTCACCCGGCTGGAAGGCCGGCCGGAGGAGGAGTGGCGCATCGACGACCCGGTCCGGCTCACCTGGGTGGACCTCGATGACGGGCGCGCCCTTCCCGTCTTCGTTCCCGCCGGCGTTTCCTGAACAACGGAGTCCGGGAGGCTCCGGGCGAGAAAGGCAGTCGCAGTGGATTTCCAGCTTGACGAGGACCAGCGCGAGTTCCGCGCCGTCCTGCGCGACTTCGTCGATCGGGAGATCATCCCGGTCGCCCGCGAGTGGGAGCAGTCGGGCCGCTATCCGGCGGAGATCGTCGACGGGATGCGGGAGATGGGCCTGTTCGGGATGACGATTCCCGAGGAGTACGGCGGCCTCGACCTCGACCCCGTCTCGTTCGCGCTGGTCTTCGAGGAGATAGCCCGTGGCTGGATGGGCATCGCCGGCATCCTGGGCAGCCACTCCCTGGCCTGCCGGATGATCGCGATGCGCGGCACGGAGGAGCAGAGGCGGAAGTACCTTCCCGACCTCGCCGCCGGCATCCGCCGTACCGGCATCGCCCTCACCGAGCCCGACGCCGGCACCGACCTGCAGGGCATCCGCACCACCGCGACGCTCGACGGCGATCACTACGTCGTCAACGGCACCAAAATGTGGATCACCAACGCGCGGTACGCGGACCCGCTCCCGGTCCTGGTCAAGACCGACCCGGGCACCTCCCCCGCGCACAAGGGCATGAGCGTGCTCCTGGTGGACTCGTCCCTCGCGGGCTACCAGGTCACCAAGGACATCCCGAAGCTCGGCTACAAGGGCACCGAGTCCTGCGAGGTGGTGCTCGACGATGTGCGCGTCCCCAGGGAGAACCTGCTCGGCGGCGTCGAGGGCAGGGGGATGCAACACGCGCTCTCCGCGCTTGAGTGGGGCCGGGTGAACATCGCCGCACGGTCGGTCGGCATCGCCCAGCGCGCCCATGACGAGGCGTTCGCCTACGCCAAACAGCGCAGGGCGTTCAACCAGGCCATCGCCGACTTCCAGGCGATCCAGTTGCAGCTCGGCAACCTCTCCACCCAGGTTCAGGCCGCTCGCCTGATGGCCTACTGGGCCGCGGACGCGGTCCGCCGGGGCCGCGCCGACGGGGAGACGGGCATGGCGAAGATCTTCTGCTCCGAGGTCGCCCTGGCGGCGTCGATCGACGCGATGAAGATCCATGGCGGCTACGGCTACTCCACCGAGTACGAGGTGGAGCGCCTTTACCGCGACTCGATCCTGATGAGCATCGGCGAGGGCACGAACGACGTCCTGCGCACGCTGGTGGCCAAGTCCGTCCTCCGCGGCGAGACGGCCGTCTGAAACCGCGATCGGACCGGCCGGTGATCACACCTTGACGCCCACCCGGTTGCCGGAAACACTGTTTCCATTATGGAAACACATGCCGTGGATGAGCGGGAGACGCGCGTGGCGCCCGCCCCGGGAGCGCGACCGGCGATGATCATCGTGGGCGCCGGGCCCGGTGGCCTCGCCTGCGCCATCGCCGCGGCGGACGCGGGGGCCAGGGTGCTGCTGCTGGAGAAGGCCTCCGAGGTGGGCGGCGCGCTGCCCTACTCCGGCGGCCACCTGTCCGCCGGAGGGTTCTCCGCGCAGCGCGAGCGCGGCATCGACGACGATCCGGAACGTCACCTCGAGGACATCCGGCGCATCAGCCGGGGCACCGCCCGCGAGGATCTGACCAGGCTGTCACTGCGCGAGCAGCCGGCCGTGCTGGAATGGCTGCTCGCCGCCGGGTTCGTCCCCGATCCGCGGACACCCCGCGTCGTCCACGGGCACGAGCCGTATCGCACGCCACGCACCGTCCACGCCACCGCCGTACCCGGCGGCCCGGCGATCCTGGCCGTACTGCGCCCGCTGCTGGACGCGCACCGCGCCGCCGGCCGGATCGACCTGCGCTGCGAGGCACGGGTCACCGAGTTGCTGATCGAGGACGGTGCGGTGACCGGGGTGATCATCGAGGGCGGCACCCGGTGGCGGGCACCCTCGGTGGTGCTCGCCACCGGCGGGTTCGGGTACGAGCCGGACCTGTTCGCCGAGTTGGAGGGCGCGCCGCTGACCACCTCGGCGGCCCCCACCTCCACCGGCGACGGACTGCTGATGGGCCGGCGGGCCGGGGCCGGTCTGCAAGGTTCCGGCATGTACATCCCGACCTTCGGCGGGCTGCCCCCGCACGGCGGGGACCTGCGGGTGGACTGGTCGCACCGGCCCCAGCTGGTGGCCGCCGAGCGGCCGCCCTGGGAGATCTACGTCGACCTGCGTGGCCGTCGCTGGATCGCCGAGGACGAGCCGAGCATCGACCGCAAGGAACGGGTGCTCACCACCATTGAGCGGATGACCTTCTGGATGGTGTTCGACGCGCGGGCGCTGCGCGAGTCGCAGCCGATGGTCCACGGGTGGAGTCCGGCCGAGCTGGTCGCGCGGTGCGGGCGCCGCCACGGCGTGCACCAGGCCTCCGACCTGGCCGGACTCGCCGAGCGCGCGGGCATCGACGCGGCCGGGCTCATCGACGAGGTGGCCCGGTACAACCTCTTCGTGGCGGCGGGGCAGGACCCCGACTTCGCCCGCGCCCACCTGCCCGCGCCGATCGCCGAGCCGCCGTACTACGCGATCGAGAACCACCCGGTCACCCTGATCACCTTCGCCGGACTCGACGTGGACGCGCGGCTGCGGGTGCGTCGCGGCGACGGTCGGATCATTCCCGGCCTGTACGCGGTCGGTGAGGTGATCGGCTCCGCCGCCGTCAACGGCAACGCGTTCTGTTCCGGCATGTGCCTCACTCCCGCCATGGCCTTCGGCCGGCTGGTGGGCCGTCACCTCGCCGGGGCGGAGGAGTGACCGGGCTGGGGCCCGTCGTGCGCGAAGCCGAAACCCTCCGCCCGTAGTCTGGCGGAGGACACCGGGACGGACGGGGTCTTGATCTCGGCGCGGTAGCTCAGCTCGGGCCAGCCCTGTTCGGCACAGATCCGGCCGAACACCTCCCCGTTGGTCGGCGGCACGGTCGCGTCCGGAACCGCGTTGAAGACTCCGACGAGGTCGTGGCTCACCACGAAGTCGAGCGCGGCGGCCGCGTCGCGGTAGTCGACGCGGTACAGCAGGGCGTTCGCCGCGAACGGCACGCTGCCGCCGAGCATCTCGTGGACGAGCCTCACCCTGGTCACGTAGTCGATGTCGCGCGGATGCCCGTACACGTCGGGGATGCGCACCACCGCCCCGCGCGGCGTGGCCAGGACGGCGTCCTCGGCGGCGACGAAGTTGCGCGGCGACGCGTCCGGATCGTCGGTCGTCGGGCTCGACTCGTCCAGCGGTCGCCCGTCACCGGAACCGTAGACGGACGTCGAACTGGTGAAGACGACTCGTGGGTGCACGGTGGCGGCGGTCCGCGCGGTGGCGGTGAGCGTGTCCGCGTACTCGGCGATCCGGCCGTTCGCGTCAAAGGAGCGGGCGACCCGCGGGCTCACCGTCAGCACGACGGCGTCGGCGTCGCACGTCGCGTCCCGCACCGCCGTGCTGTCGCCGCCCCGCAGGATCGCCACGTCGGCACAGACGGCCTTGAGCTCGTCGACACGCCCGGCCGAGGTGGTGGTGCCGGTCACATGATGACCCGCGGAGGTCCAGCGGCGGGCGAGTTCCATGCCCACGTTGCCACAGCCGATGATGACGTAACGCACAGCGCGACCTCCAAAAGGGAAACAATGTTTCACTCTGCCGCATCAACGGCCCGCCGCCAAGCGTTCCGGGCCGCCGTTCAACTCCCCCAACCACTTGGTTGACAAGCAAACGCTTGGGGGATAAGGTCATCGCTATGAACGCCACACAGGTGCCGATCGATCGCAGGGCGGCGTTGGTCGAGGCCGCGTTCGAGTCGATCGCCCGGCATGGTTTCGAGGGGCTGCGCCTTCGAGAGGTCGCCGGTGCGGCCGGGATCGACCATTCGACGATCCACCACCACTTCGCGACCAAGCAGGATCTGATCGAGGCGGTCGTCAACAGAGCGACCGCGCCTCTGTACCGAACGATTCCCTCCGGATCGTCCGCCGGCGAGCGTCTACGGGGCCACGTCCGCATTCTCGCCGAGATGATGGAAACCGAGCCCGACCTCTTCGTGGTGCTCGCCGAGATCGACCTGCGGGCCCGAAGGGACGCGCAGGTGCGGGCGATCATCGATCGAGTCGAGCAGGGCTGGCGGTTGGGACTCGGGCAGCTCCTCGACGGCGACATCGGCCTGGTCGAGTTGGTGATCGCCGTCGTGAAAGGGGTCCGGCTCGATCCGCCGACCGCGCGAGCGGTGCTCGAGCGCACGGCAGACCTCATCGTGGGCGACGAGGTCGAGCGATGACCGGGAAACGACGTCCCGTCGCACAGGTCGGGCCGGTCTTCCTGATCGTCGGCGGCGCGGCCGGGCTGATCGGGGGAGCCACCCACGGAGACCTGCCCGAGGACTCGGGCGCGGCCGCCCTTCAGTTCGTGGCCGACCATCCCGCATACGCGCTGGTCCACATCGTCTCGATTCTCGGCGCCGTGCTCTGGTCGATCGGATTGGCCGGCCGATACGTCGACCGGGCGGCTCCGACCGGCCAGTGGCTGGCCGCAGCGGCAGGCCACGCCGCGCTGGCCGGGGCCGCGGTGATGGCCGTGCAGTTCTCCATCGACGGGATCGGGATGACCGCCCTGGCCGCGCTCTGGTCCGAACCCGGCGCATCGAGGGAGACGTTCGAGGCCATCGCCGAAATCGCTCCCGCCGCGCTCGTCGGAACGGCCCTGACCTGGGTCGTCATCCTCTACGGCCTCGCCCCGATGCTGGCGGGATCCTCCCTTGTGCTCACCGCCCGCCCGGTCCTCGGCTGGACCGCCGTCGCGCTCGGCGCGTTCTCGGTCGTCGGCGGGCTCACGCTCGCTCTGCGCGTCAACCTCCTCCCGGACTGGCTGGTCTTCGCCGGCGCGACCATCGGCGTGAACCTCTGGATCATCTGCCTCGGTGCCGCCCAGCTCCGGGGAGCTCCGGCCCGCACCTCGCAAGCGATCGCACAGTGACATGCCGGCCCTGACGAACCACACCCGGCTCGGCGCCGTAGCC
Organism: Streptosporangium sp. NPDC002607; assembly: GCF_053592655.1. NCBI lineage: Bacteria > Bacillati > Actinomycetota > Actinomycetes > Streptosporangiales > Streptosporangiaceae > Streptosporangium > Streptosporangium sp. NPDC002607. Next base: position 71,486 of record NZ_JBSFWD010000038.1, read on the forward strand.
TGGACACTGACCATCCTTTACTTCCCGATCCAGCTCGTGGTGGCGCTGGCCTGGCCCGAGCCCTACTCCCTGACGGCCAACACCATCAGCGATCTCGGCGTCACGAGCTGCGGACAATCGAGTCCCTTCCCCGGCCGCGAGATCTTCGTCTGCTCGCCGCTGCACCCGCTGATGAACATCGGATTCGTGTTCGTCGGCGTGACGACCGCCGTCGGCGCGATCCTGACCCGGCGGGCCTGGCCACGCTCCCGGCTGACGACTGCGGCCCTGATCGGCGTGAACCTCGCCGGCGCCAGCGGAGTCCTGGTCGGTCTCGCCCCCTCCGACACCGCCCTGCATCTGCACAGCCTCGGGGCGCTGCTTCAGCTACCCGCCGTGATGGCGCCGATATTTCTCGGCCTCGCCCTGCGCCACGAGAGACGCCGGCTCGCCGCCTTCTCCCTCGTCGTCGGAGCGGTGGGCGCCGTCGGCACAGTGCTCTTCGTCCTCCGGCTGCCCGCCCTCTGGTTCGGCATCCTCGAACGGCTCGCCCTCGAGCCGTTCACCCTCTGGACCTTCGCGCTCGGGGTCACACTGCTCCGCCCTCCGGCCGCGACACGTGTCCGATCGATCGAGGACACCGGCGGAGAACTTCGGCCGCTGGCATAGCCGGCCACTCGGCGCGGAGGTCGTCGCCGTAGACCTCGCCGCCGCTGTTGAGGAACACCCAACGTGTCCTGGACAACCGCCTTCATGAGGGTCTCCCGCGCCGTCGCGGCACTGCGGCGATTCACGACATCACGTCGCGGCCCCATCGAGCCGAGGAGCCGATTTCCCGGCCGATCAGGGAGACGCGCGGTTCAGCGACCGGCTCCCGGGACGACGTGCCCCGACTCGTAGGCGAAGACGACGAGTTGCGCGCGGTCGCGGGCGCCGAGCTTGGTCATCGTCCTGCTGACGTGCGTCTTGACCGTGGCGTGGCTGATGACCAGATGGGTGGCGATCTCCTCGTTGGACATGCCCGCCGCCACCAGCGACAGGACCTCGCGCTCCCGCTCGGTCAGGCGCTCCAGCCCCGGACCGGCCACCGGGCGCGGCGGCGTGGAGACGTACTCCTCGATCAGCCTCCGGGTGACGGACGGCGAAAGCAGCGCGTCGCCGCGGGCGGCCACCCGTACCGACTGCAGCAGTTCGGCGGGCTCGATGTCCTTGAGCAGGAATCCACTGGCTCCCGCGCGCAGGGCGGCGAAGACGTACTCGTCGAGGGCGTAGTTGGTGAGGATCACCACCCGGACTCCGTCGAGCTCGGGATCCTCGCCGATCCTGCGGGTGGCCTGTATCCCGTCGAGCAGCGGCATCCGCACGTCCAGCAGCGTGACGTCCGGCAGCAGCCGCCGGGTCAGCTCGACGGCCTCCACCCCGTTGGCCGCCTCGCCGACCACCACAATGTCGTCGGCGAGTTCGAGCAGGGCCCGGAAGCCGGCGCGCATCAGCGCCTGGTCGTCGGCCAGCAGCACCCGGATCACGGCTGTCCGGCCAGCGGCAGCTCGGCACGGACCGCGAACCCGTGCCGGTCACGCGGCCCGGCGGTGAGCGAGCCGCCGACGGCCACCGCGCGCTCGCGCATCCCGATCAGGCCCATCCCGTGCTCCACGGTGCCCGTGCCGGACTCACCGTCGTCCTCGACGCGTACCACGATCATGACGGGATGGTATTCCAGCGTCAGCGCGATCGACGCGCGCCCGGCGTGGCGCAGCACGTTGGTGAACGCCTCCTGCACGATGCGGTAGGCCGCCCGGTCGACGTCGGGGGGAAGCTCGCGCGGCACTCCCACCACGGCGGACCTCACCGGCAGCCCCGCCGCCTCGGCCCTGGTCACCAGCGTCGGCAGGCGGGCCAGCCCCGTCTCGGGGCCGTCCGGCTCCACCTGCCGCAGCACGCCCAGCGTGGCGCGCAGTTCCCGCATCGCCTCGTGTCCCGAGTCCTTGATCGCGACCAGCGCCTCGCGGGCCCGTTCGGGCTTTCGATCCAGCAGCTCCAGAGCGACCGCCACCTGGACGTTGATCACGGAGATGCTGTGGGTGAGCGTGTCGTGCAGTTCCTGGGCGATCCACAGCCGTTCCTCTCCCGCCCGGCGCAGCGCGGCCTCCTCACGGGTGCGCTCGGCCTCGGCCGCGCGCCGTTCGACCTCCCGCACGGAGGCGCGGCGATTCCTGACGACCTCGCCGATGACCACCATCGCCACCAGCCACCCGCTGAGCAGGTTGAACCCATCGCCGGGTGCGGGATCGGAGTCGGACAGCGCGATGGGGCCGTAGACGCCCGCGGCCAGCACCACGGCGAGCGTGACGGCCAGCCGGCGGCGGCCGAGGGTCGACGCCGTGTAGATCGCCGTCAACGCGGGCGCGGCCACGAAGACACCCGGATACCGCCCCGCGTAGTAGGCGATGCCGCACGCGACGGTGACCGCCCCGACGATCATCGGCGTCCTCCGGCGGAAGGCCAGCGCCAGCGACGACACCGTGATCAGCGCCAGACCCGTGGTGTCCAGCGGCCGCTCGAACGGTCCTGACCAGGACAGTCCGCCATAGGTACCCCCGACGATCCCGCTCAGCGCGGCCAGCGCGATCAGCACGTCCGTCCTCTGGTTCCTCACCCCCGCAACGGTAGGTCACCAAAGGAGGCGGATCCTCCCGCCCGCGGTGGAGGCCCGGCATACCTCCCCCGCCGTATTCCGGCCCCGGATACATCCCGGGTCGTACGAGGAAAGGCCATCTTGGAGGCGACGACCGTCAGACCCCGGATCGACAGCATGGCCCGCATGGACTCCCCACCCTCCCCCGGCTGGATCATCCGGTCGTTGCGTCTGTTCGCCACCGCGCACCTGGCCGGGGTGCTCGGGCAGGCCGTGCTGGCCGGGCTGTTCGTCACCGGTGACGTGGACATGCTCACCTGGCACCGGAACAACGCCGGCGTCACGCACGTCCTGCTCTACCTCCAGCTCGGTGCCGCGATCGGACTGTGGCGGCCCGGCCGGGGGCCACTCTGGCCTGCCTGGGCGAGCGCCGGGCTCGTGGCCCTGGAGACGGCGCAGGTCGCCCTGGGCCAGGACCGGGTCATCGCCCTGCACTTCCCGCTCGGCATGACGATCTTCGGTCTCTCCGCGGTGCTGTGCGTCTGGACCTGGCGGGGCCTGCGGAGGGCCGCGGCATGACCTCGCGCAGAGCCTTCCTCGGGCTGCTGGGCGGCGCGGGCCTCGCCGTCGCCGGATGCGGGAGCCTGACCGGCGAGACCACCGGCGAGGCCCTTGCCAGCGCGCTGCCGCTGCCCAGGCCGTTCACCGTACCGCTGCCCGTCCCCGCACTCGCCCGGCCGGTACGGCCGGGCCACTACGAGGTGGTCCAGCGCGCGGCCAGGGTGGAGATCATCCCCGGTACCACGACCGAGGTGTGGGGGTTCGGCGGAACCTTCCCCGGGCCGACCTTCGACCTGCGCCGCGGCGGCCGCAGCACCGTCAGGGTGCGCAACGAGTTGCCGGTGCCCACCTCCACCCACCTGCACGGCGGCGTCACCCCACCCGACTCCGACGGTTACCCGACCGATCTCGTGGTGCCCGCGGGCCAGGGGTTCGGGCCGCCGCCGGGAGGCCACTCCCAGCACGACCTGTCGTCGTGGACGTTCCACTCCGGGGCCAGGGACTACGTCTACCCGCTGGACCAGCGGGCCGCCACGCTCTGGTACCACGACCACCGGATGGACTTCACCGGTCCGCAGGTGTGGCGAGGGCTGGCCGGATTCCTGATCGTCCGCGACGACGAGGACGACGCGCTGCCGCTGCCGAAGGGCGAGCGCGACATCCCGTTGATGATCTGCGACCGGTCCTTCGAGGAGGACGGCTCGTTCCGCTACCCGTCGCTCGACCCGAGCCTGCGGGTCACGGCGGGGGTCGAGGACGCCTACATGGAGGGTGTCGAAGGCGATGTGATCCTGGTCAACGGCGCCCCGTGGCCGATCCTGGAGGTGTCGGCCACCCGCCACCGGCTGCGCCTGCTCAACGCCTCCAACGCCCGCCGCTACCGGTTGGAGCTGTCTCCCGGCGGCCGCTTCACACAGGTCGGCAGCGACGCCGGGCTGCTGGCCGCGCCGGTGACGCACACCGCGGTCACCATCGCCCCCGCCGAACGGTTCGACCTGGTCGTGGACTTCTCCGACTACCCGGTGGGCAGCGAGGTGACCCTGGTCAACACCCTGGGGAGCGGCCCCACCAGGAACGTGCTGCGTTTCCTGGTCACTCACCGGGCCGTCGACGACAGCGCGATCCCGAAACGGCTGTCGCGGCCGGAGCCCGCCGAGCGGTCCTCGGCGGTGACCACCAGGACGTTCGACTTCCGCGCCACCAGGCGGGGGCCGGGTGCCCTTTGGACGATCAACGGGCAGCCCTTCCGGCCGGGCAGCCCGCTGGCCCGCCCGCGTCTCGGCACGGCCGAGATCTGGCGCTTCACCAGCGACTTCCACCACCCGGTGCACGTGCACCTGGCCCACTTCCAGGTGCTCTCCCGCAACGGCAGACCGCCCGCCGCCACCGACGCGGGCTGGAAGGACACCGTGGACGTGCGGCCGTACGAGGTCGTGGAGGTGCTCGTCCGCTTCGAAGGCTACCGAGGCCGGTACATGACGCACTGCCACAACCTGGAACACGAGGACATGGCGATGATGGCCGACTTCGAGGTGGTGTGATCGTCGTCGAGATGCAGGGCACGGACGACGCCGTCCAGGACGCCGTCGGAGGCGCCGGACAGGTTGCCGCGCTCCAGCCGCACGTAGTGGTCGACCGAGACGCCGGCCGGCATCGCGATCTCCTCCCGGCGCAACCCCTTGACCCACCGGGTGCCGCCGTAGGCGGGCAGCCCGGCCTGCTCGGGGGTGATGCGGGCCCGGCGGGAGGCGAGGAGCTGCTGGATTTCGGCGCGGTCGTCCATATTTCCACGGTATGCGAGGGTCCCTGAGCGAGGCAGGTACTGGCGTTACCTGGAACGACAGGCACTGCCTCCACCTGGCGAAAGAACGTTTGCTGGAGATGAGCCGCCTCGGCGGCCGGGCCGTCCCGGGGCAGGGCTCACACCAGCAGCGATAACGACCAGGGAGAAGACGGATATGCGAGCGACGTTCATGTACGGGGCGGGAGACGTGCGGATCGAGACAGTTCCCGACCCGGTGCTGCAGGAGCCCACCGACGCGCTGGTGCGAGTTGTGCGGGCCTGCGTCTGCGGGTCGGACCTGCACCCGTACCGCACGATGCCCGCCGATTCCGAGGGCAGCCCGATGGGCCATGAGTTCGTCGGTGTCGTGGAGGAGACCGGCTCGCAGGTCGCCACCCTGCGCAGAGGCGATGTGGTGATCGCGCCGTTCGCGTGGTCGGACGGCACCTGCGAGTTCTGCCGGGAGGGGCTGCAGACGTCCTGCCTGCACGGCGGTTTCTGGGCCACGGGCGGGATCGGCGGCGGCCAGGCCGAGGCCGTCCGCGTGCCCCTGGCGGACGGGACGCTGGTCAAGGCGCCCGTCGGCGAGGACTCCGAGCTCCTGCCGGGCCTGCTGACCCTGTCCGATGTGTACGGGACGGGCTACCACGCCGCCAAGAGCGCGAACGTCGGCCCGGGTGACTCGGTCGTGGTGATCGGCGACGGCGCGGTCGGCCTGCTGGCGGTGCTGTCGGCCCGGCAGCTGGGCGCCGAGCAGATCGTGTTGATGGGCCGGCACAAGGACCGAACCGACCTGGGCCGGGAGTTCGGCGCCACCGACGTGGTCGCCGAACGCGGGGATGAAGGGATCGCGAAGGTCCGGGAGCTGACTGGCGGGCACGGCGCGGCCAAGGTACTGGAGGCGGTCGGCCACATGCCCGCCTACGAGCAGGCCGTTGGCGTGGTCCGGCCCGGCGGGGTGATCTCCCGGGTCGGGGTGCCGCAGTACGGCGACGCGCCGGTCGGGTTCGCCAGCCTGTTCGGCCCGAACATCACCCTGACCGGCGGCCCGGCCCCGGTCCGCGCCTACATCGAGGAACTGATGCCGGGTGTCCTGGAGGGCACCGTCCAGCCCGGCAAGGTCTTCGACCGCACCGTCGGCCTGGAGCAGGCTCCCGACGGATACCGCGCCATGGACCGGCGCGAGGCCCTCAAGGTCCTGGTCCGCCCGTAGGCGGCCGCACCGGGTCCGGCCGGGCCCCATCCCCCAAAGGAACCGTGATGACTTCCTCGCCTCCTGCCCTGGCCGCCAGGCCGGCCACCGCTACCGACGTTCACACTGGCTGCAATGCCCCGGCGGTTCAGGATGACTTCGCCCTCGACCCGTCCAGGACCGTGAAGCTGTAGAGCATCACGCCCTGAGCGCGAGGAAACAGGCCGCCCCCGGCGCTTCTTCCCTGAAGGCGCCGGGGCCGGCGTCATGGCCCTCCGCTTCCGAAGTGCCCCCAGGTGATACGTAGCGGCCTGTGCGGAATCGTGACGGTAGTCGCCCGAGACGGCGGGAGCGTGCACAGGCTCGCGCCGTCACCCGGTCAGCCCGACCGGGTGACGGCGATGACCTCACTGATGATCATCACCGCCCCGTCCGGCCCGGGGGGAAGGCAGTTGTCGGGGATGGCCACACCGGAGGGCGGGTTCTTACGCCAGGTCGAGCCACCGCCCTTGGCCTTGACGCCGTCGCCCTCCAGAATCGTGCCGACATCCGGAACGTCCACTCCCCTTTTGCCGCCGATGAGCACGGGACGCGTATCCGACGGCCACACGGGCGTCGCCGATTGGCCCCCTCCACCGGCGGGGCCGATTCTCAGGCACTTACTCCCGGCCTCGTAAGTCAAGGTCCCGGAGAGCAGCGCTTCGTGCGCCCCGGTGAAGCGCTGGACGATTATCAGCGGATCCGTTCCGGTTATCGTGACCTTGGGAGCGGATGAGTTCGTGCACGCCATGAGGGCGAAAAGAAGCGCGATGACCACACCGACCGGATAGATCGTCGGGACGTCCCTGCTGGAATGCTGTCGCATGCGATCATTAGATCATCCGGCACCTGACCGCCCCTTTCCGGCACTTCTCCCCTGAATCCGAGCCGGACATTGCGACCGTCACCGACGATGGCGATATCGGCGACGGCACCGAACGGTCCGGACGCCCTCCCCTCGAAGATCCATCCTGCCAAAGATCAGGCGGACGGCCGCTTTGGAGTGCCTGCCGTCCGCCGCACGGGCCGGCGCACGCGGACTCACATGTTCACCTGAAAATCCCCGACAAAGAAGAGTATTTCAGACAAACCTTCCAGCAAAGACGACGAAACATTCCATGTGCAGACTGTTCGACCATTCATCATTTAGCTCTTGTCTCGCAACATAACTCATGAATGGTATGTAACAAGCTTTTTCGGACATCAGCAAGGACCAGAGACGGAGACACCTGAGAGCCGGGGATTGTCACGCAACGTAAGTGGGTATTACGGCCCGCCAGGTCATCGGGCGGGCTATGGTTCCCCCCGAAACATTAAAAGCCCCGGCGGGTGCTCCAACACCCCCGGGACACGGCACCCGGAGAACCTTCCGAATGCGTATACACCGTAGCAACCCCAAGGCCAATTTCACCATCCTGCCCAACGGTTTTCTCAAAAACCGGCGCCTATCCTTCCTAGCGCGCGGCCTGCTCGCCTACCTGATGTCCTTCTCCGACAGCCCCCACCAGGACATCAAGACCCTCGCCGCCGAGAACCCCGAGGGCCAGCAGGCCATCGCCAGAGCCATGCGCGAGCTGACCGCCCACGGCTACCTGATCCGCAGGCGCTTCCGCGACGAGGCCGGGAAGATGCGCACCGTGGTGGACGTCTACGACACCCCGCAGCACGACCGCCCCGACAGCGATCTCCAGGTCACCCCGGCTCTCGGGAAACCGAGCCTTGGTGAGACGAGCGCGCTCCCTACGGGAGTAAAGAAAGAACTCCAAGAAACCACCCCCTCCCCCGGACCGGCCGCGCGACGGCGCGGCTCGGGCGAGCCCGTCTGGCCCGCCAAGCCACCCCCGGACAGCGGAGACAACGAGGGCGACGGGGATGGCGGGGACGATGGAGACGGCGGCGGGGGTGGATCTGCGGCCCTCGGCGTCGCCCTCCTGACCCGCCTGGGCCGGGCCGAACCCCGGCTGACCGTCGGCGCGCCCGAGATGGCCCCCGTCCTGCCGCTCCTCGCCGAGTGGCTCGCCCGAGGCAGCACCGAGACGCAGATCCGAACCGTTCTGACAGTCGGACTCCCCGACGAGATCCGCTCACCCGCCAAACTGATCATGCACCGGCTGCGGACCAAACTGCCCGCCCCCGCGCCGATGACCGCATCTGCCAGACTCGTGGCTCGCACCGAGTGCGACGACTGCGCACGCCCCGTACCGAACCCCGGCAGATGCCCTCAGTGCGCCGACCCCCAGACCAGAAAACCCGCCCCGACCGCGGACGTGAAACGCGGCGCCACCCTCGCCCGCGAGCTGTTGAAGCGGCCACGCCCCATGGCCGCATAAGCGGGATGCCGTCGCCATCGGTGACCACATGGTGTCGGGAATCAGCTACAAAACGACAGCCCGTTGATCAGGCGCGACAGGTCGATGCGGTCACGCCCACCACGGGAGCGAAACGGGTTGGGCCGAGAACTTGCCGAGGCCCTGCGGTCGTGCTGCGCGGTCTTCGTTCGGCAGGGCCTGCGCCTGGCGAAGTCGCCGGGAAGACGTGAACGGTGCCGGTCGCCTTACTCGAAGAGGGACGGGTCTCCGGTGCCCCGGCGGAGGATCTCGGGCTCGCCCTGCGAAAGGTCGACGACCGTCGTCGGGGTGGCGCCGCACTCGCCGGAGTCGATGACGGCGTCCACCACATGGTCGAGCCTCTCCTTGATCTCCCAGCCCTGCGTCGGGGGCTCGGTCTCATCGGGCAGCAGCAGGGTGCTCGACAGCAGCGGTTCGCCGAGTTCGGCCAGCAGCGCCTGCGTGATGGCGTGGTCGGGGATCCGGACGCCGACCGTCTTCTTCCGGGGGTGCAGCAACCGCCGCGGCACCTCCTTGGTCGCGGGCAGGATGAACGTGTATCCGCCGGGGGTCGCCGCCTTGACCGAGCGGAACAGTGCATTGCTCACATGTACGAACTGGCCGAACTGAGCGAAATCCCTGCAGACCAGGGTGAAGTGGTGGTCACTGCCCAGGTCGCGGATCTCCCTGATCCGGTCGATGCCCTCCTTGTTGCCCAGCCGGCACCCCAGCGCGTAGCACGAGTCCGTCGGGTACGCGATCAGCCCGTCCGCGCGCAAAAGCTCGACCACCTGGCGGATCAGCCGAGGCTGCGGATCGTCCGGATGCACATCAAGGTATTTCGTCACACCTTGGAGTTTAGAAGCGGACACTCCGCCACATGACATGCGGGCGGCCCGCAGGTGCCGAGTGAGCTGAAGGTCACCAGCCCCCTTCAACGCGGCGTCCGGTCGTCGTTCGACCGGCCGGCCCAGATCACTGCCGTCCCGTCACCCTACGAGAGTCCGTTCATCGACTCGGCCGGGCCGCGGCGCCGCATGCCGCGAAGATCCACTCGGCCGCCCCGTGGAACACCGTACGGAGGATGGAGAATGGACGAGCGGATCACCCCCCAACGCGACCTCGGAGAATCTTCATGAAAGCCGTGACCGACAGCGTCACCAAGAACCGGCAGTCGATCGACGGCTTGCGTGCCATGGTCGCGCGTGCCTTCGGAGATGCCCAGGTGCCCGAGGGTGAGGACTGGGTCGAGGAGTTGGGCCACGGCTGGTTCAACGTGGCCTACCGGATCCGCCTGCGAGACGGCCGGTCAGTGGTGCTCAAGATCGCGCCGCCTGCCGACGTCGAGGTGATGACGTACGAACGGAACATGATGCGCACCGAGGTGCACGCGCTGACGATGGTCCGTGAGCGCACCTTCGTACCGGTGCCCGCCGTTCATTTCTACGACGAGAGCCACGAGCTGTGCGACGCCGACTACTTCTTCATGGAGTTCGTCGACGCCGACAATCTCGGCATCATCAAGGACCGGTTGTCCCCCGAGGTATACGGCACCTACCAGGAGGCACTCGGCGCGGCGAACCATGCCCTCAACCAGATCAAGGGCGATCATTTCGGGCCGTTGCTGGACGACACGGCGAGCGGGGCCACCTGGCGGCAGGTCTTCACCGGCATCGTCGAAGACGTCCTGCGCGACGGAGAGCGGCGCAACGTCGACATCGGCTGGGACTACGACGTCATCCGCCGGCTCGTGGCCGAGCACGCGGACTGCCTCGACGAGGTGACCGAGCCGACGTTCGTCGAGTGGGACCTCTGGGATTCCAACGTCATGGTGCGCGACGGCGCCCTGGTGAGCATCATCGACCACGAGCGTGCGCTGTACGGCGATCCGATCATGGAGGCCGGATTCGTCGCCACCGAGACAGACGGCATGTCGAATGACGTGGAGAGCTTCATCCGGGGCTACGGCAGGGAGCCGTTCACTCCGGCTGAAAGAACGCGGCGCCGCCTGTACAACCTTCACCTTCTGTTGATCATGGTCATCGAGACCGTCTACCGCGGGCACACGGATTCCTCGCAGTACGACTTCGCGCGGACGAAACTGGCGCAGATCATGGAAACCTTCGGCCACCGGCGGTGACTCCGGCGGGGACTCTCCCGTCGAGTCCACGCGGTGACCGCGGGGACCGGACCACGGCCCTCGGTACGCGACCGGTTGGGCCGCTGCTCTGGGACTCCGCTTCCCAGGCGACCGTGTCGGTCGCGACCTACGGCATCTACGCGCTGACGAACGCCTGGTTCGTCTCCCGCGGCGTGGGGGCGATCGCGTTCGCGGCCGTGAACATCGTGACGCCCATCCTGTTGATCCTCGGGGCGGTGGCGACCACGGTCGGGATCGGCGGCGCGTCGCTGGTCTCCCGCAGCCTCGGCGCCGGCGACCTCCGGCAAGCCGCTCGGGCGACCGGCAACGCGTTCCTCGTCTACTGGACGACGGCCGTGATCATCGGCGTGCTGGGAGTGCTGCTGGTCGACCCGCTCCTCACCCTGCTGGGCGCCACGGACGAGACTCACGGCTACGCGCGCGACTACGCCCTGATCATTCTGGCAGGTGCGATCACGGCGACCGGCTTCTCCAGCCTGGTGCGGGCCGAGGGACGGATGCGCTTCTCGACCATGCTCTGGGTGGCTCCGGTGGTCTGTCAGATCGTGCTCGATCCGCTGCTGATCTTCGGCTTCGGCCTGGGGGTTCGCGGCGCTGCGCTGGGAACGGTGGGCGGCCAGGCGGTTTCCATGGGTATGAGCCTGTGGTTCTTCTTCGTCCAGCGCGACCGCCCCTACCGCGTCACCCGCGCCGATCTGCGCCCGCACGGCCCCACGTTGCGCCTGCTGGTAGCCGTGGGAGCACCGTCCTTTCTCGGAGGCTTCGGCAACACCCTGGTCGTGGCGCTCGTCAACAACCTGCTGGTGACGCTCGGCGGCCCGGTGCTGATGAGCGCCTACGCCATCTGCAGCCGGATCGGCACGTTCGTCCTGATGCCCCAGCTCGGCATCTCACAGGGGATGCAGCCGCTGATCGGATACAACGCGGGCCGCGCCCTGGCCGCTCGCGTCGGCCGCACGAGAACACTCGCCCTTCGCGCGACAGCGGTCTACGGAACGGCGGCCTGTCTCGTCCTCCTGGTGGCCGCCGCGCCGTTGACGGCGGCGTTCACCGACGATCCAGCGGTCCGGGAAGCGGCGACCCATGCCCTGCGAATCATCGCGCTCGGCTATCCCCTCTCGGGGGTGGCGATGCTCGTGTCGGCGTACTTCCAGGCGTTGGGGCGGGCGCGACCGTCCTACGTGATCTCGATCGGGTCGATCGTGGCGGTCCGGGTGCCGTTGCTGCTCGCCTTCAGCCTCTTCGGAACCCTGTGGTTGTGGATCAGCTTCCCGGTGGCCGAGATCGTCGTCGCGGGAGCCGCGATGTTGATCCTGCGCCGCCTGGGAAAATCACGCGGAGCACACGGTGAGCATGTCCAGCCCTGCTAATGATCTCGAAAGGCTGCGGTCAGGTTAGGGACAGGCCGATCGCCGACCGGGATTCACCGGGGGTACACCGGAGGCATGAGGGGTCATCGAGCTGATCGCTGGGCTGTTCGGGGCGCACTACACCCCGCGCCAGGCCCCGCCGCCGGTCCAGGGCGTGGATGGGCTCCGCAATCACATGACGCAGCGGAATCAGCGTGGATTCCCCCGCCGCGTCGAAGGCCGGCGCAGGCTCCACCCGCCGGCCACCGCGCTCACCATCAAGAAGGGAGCCACCGTGGTCGTACACGACGACCAGGCCCGCCACGGCATTGCCTCCGCCGAAAGCCCCAGCTCACCGCGCACGTCCTTGACCTGAAGTTCAGTTGAGGTTCTAACGTGCCGTAGCCATGACCACCGACTGACGACAGGGAAACGATGATGATCCTCGTAACCGGCGCAACCGGAAACATCGGAAGCGCTCTGCTGAGGCAACTACACACGTCCGGTTTCACACGCTTGCGAGGTCTGACCCGTGACGCGGCACGGGTCTCATTCCCTTCGGGGGTCGAAGCCGTTGAGGGTGATCTCGCTCAGCCGGACTCACTGAAGCCCGCGCTGGACGGGGTGCGTTCGTTGTTCCTGCTGCGGGGCCTGGGCGCGGAGGCCGACGTCCTCATGGCCGCCCGGCAAGCAGGCGTGGAACACGTGGTGCTCGTGTCGTCCATCACGGTCCAGACCCATCCGCACCTGCCCGCCACCGCCGAGAATCTGGCCGTCGAGCAGTTGCTCAGGGACAGCGGCATGGCCTGGACGATCCTGCGGCCGACACAGTTCGCCTCGAACGCCCTGTGGTGGGCGCAGTCGATCCGCGAGCATGGGACGGTTCGAGTGCCCTACGCGGACATCGGCCTGCCCACCATCCATCCTGCGGACATCGCCGCGGTGGCCCGGGTGGCGCTGACCGAGCCCGGCCACCAGGGAAGGACGTATGCACTGACCGGTCCGGAACGGATCACACCCCGGCGACAGATCGAGGCCATCGCCGCGGCGGTGGGGCGGGAGGTGGCCTTCGTCGAGATCAGCCGGCAGGAGGCCCATCTGCAGATGGCCTCCTTCATGGGAGAGCAGACCGCCGACGCGGTGCTCGACCTGATGGGCGGAGACATCAATGATGAGCTGCTGAAGGTGCGCGACACGGTACCGAGGATCACCGGCTCCCCGGCCAGACCGTTCCAGCAGTGGGCTTCGGAGAATGGCGCCGCCTTCCGCTAGGACCGAATAGACCGCCACGCTGGGCCGGGAGTTCCCGCGCGCCCTCTGGCCAATGAGCCCTTGTACGGCTCGCCGGCCGCGCCTACGTTCTTAGTCGTGATCAATATGAGCCGGCGGAGACATCAGATCCTCCTACCGGCGCTGGTGGTGGTCGCCGCCCTCGTCGCGGGATGTGGTCCGGGCCCGCGTGAACAGGCGCTGAGAGCGTGCCAGGTGCTCGATTGGGACGCCGCTCAGAAGGTCTTCGGCGAGGGCAGCACCATAGAGGACGAGCCCTCGGCCGCGCCGACCGCCGATCCCCTGCAGGGAATCTCATACGTCACCACGCAGTGCAACTACAAGAACAGTAAAAGCACGCTGTATGCCCTTGTTCTCATGCGCACTCCGCTGACAAACGCCGGGGTGGAGAGGAACGAGGAATTCTGCGACAACATCAGAACGGCCGACTCCCAGGACCTGGAGGGTGTCGCCGACCAGGCGGTCTGGGTTCCCGGCAAGGGAGACCTCTGCGTGTACGCCCACGGCGTGGTGATGCTGATCAGCACCAACCTGAACAACAGTGGCGGCACGGCCCTGCTCGGTGGCACCCTCGAAGGAGCGAAGAGGATAGCCGCGGAGATCATCCCCCGTATCGCGGAATGACCGCTCCACCCCCCGGCAGCGGGGTTCAGGCCGCCCGGCGGGTACGCGCCCCGAGGCGGCGTGATTCCCGGCGACCATGTCCGTCTGCCGCCGATCCGGCTTCCATCGGAGATTCTCTCCCCAGGGCAAAGGCCACCCGGAAGGCACCACCTCACGCCCGCACTTCTTGATCGGGGATGTCACCGCGCAGACGAGCCGTCACGCGTCCCGGGAAAGCGACTCCTCCGCTCCCTGAAGAGAGCGGCTTCTCGCTGAGCCGCTTACGGTGGTCACGTCTGGGCTCCCGGGCGGACGATCATGAGGACCACGACGATCGCCCACAGCAGGTTGTAGATTCCGGCGAGCATGCTCAGGGTGCGCAACCGCTTGCCGTCGTCGGGGTTGGCGAGGGCCTCGCGTTGCTCCGGACAGATTCGCAGGGCGAGCAGACCACCGGCGGCGGCGGTGAGGACCATGGAGATATTTATCCAAATCTCGCCCATCCGGCCCTGGGTGACGGCCAGAGCGATTCCCACGACGGGCACGACGATGCCGAAGACGCCGTAGCCGCGGGTGATGCGGTGCAGTGCGACAGCCACGGCCCGGTTGCGGTCTCCCGAGGTTTCCGACCGCGGGTCGACAGACGCGCCCGCGGCGGCCGGGCTCACCGCGACACTCGCGGCGACCGGGGCATAGCGGGAGAACAGGCTTGTCGCGACGGCCGAGCCTCCGACGAACACAATGCTGGCGAGTACATGGACCGACAGCAGCACACCTTCCACGAGCTTCCCCTCTCCACAGCCTTCAGAGAGCCTGAAGCTTAGCAGGTGCTTCAGGCTCTCTGAAGGTGGCGGCAAAGGAATGGCACCCCTGCTGTCCGGGGCGTCTCGCACGTCAGGTCAGAGCCGGGAACGCCCTTCGAACGCGGCGCGTGCGGCGTCGGCGATCTGACGCTGAATCGGGTCGGCGTCCGGGCCGAACAGCCGCTCGTCCACCTCGGCCACGGCCTTCATCGCCTCCCGCATGAGACGCGCACCCTCGGGCGTGATCTCGATGGCCGAAGCGGACCCGGCGCGAGCGGTGTTGTCACGAACGAGCCCTGCCCCGGACAGCGCCTTCACCGCCGTATGAACGCTCTGAACGGTGATTCCGGACATTCGCGCCAAGTCGCTGAACGACGCGCCGGGCACGCCGGTGATGTGTCCGAGCAGGCCGAACCTGCTCACCGTCAGTCCGAGCGGCGCGAGGGCGGCGCCGAGCTCGGACTCGATCCGGTGCGCCAGCGTGAGCAGCACGATGGAGGGGCTGGTCTCCGGCGGACCTGGACGGGCGTTCTCGATTGTCACCTTCCAAGTCTCCCGCACCACCCCGATCGACTGCGGCTTCGCAAGCCGTACTTCGACCTGATCGCCTCCGGTGTGAGGACGGTCGAGGTCCGGGTCGGCTACGCCGGCATGCGGAAGATCCGGCCGGGGCAGAGCCTCAAGTTCGTCTGCGGCGATGAGAAACTGCCGACCGAGGTGAAACAGGTCACCGAATACGCGTCGTTCGAGGAGATGCTCGACCACGAGGACCCGCACGCCGTCGGGCCACCTCGGCGAGTCCCGCGACGAGTTCCTGACCGTGATCCGAAGTATCTACCCACCCGAAAAGGAACGCCTGGGCGTCCTAACCATCCAGGTCCAACAGGCCTGGTGAATCGTCCCGGGTTCAGCGGAGACTCGAGTGGAGATCTGCAAGGATCAGCTCCCTTGCCAGACTGTCTTTGACATGGTCATCATGCTGATGCATGGCCGTTCGGCATACCACCTATGTGGTAGAGCATCGCGACCTGAGCAGGATCAAGCCCTACAGAGACGGTCTTATAGCCATAATTCGCATCACGATCGTCGAGGTCTGTGAAGAGGTGGGCAGTGCCACGTACCATTCCGCCGCTCGATATAGGGGATCCCCAACAGATCGGGAACTACCGACTGATCGGCAAACTAGGCGAGGGGGGTCAAGGAGCGGTTTACCTCGGCGAGACCCCACTCGGCGCCCGCGTCGCCGTCAAGATGTTGCGCCCCACCAAGGATCCCAAGGCACACAAACGCTTTCTGGCTGAAGCCGAAGCCGCCCGCAGGGTCGCGCCCTTCTGTACCGCCAAGGTCCTCGATGCGGGCGTCGTCAACCACTCGCCCTATATCATCAGCGAATACATCGCCGGCCAATCCTTGAAGGAAGCCGTCAACAGCAATGGCCCGTTGACCGGTAGTGACCTTGAGCGGCTTGCCGTCACCACGCTAACCGCGCTGAACGCCATCCACCGGGCGGAGATCATCCACCGCGACTTCAAGCCGCAAAACGTGATCCTTGGCCCCGGAGGCCCGGTGATCATCGACTTCGGCATCGCCCGCCTCACCGATCAAACGGCCTCGTACTCGGGGCCACCGATCGGCACCTTCCCATATATGGCGCCCGAACACATTAACGATAACATCGCCAGCCCGGCATCAGATGTGTTCAGCTGGGCCGCCACCATGGTGTACGCGGCCACTGGACATCTGGCCTTCGCTGGAGCCACATTACAGGTGATAATCGTTGCTGTCCTGACCCGCGCCCCCGACCTGACCGGCGTGCCCGACAACCTCGGCCCCCTGCTCGCAGCGTGCCTGAACAAACAGTCTGGCGCACGACCAACGATTGACCATCTACTCGGTCACCTGACCCACGCTCATGGCAGTCGACCTTTCGATCTTTCCTCCCAATCCAGTATCCAAAGCCAGCCAGTTGACTCGCCTTCGCCAATGATCGCCACGGAGGCCCGACCGGCAAGTACTGATGTCAGTCCTCATGTCACATCGATGGCTGACATAATGCCGAAGCCCGACAAAGGTAAAGCCGTTCCTGGAAATGAGACCTCTCTGTCCAACCAGCCTGACATCGACGCGCTCCGACGAGATCGGATTTCATCCAGGAGTGCTGTTGATGATGGTCGACCGGCTGAGGAAATCACCCCTTCCAAGAGCTCGGCAGCCGATTCACTTCCTCACCAAGAGAGCGGATCTGGTCCTCACTTCGGTTCCACCTCTCCGACAGATCGCCCCATTGCCAAGGGTCCCGCCACCAAGCCGTTCAGTCGAGACCGCCTGGTTTCCGATCTGTCATCGGTGAATCGGGGTCGATTTTCGGGGAATGGTGCGACGCCGGACGGATTCCCCGGGCAGGCTGCACCCCCAGAACAAGCTCCTCCAGATCAGACCCACCCTTCGGGGCGGTCACGGCGTCTGCTGCGGCGGGCGCTGATCTCAATCCTCGCCCTCGTCCTCGTCAGCGGCGGCCTGGGCTGGTACTTCTTGAGCCAATGGCTCGATGCTCAGTACTTCGTAGGGGCTCGAGGTGAGGAGATCGTGCTTTTTCAGGGCGTGAACACCAGCCTGGGCCCCATCGAGTTCTTCAGCGTCGCCCACAGCAGTGCCACGTCGATTTCGGTTCTTGGTGCGTTCCAGCAAGGCCAGGTCCGCGACGGCATCCCCGTTGCCAGCGTCGACGCAGGCCTGAGGAAGATCCAGGAACTGACGAGGTCCGCGGCGAAGTCGGGCAGGAAGGGGAAACCGAGCCCCTCCGCAACCCCGGAACCCACAATGTCGCAGTAGACACATGAGCACCTCCAATCGTCGGGCCTGTCCCGCCGCCCGCCAAACGGCGGGTGGCCGGACTGGGCTGCTAGCTTCGAGCACGCTGACCAGGCTGCTCCTCGACCGGCTCCGAGAGGGCGCAGTGGTCGCGTACCTTGGCGAAGAACATCTCAGGATGTGGGTAGCCGGCGTGGCCCGGCGCGAGCAACCAGCCCACCACCCAACCGACCTGACCGCCCATCTCCAACGCGCTCTCAGGACTCCGTCATGCTCTCCAGGAGCCGGGCGAGGAGATCGGAAAGCCGCTCGCGCTCGTCGTCCGAGAGCCCGCCGAGGAGCGTTCCCAGCCCTTGGAGATGGTCCTCGACGCTCCGTTCGAACGCTGCGGCTCGACGTCCACCGGGTGCTGGCCGACGACGAGGCGGCCGTCGCGCTCGCCACGTACACGGCGACCAGGCCCGACCGCTCGGTTCCGCTGGAGAACAACCTGGCCCACGTCATCACGATGCGCGACGGCAAGATCGCCGAGTCGTGGCTGCACAGCCGGGACCAGTACGAGGTCGACGCATTCCGGGGCGAGTGACCTGTCAGATCCTCCAGGCCTGGTTCAGGCTGGGGGTGGGTAGAGGTCGAAGCCGTACAGGCCCTGGTCTCCCCCGGCGGCCAGACCGAAGCCGTTGGGGAACCAGGCCAGACAGTTGAGACCCGCCTCGACCCTGGCTCCGGCGCCCGCCGACTCGCCGTACCTGTCCCACAGCCGGATGGTTCCGTCGTCCGAGCAGGTGGCGAGCAGGTTGCTGTCCGGGGAGATGGCCACGCCGCGGATCTTTCCCGAGTTCGCGGGCAGCGTCGCCCGATCCCTGCCGCCGGCCGACCAGACGCGCGCGGTGCCGTCCTCGAAGCAGGCGGCCAGCCAGGTGCCGTCGGGGGCGATCGCCACCTGCCGGGCCGCTCCCGGGCATCCCCTGAGCGAGGCCCGCGCCTTTCCGTCGGCTCCCCACAGGCCCGCCGTCCCGTTGACCGAGACGATGGCGAACCACCTGCCGTTGGGGGCGACGGTGATCTCGCCTATGGCCTCCACCCTGCTTTTCAGGGCGGCGTACCTGCTGCCGTCCGGTTTCCAGAGTTGGATTCTTCCGTAGATGGACAGGGTGGCGAGCCAGGCACCGTCCGGTGAGATGAGGATGTGAGCGGTCGCCCGGATGTTCGCGACCAGTACTGCCCGCTCGGTGCCGTCGGCCCACCAGATACGCGCGGTGCCGTCCTCCGAGCAGGTGGCCAGCCAGGTGCTGTCGGGGGCGATCACCACCTCGCGCACCGGCCCGGTGTGACCGGCCAGCACCGCCCTCCTGCTGCCGCCCGCACCCCAGAGCCGTACGGTCCGGTCGGCCGACCAGGTCGCCAGCCAGGTGCTGTCGGGGGCGATCGCCACTCCCCGCACGCGTCCGGTGTGCCCCGTCGGAATGGCCCTCCTGCGGCCACCGGCTCCGCGTATCCGGATCACGTGATCACCGGACCAGACGGCCAGCCACGTCTTGTCCGGCGAGATCGCGCCATAGTGACCGGTCTCGATGGGAACGGTGAGGGTCGCTCCTTCTATCCTGTCCTCGTTCCAGAGCTTCACCGAGCCGTCGCCGGAGTGTGTGGCGATCCAGTTCCCCTCGGGGGAGATGGTCACCTTGCGCACCATCCCGGTCCGGCCCCTGCGGCTCTGCCGCCCGGAGCGCTCAGACTGCCAGATCCGGATCTCCCCGTCCTGCGAGCAGGCGGCCAGCCAACTGCTGTCAGGAGCGATCACCACCTGACGCACCACCCCGGCATGCCCGGACAGAGCTGCCCGTTCGCTGCCGTCGGACTCCCACAGCCGCACGCTCTGCTCCCCGGAGAGGGTCGCCAGCCAGCTGCTGTCAGGAGCGATCACCACCTGACGCACCACCCCGGCATGCCCGGACAGAACGGCCCGCTGCCTGCCGTCGGAATCCCACAGCCGCACGCTCCGATCCTCGGAAAGAGTCGCCAGCCAGCCGCCATCCGGGGCGATCACCACCTGACGCACCACCCCGGCATGCCCGGACAGAACGGCCCGCTGCCTGCCGTCGGAATCCCACAGCCGGACCGAGCCGGTGGACGTCCAGGTGGCCAGCCAGCTGCCGTCAGGGGCGATGCGGATCCCGGGCGCCGCTCCGGTGTGTCCCGTCAGGACGGCTCGCTCGTCGCCGTCGATTCCCCACAGGCGCACGCTCCCGTCTCCGGAGAGGGTCGCCAGCCAGCCGCCGTCCGGCGAGACGGCCATCTTGGAGACCTCGCGTATCGGCCTGTTCCGGCCGGAGACCTTCTCGTTCTCCTGGTTCCAGCCACGCATCAGCAGGGTGTCCCTCAGGGTTCGCGGCTTGGTCCTCACCCTGACCGGGCTCCTGAGGGTCAGGCGCTTCCTCCCCTCGGGGCTCCACAGGGCGACCCTTCCCCGCACGGAGAAGGTGGCCAGCCACGAGGCGTCCGGCGCGGCCACCATCCCGGCAAGCCTGCCGATCCCGCTCTTCAGTACGGCGCGCCTGCTTCCTTCGGGGTTCCACAGGGCGACCCTTCCCCGCGCGGAGAGAGTCGCCAGCCACGAGGCGTCCGGCGCGGCCACCATCCCGGCAAGCCTGCCGACGCCGTTCTCCAGGATCGCTCTCTGGGTGCCGTCGATCCCCCAGACCTGCACTCTCCGGCGTCCGGAACGGGTCACCAGCCACGAACCGTCCGGCGCGGCGGCGACCTCGTGAACCGGCTT
Organism: Streptosporangium sp. NPDC002607; assembly: GCF_053592655.1. Taxonomy (NCBI): domain Bacteria; kingdom Bacillati; phylum Actinomycetota; class Actinomycetes; order Streptosporangiales; family Streptosporangiaceae; genus Streptosporangium; species Streptosporangium sp. NPDC002607. The sequence goes on from NZ_JBSFWD010000038.1 coordinate 91,795, forward strand.
CCGATGAGTGGCCAGCGTTGTCCGGGTAGTGCCGTCGGCCTTCCATATCTGCACACCGTCGCGGCCGTGGACGACGAATCTCGATCCGTCCGGTGTGATCGAAACGTCCCTCAGCCGTTTCGTCGTCGAGGTCAGCGTTCCCAGCAGGCAGGTGGCGCCGATGTCGGGCAGCGGCCAGCGGGCTCTCAGGAAAGGGGTCTCGGCCTCCTGACTGTAGCGCTCGATCGACGCCCGCATCGGCGGGAACGCGTACAGGCGGGCCAGCAGGTTCGCGGTGGAGACGGCATCCGATTCGAAGGGGGTGAGCAGGTGTGCGCTCCGGGCGATCAGCTGCCGGACCCCGGCGACGGAGCGGGAGGTCGACAGCATCAGATCCGACTCCGCCGCGGCCACCCCGAAGGCTCGTATCCGGGTGACGAACCATCGCACGTCGTGCAGGAGCGACTCCAGCTCCCGATGCCTTCTCCCCTCGGCGAGGTGGAACAGCAGATGGTCCCAGAGATAGGGCACCTCCCTGGGCAGTCTCCACCATTCGGCGTCCGCCGCGAGGTCGTCGTCGGGGATCAGTTCGCGGGCCTCGTCGAGGAAGTCGCGGTTGGCCGCCTCGACGCGCTCTCTCCCCAGCCCGTACTCCGAGCGGAGGTGTGCACGGATGACGTCGTGGATCGTGATCGACGGCACCGTTCCCTCCGCCTCGCGCCTGCCGATCAGTGACAGGTCGTGCAGCCTCGCGCAGAGGCGCTCGGTCTGCTCGGAGGTGAGTCCGGCGGTGGCGCGCCAGAGAAGCCCGACGGTGCCGACCGGTATGTCGGCGTCCTGCGGGAAGACGCCCAGCTCAAGGAAGCGGGCACGGTCGAACACGCCGAGAGCTTCGAGGCTGTGCTCGACCGTCACGCGCACCGCGGTCTCCCGCTGGCGGGGAATGGTGACGTCCAGGGTGGCCGGTCCGGCCCGGCCGAGCCGCTCGGCCGCCCGGCGGGCGGCGACGTCGGCGTTCACCCCGCCACCGTGCTCGTCACGCAGGCGCGCGTTGACGAGGTCCAGTAGCAGCGGCCATCTTCCCGTCAGGCCCATCAGGCCGTTGACGACGCCGGGGTTCATCGGCGGTAGCCCACGGCTCAGCAACTGGACGGCCACCCGCGGCGCCATCTCGTCGACGATCATCGCGATCGCGTTCGGGGGAAGGGCTCTGGGCAGGCGGGTCGTCACCAGCACCCGGGACCGCACCGCCGCGGCCAGGAAGGGTCTCAGCTGTGACAGGCTCCACACGTCGTCGACCACCAGCAGCGTCTGGCCCCGCTCCGCCAGGATCTCGGCCATCCGGTGGCCGGCCTGCTCCGGGCTGGAGAACTCCGGCCGGGTGCCCGTCACGGCCTCCGTGACGTCGTTGGCCAGCGCCGCGATGTCGACACCGGTGCGGTCGCGGCCCACCGTGACCCAGATGACACCGCCCTTGAACCGCTTCCTCACCTCACCGCTGTGGCACGCCTCCACGGCCAGGGACGTCTTACCGAAACCGCCCGCCCCGGCGATGCCGGTGGTCAGGCCGACCGTTCCCGAGCCTCTCATCGTCAGAGTGGAGACCACGTCGTCCAGCTCGGTTCTGCGGACCCACCCCGCCTTTCTCTCGGGCACCCGGAAGAGCCCGCCGTGAGCGCGCGACTTCATCAGTTCCGGCGTCAGCCGGGTCAGCAGGACGGTGAGGAAGGCGGTCAACCCGAAAATCGCGACCCAGGTGATCCGGTTCTCGGCCACCGTTTCCGGAAAATATTCTCCGACCATTCCAATCGGCAGCCCGACCAGGATTCCAACAACTACCAGAAGCGCCGTGGCCATATCGGCGAATTTTTTTGTGCGACGAGCCAACGATCACCTCGACAGTGCCGACCCCTGCCCAGACGGGCGCTGGGAACCCTGAACGCACGATATCTGTTCCCCATTGCCGCCGAGTTGAATCACCGAGGTTCGGGTAATTAACGTGCGCACAGAAAGCCATGTTGCACGCTTTGCGCTGCTATGTCCACGGCATCGACACCGACCATTCCGATTCACATTCAATGGAGGCCCTTTTCCGTGGTGCCGCGATCACCCTCGGCCATCCCTTTCGAGCCGCCGCCCGGGTCCGCCGTGGCCGTCAGCGGCCAGGGCCGCCTGCGGGGAGCCGCCGCGCGCGACCAGGCCGCGAACGGCGGTGTGCCGCAAACACTTCCTCTGTCACTAAATGCAGCCATAAGACGAACATAGAGGCTCGTGTCCGAATCGATGTTTAGTGTCGATAAAAAAGACAGTGAAATCAAGATATCCATCGCATTCGACGGGCCGACGGATTAGGATCTAACGCGGCCAGAGCCGAGCCGGGAAAGGCCGCTCCCCGCTCATCTCACGCCAAGGCGCCGTCCTCGAAACCCCGTCAAAATCCTGTCACAGGAAAATCCATCGCCTGGAACCTCGCCATCCGAAGTGCCCCGTTCGAAGTACGGCCGTCTGAGAGCCCGTCGTTCACGTCGTCGAACAGGTAGTGATCTCCATGTCCGGCCCCTCCCCCTCCTCACCCGCCGACGGCTCGCGGGACCCGGACGCCGGCCCGCCCGGCGGCCTCCCGGCGAAGCTCAAGGAGATCGCCGCGACCGCCCTGGTCACCGGCGGCGTCACCACCCTGTTCGCGGTGCTGACGGACGGGGTGCGGGCACTCGGCACGGGTCTCGCCCTGCTCGTCTGCGCGATGATCGGCCTGGCCGTGGCCGTCCTGCTGACGTTGGGAAGGTTCGCCCGCCTGCTGCGCCGATGGCTCGAACCGGCCGGACGGGCCGTCGCGCGCCGTCGCGCGGCGGGAAGGCCCGCACCGGGCATGCCAGGGCGGAGGCACCGGCGGCTGGAGGGGTTCGTGCTCAAGTTGTCGGCCGGCTACCTCGGCGTCCTCCTCGGCGCCGCGGCCGTAACGGTCCCGTGGGGAGTCGTCCAGGGCGGAACGTGGCTGAGCCACCGGATCTGGCCCCCCGACTGCGAGCGGCCGCTGGAGTTACGCGTCGTCACCGCCCCGGAGAACGTGACCGCCCTGCGCGAGAGCATCGCCCTGTTCGTCCAGGGCAGGCTGGTGGACGGCTGCGCACCGTACACGATCTCGGTGGGGGTGGCGCCCTCGGTCGGGGAACTGGCCTACGCCTTCGGCGACAACTGGTACCGCGACGACGCGCGCCAGGAGGGTGACGAGCCGTTTCGCCGGCTGTACGGTCCCCGGGCCGACGCCTGGGTCGCCACCAGCACCGGCGAGGCCAGGCTCGTCGCCGAGGACGTGGGAGCGGGCGGCGCCACCCTCGACATCGGCCCGTCGGTCGCGTCCGACCGCCTGGTGGTCGGCATGATCAGCGGGCGTGCCGAGAAGGTCAGGAAGGAACTGCCGGCGGGGCGGCCGGGCAGCCACAGCCTCCCGGTCCTGTGGAAGGTGGTCCGATCGAAATTCGGCATGCCGGTGAGCTACCCGCAGCCCGAACTCTCCACCGCCGGGCTCGTAGCGGTCTCCGACCTCATGCCCCTGGGCGACATCGTGGATCGGGAGCAGCGCGACATCGTCGCCGAGAGCGTCAGCTCGCTGCTCTGCCGGTTCAGGACCGCGAGCCGCGGGACCGGCGGCGAGGAGCTCAACCGGAGCCCCGCCCTGGTGATCCCGTTTCACAGTCTGACGGACTACAACGACGGGCGGTTCAACGACCCCCACTGCCCCGAGGGGGCGCCGAGCGGGATGACCAAGCTCAAGGAGTTCTTCTCTCCCGGGCTCTCCGGGCTGGACTACCCGTTCGTCACGATCAGCTGGCCGGACGAGCGGAGTGCGGAGCGCACGAGCGTGCTCGGCCTTCTTCGCTCGTGGCTGGCCGCCAACCCGCTCTTCGGTGAGCGCTCCGCCGAGAGGGCGGTCGTGCGCTCCCCCGCGGCACTGCGAGAGGCCCAGAGCCGGTTCTTCGGTCTCCTGCCCCGGCTCGACGCCGAGATCGCCCTCGACGTGTCCGGCTCGATGACCGCACCGCCCCGCTCCCTGCTGGTACGCCTGCGTGAGACCTTTCCCGACATCAAACCGCTGATCACCCCTCGTGACGACCTCGCGCTGAGCGCCTTCTCCACGGTCGGCCGCAGGACCCGGGTCAGGGAGCTCCAGCCGGCGGCGGGCCGTGCCGAGTTCGACGAACTGACCAGGAGCGTCGCCGGTACCAGGGCGGAGGGCTCCGACGCCCCGATATCAGACATGATCATGAACCTGAACCGGCGGGCCGGATCTCCTGGGCGTGCCCTCGTCGTCGTGACCGACGGGGGCGTCTTCGACAACGAGCGACGGGGGAAGGGCGTCGGCGGGACGCTCGCCCGCGCGTCCAATGTCAACGCCCTCTATGTGCTGGCCCTCGGCGACAACGGCTGTGATCGCTCTCCCCCGCGTGCGGGGAAGTACCGCGAGTGTGTGGAGGCGGGAGCCGACATGCGGCAGGCGCTGAGACACCTGATCTCCAGCCTGCGTGGAAAGGACCGCCGTTGACCTCCCTCCCAGGGCCGGAGCCCGGGATCTCCACAACCGAGGAGATTCGATGAGCCTGACGCGACGCCCGCGCGCCCTGCTCGGCAGGTTGAACCCCGGCCAGCGTCGCTGGGGCGGTGCCGGGGTGGTGGCGGGGCTGGTGCTGGCCTCGGTGCTCATCTCCCTCACCGCGGGGGATCCCTCGCTCCTCAGCGGGAAGCCCGCCTTCCCCGCCGACTGCGGAGGGCCTGACCGGCTCACCGTGGCGACCGGCGCCGACATCACCGCCGGCAGCTTCCGCCGCGACCTGATCGAGGAGTGGAACCGCACGCACACCACCCAGGTCACCCTGGTCGAGGTGGCCGAGCGTACGGACGAGGAGCGGGCCGAGATGGCGGGCCGTGCCCGGCTGGGGAGCTGCGCCTACGACGTGCTCTCGGTGGACGTGGCCTGGACCGCCGAATTCGCCCGGAGCGGCTATCTCCTTCCGTACCCTCTCGATCCACAGAAGGCGGGCCTCTTCGTGGACAACGTCCTGAAGACGGGCCAGGTGGACGGAGTCCAGTACGCGGTGCCCTTCGTCACCGACGTGCCCCTGCTGTTCCATCGCCGCGGCCTGCCCGTGCCCACCACGACGGAGCAGCTCTGGAAGTACGCCGCCGCGAACGGCGGGTACGCCGTGCAGCTCGGCGACTACGAGGGGGGCACCGTCAACCTGCTGGAGGCGGTCCTGTCCGCGGGTGGAAGGGTCACCGACGGTGACCGGATCGTGCTGGACGAGGGAGTCAACGGCGAGCGGACGCGCGAGGCGCTCGCGCGCTGGCGAGCCCTGCTGGAGAACGGCACCCTGGCACGCGGGGCGGAGAACTTCTCCAAGCAGGACACCTTCAACGCCTTCAGGGACGGTTTCCTCGCACGAGGCCCGAAGGACTCCGCGGAGGAGAGCAGCCTCCAGGCGTTCCGCGACGAGGAGGCGGCCTACATGCGCAACTGGCCGTTCGCGTTTCACCGCCTGGCCACAGACCGCTCGATGTACGACGGCCACCGGCGTCTGCGCTTCGGCATGGCCGCACTGCCCGGCGCCGGCATCCTCGGTGGTTTCAACCTGGCGATCTCCGCTCGCTCCGACAATCCGGAGAAAGCACGGATGCTCATCGACTTCCTGACCGGCCACCAGGCCCAGGCTCGGCTGTTCGCCTGCAGCGGCTACCCGCCGGTGCTCGAATCCGTCTACGAGGAATACCGGCGCGACCCGCGCACCTGTGACCAGCTCTCGGTTTCCCCCGGGACGGAAACGGGCTTCTCCGGGAGAACGGACTGCACGCCGGGGACGGGAGCGAATCCCTCGACGGGGGCGGCCATCGCCGCCGCAGGCCCTCCCGGCGAGGACCCTGAGATCACCGCTCTCATGCTCCAGGAACTGGCCGGGAAGATCCACCAGGCCCTGTGCAAGGCCGAATCACGCCCGCAGTACTCCTACTACTCCGCTTTCAGTGAGGTGTTCCGCGGGTGCGCCCGCGCGGTGGTCAACGGCGACCTGCCCGCCAGGGAACTGGACCTCGCCCGGTTCGCCGACGCCCTGCGCGCCGCCCGGCGGGGTAGGGCGCCAGAGGGCGCCGCCGGGTCGCTCGCTCACTGCGGGAAACCCGAGCGGCGGCCAGGATGACGGGAACCGCCCCGCCCCCACCGGGGCGCGGAGGGAGCGGGTCGGACGGGTCAGCGCTGCAGGTCGACGCAGGAGTAGAAGGCGTTGGCGGTGTCGGCGATGTTCCAGACCGCGAGAACCTTCAGGCGGCCTGTCCTGCCGCCCAGGCTCACGTTGTGCGAGACCGTGGCGCCGGGCTGCCTGCCGCCGTCGTTGAAGACCGCGATCCGGGTGTTGCCGATGTAGTACTCCCAGGTGCTGGTGGCGTGGCGGGCGGTCAGCACCCAGTTGAAGGTGACCGAGTTGCCGACACTCGTGGCCGGCCAGCCCTTGCTCTCGTCGCTGAGCTGGGAGAACCGACCGACGTTTCCGTGGCAGTTTCGCAGGCCCTTGGGGCCCTCCACGCTCTGCGGCTCGTAGATGATGTCGCCGCAGTTGGAGACGCGGCCCTGGGCGCACATGGCCTGACGGCTCGGCGGCGACGAGATGTAGCCGTGCGCGCTGGCCGGTGAGGCGATGAACACGGTGGCGGCGATGGCGATGATCGCCGTCGCGAGGAAGGTGACCGTTCTGCGCATGTACTGCTCCTTCGCTGGGGGGTGACTCGAATATAAAGGAAACTTTCCTAACAGTAAATATTCGAGTCAGCGAATATCCGAAAACGTTGTCAGGCTTCCGGCCGGACGGATGCCCCCGAGGCGCCCGGCGACCGTGGCCCCGACAAAGGCGGGCGGCCGCCCGGATCCCGGCAGGGTGCCGCACGTCAAACGGCGGCGCGGGCAGGACGTCCGGAGCGCGAAGCGACGACCGAACACCTCGCGGACAAGCGCTGAGAGCGCTCTCTGGCTTTTTCCGACTCGGGTGTTGACCCTGGCTTAACCTTCGCGTAACAGTGGTATCAATCGGTCTTTATGCTGCAGCGATGTTCGACCGTCCGCCTCGTTCGCCTTGTGAGAGGTTTCGAATGAGCCACCCCCCAAGAAGAAAGCGCTCTCTCGGATGGATCCCGGTCATCGTCGCCGCGCTGGTGCCGATGATGATCGCCATCACCGCCCACGCCTCCGTCCCGGCAACCCCCTCCGGCTGGTCCCTGGTCTGGAGCGACGACTTCACCGGCGGCGCCGGGTCACTTCCCTCCTCCGCCAACTGGATCGTCGACACCGGCCACGCCTACCCGGGCGGCCCCGCCAACTGGGGCACCGGTGAGATCCAGCGCTACACCGACAGTCCCGCCAACCTGAGCCTCGACGGCGGCGGGAACCTGCGCATCACCCCGATAAAGAGCGGCAGCGAGTGGACGTCCGCCCGCATCGAGACCCGCCGCTCGGACTTCAAACCCGCCGACGGCCGTATCCTGCGCATCGAGGGCCGTATCCAGATGCCCAACGTCACCGGTAACGCCGCACTGGGCTACTGGCCCGCTTTCTGGGCGCTGGGCGCGCCGTATCGCGGCAGCTACTGGAACTGGCCCGGCATCGGCGAGTTCGACATCATGGAGAACGTCAACGGCATCAACTCCGTCTGGGGCGTGCTCCACTGCGGTGTGAACCCCGGCGGGCCCTGCAACGAGACCACCGGCATCGGCGCCAGCCGGACGTGCCCCGGTTCCTCCTGCCAGTCGGCGTTCCACACCTACCGTTTCGAGTGGGACCGCAGCATCACCCCGAACCAGCTGCGCTGGTACGTCGACGGGCAGCAGTTCCACAGCGTCAGCCAGTCCCAGTTCGACGCCGGGACCTGGAACAACATGACCGGCCACCAGGGCTACTTCATCCTGCTCAACGTGGCCATGGGCGGGGCGTTCCCCAACGCGCTGGCCGGGCAGACCCCGACCGCGGCCACGGTCTCCGGCCGCCCGATGCTCGTTGACTACGTGGCCGTCTGGCAGAGCGGCTCCGGCTCCAATCCCACTCCGACGATCACTCCCCCTCCAGGTGGGGTGGACGCCCGCTCGACCATCCAGGCCGAGCGCTACCAGGCGCAGGCGGGCACGTCGCTGGAGACCACCACGGACACCGGCGGCGGGCAGAACGTCGCGCAGATCGGCAACGGCGACTGGCTGCGCTTCGACGGAGTCAACTTCGGCGGCGCGGCGGCCACCCAGTTCAAGGCCCGCGTCGCGTCCGGGGCGGCCGGCGGGGTCAGCGGGCTGGTCCAGGTGCGCCTCGACAGCCTGACCGCGGCTCCGATCGGCGACTTCGCCATCGGTAACACCGGCGGCTGGCAGAGCTGGCGTACGGTCCCGGCCAACATCGCCTCGGTGACCGGAACCCACACGGTCTACATCACCTTCACCAGCGGGCAACCCGCCGACTTCGTCAACCTCAACTGGTTCTCGTTCGGCAACTGAACCCGGTAGGGGGCCGGCGGGCGCCGGGGCGCCCGGGCCCGCCCCCACGGGGGCGGCCCCCCCCCGGGGGGGGGGGGGCGTGGTAACCGCAGAAAAAACTCAAAACCCCAATTTATAATGTATTTCTGATG
>NZ_JBSFWD010000039.1:0-94180 GCF_053592655.1 Streptosporangium sp. NPDC002607
GTGGGGCGGGGGTTTGCGACGACCCCGCGGTTTTTCGTCTTCGCTCCCGGCCGGGAGCGAAGACGAAGACCGGAAGTGGTCAATACCCAGTGTGATCACATGATTACTGGTTATGGTGGGCGCTGCACTGTCCCGGCCCGCCAAGGAGATCATGGATGCGCATTCTGGGAGTTCTCGCCGTCGCCCTGCTCTGCGCCGGCTGTGGTGAGCGGGCCGCCGACACCCATCCTGCGGGGCACGGCCCGGCCGTCGCCTCAAGCGCGGAGATCCGCCTTACCGGGGGCGGGGTGTTCTCCGCCCCCGAACCTCGTGCCTCCGTCATCGCCTACGACACCACGCTGGTGCCGCCGGGAGCCACGGCCCGGGTCACCGCGGAGTCGGGGGCGGTGCTCGCCACCTCCACGGTCACCGTCACCGGCATGCTCCCGGGACGCACCTACGGGGTGCACCTGCACGTCAACCCGTGCGGTCTCAAGCCCGAGGACGCCGGGCCGCACTACCAGCACGCCCACGCCCACGCCAGTGCCCAGAACGAGGTCTGGCTCGACTTCACCACCGACGCCCGGGGGGAGGCCGCCGCCACCGCCACCCGGGACTGGGCGTTCGTCGCGGGCCGGCTGCCCAGATCGTTGGTGATCCACGCCGAGCCGACCCGCACCGCCGGCGCCGAGGCCGGCGTCGCAGGCCCCCGCGTCGCCTGCGTCACCCTCATCCAGTCCTAGGACGTCCGGCGCTCCGCGATCAGGCGTGGCCCGCGGGGATGGTGCCGAGGCGGCCCGCCTGGTAGTCCTCGAACGCCTTGACGAGCTCCGCCTGGGTGTTCATCACGAACGGCCCGTAGTGCGCGACCGGCTCGCCGATCGGGCGCCCGCCGAGCACGATGACCTCCATGTTGGGGCTCCGGCTCTCCTGGGTGCCGGCCGCCGACAGCGTGATGGTCTCGCCGTCGGTGCCCAGCCCCGGAAGGCTGCCGAAGCCGTCGAAGACGGCCAGCTGGCCAGACTCGATCGGCTGCCGGTCGCCGCCCGCGGTGCCGTGGCCCGACAGGACGTACGCGAGCGCGTTGAAATCCTTGCGCCAGGGGAGCGTCAGCTGGGAGCCGGGGCTCAGCGAGGCGTGCAGCAGGGTGATCGGTGTCCTGGTGGAGCCGGGGCCGGTGAACTCGCCGACCTCGCCCGCGATCAGGCGGACCAGCGCCCCGCCGTCGTGGCTGCTGAGCAGGACGACGTTGGTCCTGCCGATGTCCTGGTACTTCGGCGCGACCATCTTCTCCTTGCCGGGGAGGTTGACCCAGAGCTGGATCCCGTGGAACAGGCCGCCCTTGGCGACCAGCCACTCCGGGGGGGCCTCCTTGTGCAGGATTCCGCCGCCGGCCGTCATCCACTGGGTGTCGCCGTCGGAGATCGTGCCGCCACCGCCATGCGAGTCGGCGTGCTCCATCACGCCGTCGATCATGTAGGTGACGGTCTCGAAGCCCCGGTGCGGGTGCCAGGGGGTGCCCTTGGGCTCGCCCGGCGCGTAGTCGACCTCGCCCATCTGGTCCATCATGATGAACGGGTCGAGATACTGGGGCTTGATCGTCGCGAGTGCCTTGCGGACCGGGAAGCCCTCTCCCTCGAATCCGCTCGGGGCTGTGGTGATCGCCAGCACCTGGCGCTCGCGGACCGCGTTCAGCGGCTGCGGCAGGCGGGGCAGGGTCAGTAGGTTCTCTACGGTCACGGCCGGCATTGTGGATTCCTTCCTGCGATGTTCGCAGGCGACAACTCAGTTGATGTTTCAACTATTCCATGGCGGACGAGGTTGGGGAAACGGGCCGGTCGCGGGTCAGCCGAAGACCGCGGGCGGGGGGACCGGGGTGACCACGGCGTCGCCGTCGTGCAGCGGGCGGGCTCCGGCGATGAACCTGACGATGTCCTCGCCGTACACGCAGCGGGCCTGGGTGAGGCCGCCCGCGGCCCTGCGGGTCAGGTCGGAGACGGGGAGCGGCATCCGGGAGGCGGCGACGATGAGGTTGCCGAAGCGGCGGCCCCGCATGATGCCCGGCTCGGCGAGCAGCGCCACCTGGGGGAAGGTTTCGCGGACGGTGGCGAGCACCCGGCGGGTGAAGGCCAGCCCCTTGCCGTCGGCGACGTTGATCAGCACGGTGCCGGTGGTGCGCAGGACGCGGGCGACGTCTCCCATGTACTCGGAGGTGGCCAGCTCGATCGGCATCGTGGCGCCGCTGAAGGCGTCCAGCACGAGCAGGTCGGCCGAATCGTCCCCGAGCCCGGCGGTGGCGGTGCGGCCGTCGAGGAGCCTGACCTTGAGCCGGGGCACCGACTTCAGCCGGAGCTGGTCTCTGACGAGCTGGACGAGCCCCTCGTCGGGCTCGGCGACGATCTGCCGGGACCCGGGACGGGTCGCCGCGACGTAGCGGGGCAGGGTGCAGGCGCAACCGCCCACGTGCACCGTGTCCAGCGGACCCTCGGCGAGCAGGTCGACGACGTCGGCCATCAGCTGGACGTACTCGAAGTCGAGGTAGGTGGCGTCGTCGAGGTCGACGTACGACTGCGGCACGCCGTCCTTGGAGACCACCCAGCCGGAGGGCCTGTCGAGGTCCTGCAGCAGGTCCACCTCGCCGAAGGTCACCGGATACCGTCCCGGCATCGGCTCCCGCGCTTCCCGCCTGCCCATCAGCTGGATCCTCTTTTCCGCGACGTGAACCCGGAGAGAAACCATATGCCCCGTTTCCACTACGGCGGGTCCCGGCTGGAGGAGACGCCGGTCCACGGCCGCGGCGTGTAGGGAGAATCACAACCTACGATGACGTAACTTACGCTACCGTAGGTTTATGGCCACGACCGTCGCAGAAACGCTCGCCGAGTCCGTCAAGCCCCGCCTCCGCGGCTGGTTGCACGCCGGGGCGCTCCCCGTGGCACTCGTCGCGGGATTCGTCCTGGTCGCGCTGGGGCCCACTCCGCAGGCGAGGATCGCCGCCGCGGTCTACGCGATCACCTCCGGCCTGCTCTTCGGGATCTCGGCCACCTACCACCGGGGGGTGCTCTCCCCGCGCACGGAGGAGGTGCTCCACCGGCTCGACCACGCCAACATCTACCTGATCATCGCGGGCACCTACACCCCGTTCGCGCTGCTCGCCCTGGACGCTCCGGCCGACGCGGTGGTGCTCGGCGTGATCTGGGCGGGTGCGATCGCCGGGGTGCTCTTCCGGGTGCTGTGGGTCAACGCCCCCCGATGGCTCTCGACCGCCCTCTACATCGGCCTCGGCTGGACCGCTGTCTTCGTGCTGCCGCAGCTCGTGCGGGGCGCGGGCGTGGTCGCGGTGGCCCTGGTCTTCCTCGGCGGGGTGCTCTACACGGCGGGCGGCGTCGTGTACGCCATGAGGCGGCCAGACCCCTCCCCCCGGTGGTTCGGCTTCCACGAGGTCTTCCACGCCTTCACCGTCGCCGCCTACCTGGTGCAGTACGTGGCGGTCTCCCTGGTGGTCTACGCGGCGGCGTAACGTGCCGTGCATGACGCGAATCCAGGATCTGGGCACCGAGAAGTACGTGTCCGTGACCACTTTCAAGAAGAGCGGCGCCGCGGTGCCGACGCCGGTGTGGGCCGCCCCCGACGGTGACTCCCTGCTGATCTGGACCGCCGGATCCTCCGGCAAGGCCAAGAGGATCCGCAACAATCCGGAGGTCGTCGTGGCGGCGTGCGACGCGCGGGGCAACACGCGGGGAACGGAGGTCAAGGGCGTCGCGCGGGAGTTGCCGGCCGGGGAGAGCGAGCGGGTCCGGGGGCTGATCGTCGCGAAGTACGGGCTCCTCGCCCGGGTGATCATGATCGGCAGTAGGTTCCGCCGGGGCGCCGACGGCACCGTTGGAATCCGCATCTCTCCGTCGAACTGACCCGGCCCAACCTGCGGCAGGTTGATTTGACTGATTTGTGGTCTCGGAAGGAGTGGTCCCCGGGAAGGGAGACGGTCATCGAGAGGGGCTCGGGCCGCACGGTCCCGGCACCCGGGCATACATGCCCAGGGGGCCGATAAACCGAAAAATCTTCATAAGAACCGCCTCCAGCGCGTAATGTCTCCGTGTAGATGTGTCAATTACGGGGGATCATCTCTTCGGATCACCGTGGAGGGGACATGGACGTGCACGCCCGTCTCGCTCGTCATCTGCTCGTCGACGGCTACCGGCTGGTGCTGGACCTCGAACGGAGCCGAGGTTCCCGGCTCGTCGACGCCCACACCGGCCGGAGCTACCTGGACTTCTACAGCTTCTTCGCCTCGGCCCCGCTCGGGGTGAACCCGTTCGACGACGACCCCGAGTTCCTGGCGCTACTCGGCCACGTCGCCGCGAACAAGCCCGCCAACTCCGACCTCTACACCTCCCACCTCGCCGACTTCGCCGACACGTTCGCCAGGGTGCTCGGTGACCCCGAGCTGCCGCACCTGTTCTTCGTGGAGGGCGGAGCCCTCGCCGTGGAGAACGCGCTGAAGTGCGCCTTCGACTGGAAGAGCCGTCTCAACGCCTCACGGGGGCGCTCACCCGAGCTCGGCGGCAAGGTGCTCCACCTCACCCGCGCCTTCCACGGGCGCAGCGGCTACACGCTCTCGCTGACCAACACCGACCCGATCAAGACCGACCGGTTCCCGAAGTTCGACTGGCCCAGGATCGAGGTGCCCGCGATCCACCTCGGCGACGTCGAGGCGGCCGAGGAGAGATCCCTGGCCGCGGCGCGGGCGGCCTTCGAGCGCCATCCCCACGACATCGCCTGCTTCATCGCCGAGCCCATCCAGGGGGAGGGCGGCGACAACCACATGCGGGCGGAGTTCCTGCTCGCGATGGAACGGCTCTGCCACGAGCATGACGCCCTCCTCGTCCTGGACGAGGTGCAGACCGGCGCCGGGACCACGGGCACCCCCTGGGCGTACCAGCAACTTGGCCTGAGTCCCGATGTGGTGGCCTTCGGGAAGAAGGTCCAGGTGGGCGGGATCATGGCGGGCCGCAGGGTCGACGAGGTGCCGGACAACGTGTTCCAGATCAGCGGCAGGATCAACTCGACCTGGGGCGGAGGGCTGGTCGACATGGTCCGCTCCCGCCGGATGCTGGAGATCGTGGAGCGCGACGGCCTGATCCCGCGCGCGGGCAGGCTCGGCGCCGAGCTCCTCAAGGCGCTGCTGGAGATCCAGGCGGGCTTCCCCGGCCTGGTGGAGAACGCCCGGGGGCGCGGCCTGATGTGCGCGTTCGACCTGCCGGACGCCGCGCGGCGCGACCTGTTGGTGGCCACGCTCAGGGAGGACGAGGGCGTGCTGGTCCTGCCCTGCGGCGAGCGCTCGGTACGGTTGCGCCCGGCGCTCTCGATCGCCTCCGAGGAACTGGGGGAGGGCACGTCCGCCATCGCCCGCGCCCTGGAGGTCTCCCACCGCCCGAGGCGCCCCGCCCGGTCAGGCCCGACGGCTCCGAAGCGGTCCGGAGACGTCGTGTCGCCGTTCAGCAGTGCTGAGGGTCCTCGCGCGCGGCCCGTTCCAGCCACAGATCGATCGCGGTGACCCGCGAGTCGACCCCCAGCTTGGCGTATATCCGGTTGACATGGTTCTTCACGGTCTTCTCGCTCAGAAACAGGTGCTGGGCGATCTGCCCGTTGGAACGACCCGTCGCGATCAGTTCCATGACCTCGGTCTCGCGCCTGCTCAAGCCCGTCACGACTGTGGGTTCCGCGTCGAACGTGGCATCGTCGACTCTCATCCGGCCTCCGTGGTTGCAACACGGTCAGGTCGCCGAAACCCCCGATCCTACGGCGTAGCGATAGCTGCGAGCATAACCCGCAATATCCACTTTTGGTGGGTAACGGGAGTGGAAATGCAGAACGACCGGTCCCGAGGGACCGGCCGTTCTCATGGGGTGAGCGAGGGGACTTGAACCCCCGGCATCTAGGACCACAACCTAGCGCTCTGCCAACTGAGCTACGCCCACCATCGCCGCCGTGGCAGCACATGAAAAGTGTAGCGGTCTTTGGGAGTCGTTTCGTACCGGGTTTCCCGCGAGCCGGTCAGGGTTTTCGCGCGGACACGGTCTCGGCCAGTTCCCTGGCGGTGGCGGAGTCGGGTCCCGGCTGGGGCACGAAGACCGCCGCGCGGTAGTAGCGCAGCTCCCGGATGCTCTCGACGATGTCGGCCAGCGCGCGGTGGCCGCCCTGCTTCTCGGGCGAGGCGAAGTAGACCCGTGGGTACCAGCGCCGGGCCAGCTCCTTCACCGAGGAGACGTCGATCATCCGATAGTGCAGGAAGGCGTCCACGGCGGCCATGTCCCGGGAGAGGAACGACCGGTCGGTGGAGATGGAGTTGCCGCACAGCGGAGCCTTCTTCGGCTCCTTGATGTGTCCCTTGATGTATTCGAGCACCATGGACTCGGCCTCGGCCAGCGTGACGCCCTCGCTCAGCGCGTCCAGCAGGCCGGAGGCGGTGTGCATCTCGCGCACCACCTCCGACATCTGCTCGATGGACTCGGGCGGGGGTTTGATGACCACGTCCACACCTTCGTCAAGCTGGTTCAGCTCACCGTCGGTGACCACGCAGGCCACCTCGACGAGCGCGTCACGGCCAAGGTCAAGCCCGGTCATCTCACAGTCGATCCAGACCAGCAGGTCACTCATAGCCTTCAGGGTAGTACTCCGTTACGAGAGCTTGAATGACTTGATCACCTTGTCCACCGTTGAGATGCCGAGATTGTCGGGCACGGTGATGTAGGCCAGCGCCGCTCGGCTGCCCTCACCCCGGTCGACGATCAGGAACGCGGCCCGCTCCCGCTTCCACTTCCAGCCGTTGGCCTCGGACTGCTCGGAGAAGTCCAGGTCGAAGACGAACAGCCAGGCCTCCTTGCCGCTCACCTTGACGGCCTTGTCCTCGACGATCTTCCGGCGGTGCGGGGGGCTGTAGAAGTTGGGCTCGATGACCTGCAGCAACGTCGCGGCGACCGAGCGCATGCTCTCGACACCCTGGTAGCCGTACTGGTCGGGAAGCTCACCGGTCAGCACGTTGCCGACCCAGTTGCCGCCCTTGCCGTCGAAGTTCTCGTGGGCGGTGGCTATGGCCGCGCTGGTCCAGGTGAACCCGAGCCCGCCGCCGGGGCTGGGAGGCACCTGCCACGGCCCTTCGGGGATCTGGTAGGACAGGCCGGTCACGGGGTCGGTGATGCGCCCGTCCACCGGCTGGGGCGGCGGGCTCTGCGAGGGCGTCGGCTCGGGGGTCGGCTCCCGGCTGGGTTCCCGGCTCGCCGAGGGAGGCGGCGTACGGGACGTGACGGGCCCGCCGGCCTCGTTCCTGCTGTCGGGGTTGATCAGATACATCGCGGCGACCACGATCACGACGATCAGGACCAGCGCGCCGCCACCGCCGAGGATCCACGGGAGCGGACCGCTCTTGCGCGGCGGCGGCCCGGACGGGTGAACGCCGTACGGCGGGAGGGGCATCTGCGCCGTGTTGCCGTTCGGCTGCCCAGTGCCCGCCGGTCCCTGCCGCATGGTCTGCTGGTCCCACTGGCCGGTCGGGCCCGTTCCCGTGGGCTCTCCCGGCGAGGGCGCCGCCGCCTGTCCCGTGGGGGGAGGCTGGGAGGAAAAGGGGCCGGTCTGCGATCCCTGAGGCATGCCCTGCCCGGTGGGGACATCCGTCTGATGGGTGGCATCGGTCCACTGGTGGCCGTCCCACCACCGCAACAGCGGCGAGCCGTAGGGATCGGGGTACCAGCCGGAGGGGGTCTGCGTGGTCATGGCCGTCAGAGTAGTAAGAACGGCTTTGTACTGCATTGTGGACCTTGCGGATCACTCATGAACATTTGTAGGTGAAGGTGGCTCTGTCCTGGATCTTCTTGCCCTCGGGGGCCGGCGAGAGCAGCGACAGGGTGATGGTTCCCTTGAAACTTCCCTCGCCCTTGACCGTCCAGTCCAGGCTCACCTTGTGCGAGGTCGCCCCGGACGAGATCTGGTCGGTCTGCACGATCGGCTCCTTGCGGTCGCTCCGCTTCCACTGGTAGCTGACCTCCCCGCCCGCGCCGTTGGTGTGCAGGACACCGGCGATCTTCACCGTCGTGTCGCAGCCCTGGGTCTTCCTGGGGGCGCTGACGTCCACCTTCGTCACCTCAAGCGGTGTCGACGAACCGCGGAACAGCCAGAGCGCCAGCGCGCCCACGACCATCAGCGCGAGGATCGTCGAGGAGAGGATCGTACGACCGCGACGCCGCCGAGCATGGGGGACCGCGGCGGCCCTGAGCCTGTCGGAGGGCGGCTCGGTCTGCTGCTGGTCCCGGCCGGCCCGCCAGATCTGGGCGGCCGTGGTCTCGGCGGGCACCCCGGGGCCGAACCGCAGGACCACGTCCTCGGGCCGGTGCTCGTCGGCCCCCAGGGTTCGCTGCTCGCCGGTACCCGGAACGTGGAGCAGCGTGACGATCTCCCCCTCGTCGGGGGCGGCCGGCGCGGGCGGCGGGGGCCCTCCCCGGCCGGGCGCCTCATACGTCGGCCATCGGTGCAGGGTCTCCGCGAGCCTGTCACGGGTGGTGAACCCGGAGGGCAGCACGTCACGCCCGGCGAGCAGGGCGTCGCGCGCGGCGGCGAGCCCCCGGATGGAGGCCGTCGCCGCCACCCGTTCCAGCAGCCCCGCGGCTTCCCGGTCGGCCGAGGCCCAGGTGGCGGCCAGCCCCCGGGCGAGTGACGCCCAGGCGGCCACGTCCCGCTCCGGCGCGGGCGGGCGGCCGAGCAGCGCGTCGAGCAGCCCCCGCTCGGCGAGCAGCGCCGACCCGTCCGGGGCGATCACCACGGTGCCCGGGTGAAGCTCACCGTGGATGAGCCCGGAGGAGTGGACGGCCAGCAGCACCCGCGCCGTCTCCATCAGGACCGTGGCCGCGCTGCCCGCGTCGGGCCCGGGTGATCCAGCGGCTCCGGACAGCAGGTCGCGCACCGTCGGTGCCGCCGGTTCCGAGGTGATCAGCCAGACCTCGTCCTGGGCCGTGATGAGGTCGGCGATCGGGACCAGCCCGGTCAGGCCGCTCTGCGTGAGCCTGCGGTCGGCGACCACGGCCGCGATCAGCCTCTCGCGGGCCGAGGGATCGGCGACCAGTCGCGGGTCGAACCTGAGCGCGCCTCCCCGCCGTCCGTCGGCCGCGACGGCCGACGACCAGATTCCCAGGTCGCCGGCCCAGGTAGGACCGGTCAACCGGAATCCGGCGCCACCGCCCCGGTCAGTGTTCATGATTCTGCCCGTTCCCTGGTTACCGGCGTTTCCTGTGCCGTCCCGCCACGCCGCGCTTGACGGCCAGTGTGACCGGCACGGCACCGCTTGTCACCAGGCCCAGCGCGAGGAGCGCCGAGGGGGCCGTCTCGACGGGAGGCAGGGGCGAGCTGGTGAGCCGAGGGGTTTCCTCGGGGGTCGGGGTTCCCTCGGGGGTCGTCTCGGTGGGTGAGGGCGTGGTCGGCCGCGTCGTCGGCCGCGTCCGGGTGGGGGAGGCCGACGGCTGGGTCGGGGTCGCCGTCGGGGACGGCGGTCTGGTCGCGGGAGTATCCGGTTTGCCGGGATTGTTGAGCGTGGAGCCCTCCTCGGGGGAGGGAGACTCGGTCGGCTTCCCGGTCGGCTTACTGGTCGGCCGCGCGGTCGGCTTCCTGGTGGGCGTCGCCGACGCCTTGGGCGTCTTGGAGGGCGTCGCGGTGGTCGGCACGGGCGGGAGGCCCGAGGCGGTGCTGCTCGGCGTGGGTGTCGCGGAGGGCGCGTCCGCGGTCGGCGACGCCTCCGCGGGCTCGTCAGACTCGTCGAGCTCGTCGCCGTCGTCCCCGGGGAGCACCGTCTCCAGCGGGTCCGAGGGGGTCGGGTCCTTCGTGACGGTGGAACTCTGCGGCTGGATCTTCGTGGTGCCGCCCGATCCGACCAGTACCGCGGTCAGCCCGCCGATCACCGCGATGCAGCCGACGCCAATGAGGATCTTGACGCTCAGCTTGCTGAGCGAGGAGGTCCTTCCCCCCTTGCCGCCGAGCTCGGTCGTGGCCAGCGAGGTGTCGGCCGCCGGGGCGGGCGCGTCCAGCGGGAACAGCCCGGCCAGCAACCCGACGATCCCCGCCAGGCGGCGGCGGCCGCGCTCCTGCCAGTCGGGACCGTAGGCGTCGGCCGCCACGGCCTCCAACTCGGTGAGGAACGCGGAGGCGGTCGGCGGCCGGTCGGCGGCGTGCTTGGCCAGGCCGCGCTCCACCAGCCCCTGCAGGGCCGGGGGCACCTCCTCGACCGGCGGCGGCATGACCTGGTGCTGGCGGGCCAGCGCGGCGATGTTCGTGGCCCGGAAGGGGCGGGTGCCGGTCAGGCATTCGAAGAACACGACGGTGGCGGCGTAGACGTCCGTGGAGGGCCCGGCCGGTCCGCCCACCCACTGCTCGGGGGCCATGTAGGGCGGGGTGCCCGCGGGGGCGTCGCCGTCGCCGGAGCGGAGCGCGATGCCGAAGTCGACGAGCTTGCTCTTCCCGTCCGCCTCCACCATCACGTTCTCGGGCTTGAAGTCGCGGTGCACCACGCCCGCCGAGTGCGCGGCGGCCAGCCCCATGAGCGAACCCTTGAGCACGAGCAGCGCCGCCTCCGGGCCGGTCGGCCCCTCCGAGCGCAGCAGCGCGCGCAGGGCGACGCCGTTGATCAGCTCCATGACGATGGCCGCGCCGTCGCCGGTCTCGACGTAGTCGTAGAGCCGGACGGAGTGCGGGCTGTTCAGGGTGTTGAGCACCCTGGCCTCGTGCCGGAAGCGCGCCACGAAGCCGACGTCGCCCCTGAGCTCGTCGGACAGGTACTTGATCGCTACCAGGACGCCGTCGGCATCGTGCCGCGCCATCACCACACGCCCCGCCGCGCCGGTGCCCAGTTCGCGGATCTCGGTGTATCCGGGGACTCGCCAGGCCGATGGCGTGCCGTACATAACGGTCTCCTCAGTTGTCTGGGCCCCCACCCATAACAGACGAACCGTAGCCTAGCCATAGAGAAACACATTTCGCGTATCAATCGCGAATCAGTCTCACTCCATAGGGTCGATCGGTACGAGCGGCGGGGTCTCGCACGGACAGGCGCGCCCCGTGGTGCGTCGGCCCGCCGCGGAGACTTAACGAACGGGCGTGGTTCGTGACGCGATGTGCGCGGGGACGGCCAGGTCCCCGGTCATCGCGGGATCGGGCTCGGGAGCTCCCCAGACCTGGTGGAGCGGCAGGACCCCCGCCCAGATCGGCAGCTCGTAGTCCTCCTCCTCGTCGATCGGCGGGCCCTGTCGCACCTTCACCGATGCCTCGGCGAGGGAGAGGGCGAGCACTGTGGTCGCGGAGAGTTCCTTCCTGGTGGGCGCGCGGCTGGCGTCCCACTGGCCGGGGGCCAGCTGCTCGGTGATCGCCCGTAGCCCGGCCAGGTGCTCCTCGCCGCCCTCCACCCGGCGGACACGGCCGTAGACCATGGCGCAGCGGTAGTTGAGCGAGTGGTTGAAGGCCGAGCGGGCCAGCACGATGCCGTCCAGGTGGGTCACCGTGACGCAGACCTCGTCCGCGTTCCGCAGGGAGGTGGCGCCGGTGGAACCGTGCACGTAGAGGGTGTCACCGATCCGGCCGTAACCGGTGGGGACGACCATGGGGAAGCCGTCGACCACGACGCCCAGATGACAGACCAGCCCGGCGTCCAGCACCGCGTACAGATCCTCGCGAGAGGTCAGGCCCCTGTTCTTCGAGCGGCCGAGGGTGGTGCGGGGAGTCGTAGAGAGCATGGCACTAGCCTAGAGAGAAGTGGATACCGAGAACATGTCCACTTCCATGCGCTTATAGGAGACCACTTTGCCGCGCCTCGCCGTCGACCTGCCCGTTTCGGTGGACCGCGAGTCCGGTACGGCACTCGCCGTCCAGCTCGGTGACCGCCTCAGGGCCGCCATGCGCGACGGCGCCCTCGCCTCCGGCGAGCGACTGCCCTCCACCCGTGCCCTCGCCGGCCAGCTCGCGGTCAGCCGTACCGTCGTCACCGAGGCCTACCAGCAGCTGTACGCGGAAGGCTGGCTCGAAGGACGCCACGGCTCCGGCACCTACGTGGCCGACATGGTGGTCCCTCCCGTGCACGAGCGCGCTCGCGGCCCCCTCGCGCCACCTCCCGTCGCCCTTCCCGGCCAGGATGCCCCGCCGGGGGACGGCGGGCGGGTGATCGACCTGCGTCCCGGGCGGCCGTGGGTCCACGACTACGACCGGGCGGCCTGGCGCAGGGCCTGGCGCGGAGCGGCCGACCTGCCGCCGGCGAGCGACCCCGATCCCCGCGGCCTGCCCAGGCTCCGCACGGCCCTGGCCGAGCACCTGCGCAGGACCAGGGCGATCCCCGTCGGGCCGGAGAACATCATGGTCACCCGGGGCACCGGCAACGGGCTCGACCTGGTCGCCGCCACGCTCCTGCGGCCCGGTGACCGGGCCGGCGTCGAGGAGCCCGGCTACCGCGTCGCCAGGAACGTCTTCGCCGGGAGGGGAGCGGAGATCGTGCCCTGCCCGGTCGACGAGGACGGGGTCGTCGTCGACCGCCTCCCGGATGACCTGCGTGTCCTCTACACCACTCCGGCCCACCAGTACCCCCTCGGCGGCCGCCTGCCCATCCCGCGCAGGGAGCGCCTTCTCGCCTGGGCCCGCCGCACCGGTGCGATCCTCGTGGAGGACGACTACGACGCCGAGTTCCGCTACGACGTCGCGCCGCTGCCCGCCCTGCACGGCCTCGGTCCCGAGCGGGTGGTGCTGCTGGGCAGCCTGAGCAAGGCCCTGACGCCGGACATCGGCGTCGGCTGGCTGGTCGCCCGGCCGAGCCTCATCGAAGCCATCGCCCTGACCAGGGACGACCTGGCCGACCGCACCGGCGGCCCGGCCCAGCAGGCGGTGGCGGTGCTCTGCGAGAGAGGGGACCTGGACCGGCACCTGCGCCGGATGCGGCTGGAGTACGCGCGCCGCCGGGCCGTGGTCGTCGACATCCTCGGCCCCAGGGTCATCGGCGACACCGCGGGCCTGCACGTCATGGTGGAGCTCGCGGAGCACGCGGTCACGCCGCTGGTCGAGGCCGCCCGTGCCCGTGGCGTGCTGCTCGACTCGATGACCCGCCACTACCACGGGCCGCAGCTGCGGCACGGCCTGGTGGTCGGCTACGGCTCCGCGTCGCAGGCGGACGTCAGGCGGGGCGTCTCGGTGGTCGCCGAGCTGATCGGGTGAGAAAGGACCGTTCCCACACCGCCGCGAACCCTGCTCAGGGGGATTGCAGGGACGTTCGCAGGCGGCCGTACGTCTTGAGCGCGCGGTCGGCGGTGGTGCGCAGGAGCGGGTTGGCCAGGACCGTGCCACGTGCCTTGCGCACCGGCACCCGCAGCATCCAGTGGACCCCGGCGCCGGGGCTCAGCCGGGCGACCCGGCCCTCCGAGACCTCGTACTCGCCGTTCTTCAGCTTCTCCTTGTACTCCTTCTCCCCGCGGCCCATGTCGATGACTCCGATCCCGGCCTCGGCGGCCTTCTCGGCCATGGCCAGGTGGTGGATCAGGCCGGGGGAGTACTTCGCGAAGGCGGTGTCGTAGGCGGGAAACCAGCCCGCGAGCGTGGTGCCGGTGCGCAGGCCGAAGTGCCCGGCGACCGGCCGGTCGTCCACGTACACCATGTCGAGGACCCCGCCGAAGTGCTCGGTGTCGGTGGCGAGGAACCGTTCGACCAGCTCCACGATCCACGGCCGGGCGAACCTGTCGTTGCGGCCGGTGCGCCGGTACTGCTCGGTCTTCCAGCCGAGCAGCGTGCGCAGCGGCGCCAGGTCGGTGGTGGCGTAGTCGTGCCGGAGCGGCCCGGCGTCGCGCTGGAGCTTGCGGCTCTTGTACGCCGTCGAGCGGTAGGTCTTGCCGGAGGTCACCTTGATCGTCTCGATGTACGACTCGAAGCCGTCGCGGAGATCGATGATCGGTGAAGGGTGCCTGCTGTGCCCCGGCTGGAGCAGCGGCTGCCCGGCGATCAGATGGTCGAACTCGTAGACGGCCAGGCCGCACGCCCTGATCAGGCGCTGCGCGTCGATCTCCACGTCCTTGGCGTGGACCAGCCCCTGCGCGTCGGTCAGGCCCGCGGCCACGGGCATGCCGATGCCCATCGGATGGCGTTCGAAGGGGAAGAACCCCACCACGTCCTGTCCTTCGTACAGCACCGCGACCCGGACGCGTTCCTGCAGGGCGCCGACGGTGACTGTGAACTCCGGCGACAGGAACGGGCTGTCGAAAGCGGCGTCGGCACCCTGGAGAGTCCTCCAGCGATCGATGTCGACCGGTCCGAGATCACGGGGCTGAACGATTGAGACGCGCATGAGCTCCTACTGGGATGTGCGGGGTCCCCTTACGTCATCCTGTGCAGGATGCCGTAAAGCCCAAGCATGCTGGTAGGGACGTAATGTAACGATAAAGTACGGAAGTAATTTCCCCGTAGTTGGGGAGGCAACGTTTCGGGATCTCATTGTGAGGTCCCTGCTGGCGCCACTCACCCGAGTGGCGTTCTAATGGGGGCCATGAGCACCCCTGGCATCGACTGGTCCCGCCTCGTCGAATGGATCGCGGCCAACGTCCCCGGCGTCGGCGAGCCCACCGGGGTCTCCCTGATCGCCGGTGGCAGGTCCAACCTGACGTACATCGTCGAGACCCCCGGGCGCCGCCTGGTGCTGCGCCGGCCGCCGCTGGGCCACGTGCTGCCGACCGCCCACGACATGAGGCGCGAGTGGCGGGTGATCTCGGCGCTCGCGCCGACCTCGGTCCCGGTGCCGGAGCCGGTCGCCTTCTGCGACGACCAGGACGTGATCGGGGCGCCGTTCTACCTCATGGCGCATGTGGACGGCGCGGCCGTGCGGAGCCAGGAGGACACCCGGGATCTCACCCCCGAGCAGGCCCGGAGACTGTCGGAGCGGCTGGCCGAGGTGCTCGCCGCGATCCACGCGATCGACTACGAGAAGGCGGGCCTGGGGGACTTCGGACGCCCCGAGGGATACATGGCCCGCCAGCTGGAGCGCTGGGGACAGCAGTGGGAACGGTCGAAGACCGGCGAGTTGCCCGCCTACGACCGCCTGGTGGCCCTGCTGCGCGAGCGCCTGCCCGCCCGCTCGGCCTCGACACTGGTCCACGGTGACTACCGGCTCGACAACACGCTCGTGCGAATCTCGCCGGACCCCGACATCCTCGCCGTCGTCGACTGGGAGATGTCCACGCTCGGCGACCCCCTGGCGGACCTCGGCCTCACCCTCACCTACTGGCAGGACCCCGGCGACACCGAGCGCGCCTCGATCCCGGTCGCGGCGGGCGTCACCGTGGCCCCCGGCTTCCTCACCGCCCGCGAGTTCGCCGCACACTATGCCAAGGTCTCCGGCGCCGACCTGTCCGACCTGGACTTCTACCTGGCCTTCGGCAACTACAAGCTCGCCGTCATCGTGGAGGGCATCCACGCCAGGTTCAAGCAGGGCAAGACCGTCGGTGAGGGCTTCGAGCACATCGGCGCCGCCGTTCCCACACTCGTCGACCGGGCGC
This sequence comes from Streptosporangium sp. NPDC002607, assembly GCF_053592655.1. Taxonomy (NCBI): domain Bacteria; kingdom Bacillati; phylum Actinomycetota; class Actinomycetes; order Streptosporangiales; family Streptosporangiaceae; genus Streptosporangium; species Streptosporangium sp. NPDC002607. Next base: position 15,534 of record NZ_JBSFWD010000039.1, read on the forward strand.
TGCGGGTCCTGGAGGGCTGAACCCGCGGTCGCGGTCGCCGTCCACCTTCGGAGCCGTGGTGTGGGTGCCGCACGGCCCGGTGAGCGGGGTATGACGGGAACTACTTCCGGCTTTCAACCGTCATGCAAGTCGCCATGGATACGCTGGCGACGCGACCGGTAACGCTTGTCTGTGAAGCAGCTCAGCTCACCGTCACGTCCGTTGTCGCTGTGGAACGCTACATTCGTTGACCTGCGAGGATTGAGGAATCGGTGATACCGACTAACGGACGGCACCAGCGACGGCGCCCGGCCTGGCCGGTCGCACTGGGAGCGATGGCGGTAACGGTGGTGCTGGTGGTGGGCATCATCGCCTTCGCCGCCAAACCGGACATTCCCCGCGGACAGCGTATGACAATTCCTCCCACGCAGGCGGCGCCAACACTGGAGGAACCACCCGCGGTCCAGGACTGGCCACGCTGGGGCATCACCCACACCGAGTTCAGCGCCGACAACGAGAGCGGCGCGGTCACCGAGGCCGCCTCCCACATGCTCAGCCGGGTCCCGATGCTGCAGAACCAGCACATCATGGGCTGGGGCGCGGGCAACCCCGAGCCCGCGCCCGGCAAGAACGACTTCCGCGACCTCGACCGTCGCATCAAGTTCATGTCCAGGTCCCAGGCCATTCCGATCATCACGCTCTGCTGCTCGCCCGACTGGATGAAGGGCGGCACCTCCGGCCGGACCGACTGGACGCAACTGGAGACGGCGCCCCGGCGCGAGCACTTCGACGACTACGCGAAGCTCGCCGCGACGGTCGCCAGGCGCTACCCCACGGTCAAGCACTTCATGGTCTGGAACGAGCTGAAGGGTTTCTGGAACAACGCCCAGAACCGCTGGGACATCGAGGGCTACACCGAGCTCTACAACAAGGTCTACGACGCGCTGAAGGCCGTCGACAAGGACATCAAGGTCGGCGGGCCGTACGTGTCGGTCGGCAGCACCACCGCTCCCGAACAGGGGGCGGAGATCAAGGGGCCGTGGGGGAGCGTCATCCAGCGTGACCTGGAGGCGGTCGAGTACTGGATCGAGAAGAAGAAGGGCGCCGACTTCATCGTCGTCGACGGAGCCTCGGTCACCAGGGAGGCCGGTGCCTACCCCGACGAGTTCACCGCCCTGGGCAAGTTCGGCGCCCTCACCACCTGGCTGCGGCAGAAGAGCGGCGACCTGCCGGTCTGGTGGGCCGAGTGGTACGTCGAGCCGGACAGCAGGGACTGGAGCGAGGAGCGTCGCATCGCGGTGCAGACCGCGGCGATGATGGAGTTCGCCACCAGCGGCGTCACCACCTCGCTCTACTGGAGCCCCCAGCGCAAGTCCACCGGCGACGACCAGGTCTGCCTGGGCTGCCTGTGGCACCCGAGCACCGGTGCGGAGATGCCCATGGCGGGCATCCTGAGCGGCTTCACCAAGTGGTTCCCGCTCGGGACCAAGCTGGAGACGGTCACCTCCTCCAACGAGAAGGTGCGGGTCCTCGCCCAGGAACGGCAGCTCGTGATGGTCAACACCACCGACGCGGCCGCGAGCACCACCGTGGACGGCAAGCAGTTCGAGCTGAAGCCGTACGAGGTCAGGTGGAGCGAGCGCACCGGTGCGTGAGCCTCGGCAGGCTAGGCTCGCTCAGGACGGGAGGGTCTGCGCCAGTTGGTGAACCAGCGCAGTAGCCATTCCACGGGCCCGTACTGATGGCGGCTCAGCCACCACCGGCTCCACACGGCCTGGACCGTGAAGATGGCGATGCCGATCGACACCACGGAGAACGGGCTGAGCTGGTCGACCAGGCTCATCCCGTAGCCGGTGAAGATCAGTGAGCTGATCAGCGACTGCCCCAGATAGTTCGTCAGTGCCAGCCTGCCGGGAGGCGCGAGCGTCCCGGCCAGGCGAGGTGCCGAGGGGAGCAGACGCAGCAGGGTGGCGGCGTAGGCCGCGGCCAGCAGCGGCGCGGTGACCAGGTTCACCGACTGGCCGACCATGTGGTACGCGTGCCCGCCGTCCGACCAGGTCGCGTGCGTGTAGACCACGGCCCCGGCGAGGCCGACGGTGAACCCCGCCCACTGCAGCCGCCGCAGCGTCACGGTGTGCCCGGACAGGTCACCCAGCAGGCGCATCTTGCCCAGTGCCAGCCCGACCAGGCAGGCGGCGAGCACGGTGGGCCCCTGGAAGAAGACCCGCAGCACGAAGATCCTGGCCAGTTTGTGCAGGTGCTCGTTGATGATCATGGATGCGGAGCCGTGCAGGGCGCGGTCGGACATGGCGGCCTGGGCGGCGTTCTCGGAGACCGCCCTCGATGCGTCGGCGCCCAGCGTCGCCAGTAAGGCCAGCAGCAGCATCCCCACCGCCAGCGCCACGGTCAGCGCGATCGCGGAGATCATCGCGGTGCGCGGGGTGATCCGCCGCACCGCCAGCAGGACCAGCCCCACCACCGCGTAGGTGGCCAGGATGTCACCGGGGAACAGCAGGATGCCGTGGGCGAGGCCGAGCAGGAACAGCCCGCCCAGGCGGCGCAGGAACCTGGGGACGAACGCCGCCGCGGAGGCGTGGGCCGAGTCGAGCTGGAGGGTGAAGCTGTAGCCGAACAGGAAGGCGAAGAGCAGATAGAACTTGTTCTCGAAGAACAACGAGACGACCCAGCGCACCTCCCAGTCGAGCGGCGCGGAGAACGACGGCGCCGCCAGCCCCGCCATCCGGTATCCGGAGGCGAGGTAGGTGATGTTGACCACCACGATGCCCAGCAGCGCGAAACCGCGCAGCGCGTCGACCGCCGCGATCCGCCGTCCCGTGCCCTGGGTGGAGGTCCCCGTCCGACCACGGGGTTCCCCTGTGAACATCCAACCGTCCTTCGACCAGGCTCTGAGACAGGCGTCTCCCGGCAAACGGTGCTCAGTATGGCGCGGGGAGGCCGTCGGCCAAGCGACTTTGTCCTTTATTGAAGTTGGTAGCCGATGACGATGAAGCGCTCCGCGATCACCGCGAGGGCCAGCACGAACGCGGGCACCGCGACGAACAGGATGCGTCTCCTGGCCCGCCTCCCACTCTCGCGGCCGCCCAGGCGGAACACCTCGTAGACGAACAACGCGATCCAGGTCACACCCAGCGCGGCCAGGCCGACCGGTGTCCACGGCGAGGTCGGGTCGCTGCCACCGAGCGGTACCCCGCGCTCGGGGATCTCGGTGCCCTCGGGGAAGGACTTGAGCGTGTAGACGGCGGCGTCCTCGCCGTTGAACACCCGCTTGAGATCCTTGTGGGCATCCAGCGCGGCGCGGAACCTGGGGGTCCAGTCGTTCGGGAAGCCGTGGTTGAGCTGCAGGTATCCGGCCTGCGCGCGGGTCGCCACCAGGTAGGTGTTGGGCGGGGACGCGCGGAGTTTGTCGAGCACCGAGGAGAGCTGGGCCGGATCCTTGTGCACCAGCACCTGCTCGTAGGAGATCTTGTCGAAGTCCCGTTCGCCCCACGGCATGATGGGCGTGACCTCCGGGCCGAGCAGCGGGGTGAGGAAGAGGACGCGGGCACTGGGTTCGTCATGGTCGTAGATGTAGTGCATCGCCGCGACCTCGCTCTCCGAGACCCGCTCGAACTGCTCGTTGCCGTACCGGGCGACCAGGAAGACCATCGCCAGGGCCATGGCACATCCGGCGGCCAGCAGCAGCGAGATCCGGCGCGTCAGCTCCGGGTTGAACCGGATGTTGCGCCTGCGGATCGGCACCGTCTCCTCCGGCGCGTCCTCCGTGCCGGCGGGAAGGTTCGGGAAGAAGGCATAGGCGGCCAGGATGCAGGCGCCGGGCAGTGCGAACAGGTAGATCCGCAGGCCGATCTCACCGCCGTAGTTCTGCAGCCCGAGCGCCAGCACCGGGATGCAGAGCAGAAGCAGCGCCGCGCGGTCGCCGACACCGCGCCGCACGCGGCGCAGCAGGCCGACGGCGGCCAGCGTCAGGATGACGCCGCAGATGCCGAGGCGGGCCATCAGGACGAGGGCGTGCCTGGGGTCGCTGCCGTCGATCCGGTCGCCGGTGTTGCTCTGCAGGTTCTGCAGGATCCGGCCCAGCCCGCCGAAGAGCTGGTCGATGTGCCCGCTCCAGAAGGTGACGGTCTGGTAGCTGATCCACGACAGCACGATCAGGCCGAGGAAGAACGGCAGCGCCCAGCTGAGCGAGGTGCGCCGGAGCAGCAGCAGGCCGGTCAGCGCGCCGAGCATCATGAACGGCGTGATCTGGTGCGAGGCGGTCGCGGTGCCGAACAGGCCGATCAGCACGATCAGCATGATCACCCGGTCGTAGGCGCCGGTCGAGTGGGGCAGCTCGCCGGGGGTCAGCCCGTCCAGGCGGGCCAGCAGCCGCCGGACGCGCCCCTTGGCCGGCATCGGTTTGTCGCGGGGCTCGACCTTGCCGAACCAGCGCAGCACGATCGCCACGAAGGCCAGGTAGATCGCGTATGTGAAGCCCTGGGAGGAGAAGTAGTCCTGGCCGATCCACTGGACGATGACGAACAGCAGGGCGGCGAACCAGCGGGCCCGGGTGGTGGCGACCACCTGGCGCAGGATCAGCACGAACGGCAGCAGGTACAGCAGGTTCGACAGCAGCGGCGTCCACCGCATGATCGTCGCCAGGTCGGTGACCCCGGCGGCCTTCGTGACGAACGCCACCAGCGCGAAGAACCCGGGCCAGGCGAGGCGGGCGTCGAGGATCGCGGACGACTCGCCGGTGCGGTTGATGTACTCCACGAAGCCGGCGTGCACGTAGGCCGTGGGGAACCTGGCCTCGTCCGAGATCAGGGCCGACGCCCCGTGCAGGGCGAAGGTGATCGCCGCGATCTGGAAGAGCAGCAGGAACTTGCGGTCGGTGTTCTGCGCGATCGTGACGAAGAACGCGACGAGCATCAGCAGGATCGCGGCGAACGCGGTCAGTGGCATGGCCGAGATCAGGCCCAAGGCGTCGATCTTGGTCACGTCGACGCCCCGCAGCGGGCCCGGCGTCACGCGCAGGGCCAGCACGTACATGATCAGGCCTTCGACCGTGAGCAACGGTGGCAGCCACACCGCGGCCGACTGCATCACGCTCGTCATTCGCGACGGCCTGGCGGCGGCAGGAGCCGCCTTCCCCGGGCTCCGCGGCGCGCTCTGCGGCTCCCGACGGTCCGCTGGAGCCGTGGCCTCCGAAGCGGGCTCAGGGGTCCCTGGAAGCGGGCTGGACGTCGTGACGGCCCTTTCCCGCGGTCTCCGCTCCGGTGTTCCGCCTTCCGCGGTCACCGGTCCCGCGAGTTCCGGTTCCGCGGGCTCCGGTTCTGCGGGCTCCGCCTCCGTGGGCTCCGGCTCCGCAGGTTTCGGCTCCGCGGGTTTCGGCGTCGGGCGGAGCGGCGCCGAGGGCAGACGCATCTCCGTCGTGGTGTCGATCTCGCTGCCGGAGGCGTCCTCGGCCTCGGGAGCGTCCGCCGTGGGCGGTGAGATCGGGCGTGCGGGCAGCCGGATGACGGCGGTGACCTCCGAGTCGTCGCCGTCGGAGGTATCCGGAGCCTCGCCGGGAGCCCGGTCGGAGATCACCTCCGGTGGCGTACCCGGCGTGTCGTCGGCGTCATCGGCGTCGTCCGATGCACCGTCGCCGCTGTCACGAGGACCTTTGGTGGCCTCGCCGCCGGAAACCCCGCCCTTCGGAACCTCGCCGTCACGGCTGTCACCCGGTGCGGCGTGATCGGGAACCTCACGGTCGGGCGCCTCCTCCGGAGCCTCGGAGGGCGCCGTGCCGACGGGCTCGCCGCCGGACCCGGCCCGCGCTCCGTCCGAGGGCGCGGGCTGGGTGGGATCGGTCTCCCCGACCTCGGCAGTCTCCGCCGCCGGTGTCGTCGTCACGTCATTACCTGCCCGTTGCCTCACGTCTAACATCATGGCGGCTACGCGGACCGAGGTGCGACGAGCGAACACGAAGTTACGCCATGTTCGACTGCTTTGCGTAGACCGTTGAAGAGCAATACCGCGACCGAATTCCCGCCCGGTGGCACCTGTCCCGCCGCCTTCGCTCCCTCGGGGAAGCGAAGACGAGGGCGGAGAGGGGTGGGCGCACCCGGGAGGGCACCGGCCCGCGGGCCATGCCTCTCCCGGGTGCGGACCGGCCGCTCACACCTGGCCGCGCACCCGGCGCAGGCCGTATCTCGTACGTCTGACGACGGCGTAACCCTTCGTCAGCATCCGTTCTCTCATGTAGATCAGCGGGACCTGGTTTCCCTCGACGGCCCGGCTGAACATTCTCATCGACGTGCCCTCGGCGACGGTCAGGCGCGGTAGCGCGAGCACGTCGTGCCGGTCGGCGGCGATGGCGTTGTTCACCGCGCAGGCCGCCCAGTAACCGGCCCGCCTGACCTCGCGCCGCACCCGCACGCTGGAGTAGCCGTACGGGTAGGCCATCGTCGAGACCAGGGAGCCGATCTTGTCTTCGAGCAGGGACTTGTTGCGCCGCAGCTCCTGACGGAGCTCGTCGTCCGGAAGCTGGTCGAGCTGAGGATGGCTGTGGCTGTGCCCGCCGATCTCGATGCCGCACGAGGCGGCCTCGCGCGCCTGGCTCCACGACAGCATCGTGTCCAGCGGCCTGCCCGCCGCGTCCTTGCCCGCGTCGCTGACCCACCCGCTGGTCAGGAAGACGGTCGCGGGGAAGTCGTAGCGCTCGAGCAGGGGCAGCGCCTCGCTGTGGAAGTCGGCGTACCCGTCGTCGAAGGTCACCACCACCGGCCGCTCCGGGATGGAGCGGCCGTTGTTCTTGTGCAGCGAGGCGACCAGGTCGGCCACCGTCAGCGGCGTGAACCGGTTCTCCTTCAGGTAGGCCAGTTGCTCGGCGAAGGCAGAGGGCCGTACCGCCAGCGGCTTCGTCTCGGCGTTGGGCCGGTCGGAAACCGAGTGGTACATCAGGATCGGTACGCGGATCATGAACGCACCCGCTTCAGTCGAAGGGAACCGATGACGTAACCCCAGGTGGTCCAGGCGAGGCCGACGACGATCGCGCCGGCCCTGCCGAGACCGGACAGATCACCCCGCAGCGCCTCGCCGATCCCGCGCAACGCGCCCAGCGGCAGCGCCTTCATCGCGTGCGCCCGCTCGCTCGACAGCCCGTCGCCCGCCCCCACACTCTGGGTGACCAGCGCCTTGGACAGGCCCTCCGCGTAACACCGCGAGCGGAAGTAGGCGAAGGTGGCGCGGGCGGCCGGCACCTTGTGGCCGATCACCGCGGCGGGTTCGAACAGCATCCCCGAACCGGGCATCCGTTGCGAGAGCCGGATGCAGAACTCGGTCTCCTCACAGCCCAGCGGGCGTGGCTTGCGCCCCTGCACGCTGCGGCCGATGCCGGTGTGGAACCCACCGACCTCCTGCACGGCCCCCCTGCGGAAGGCCGCGTTGCCGCCCATGACGTTGCGGATCCGCGCCCGCTGCGTGGGCATGCCGCGATAGCTGCAGCCCACGGTCCAGTCGAACTCGTAGGGATACCAGCCGGGCCGGTGCCCGGTGCCCCACAGCGGCCTGGTCAGCCCGCCCACCCCCACGATGGTCGGGTCCTGGAAGCCCTCCTCCAGCGCTTCCAGCCAACCAGGCTCCGCGACGGCGTCGTCGTCCAGGTATGCCACGATGTCGCCGGAGGCGGTCGCCGCGCCGGTGTTCTTGCCACCGGACAGCCCCTTCTCCTGAGCGTTCTCCACCACGACGACGCCGGGGTACTCCTTCTTCAGCCTCAGATGGAGGTCCGGGTTGTAGTCGACGACCAGGATGATCTCGTGCGGCCGGCGGCTCTGGTTCTCGACCGACTCGACGGCTGCTCGGATGTCCTCCCAGCGTTCCTCGGTGTAGACGCAGATGACGACACTGCTTCTCATGGCTACGCGGCGCCCTGGTCCGCCGCGCGGGAGGTGGTGGCCGGCTCGTGCACCACGGGAGCCGGGTTGCTCCGCCACTCGCGGATGATGGTCTTCAACACCCGGATGCCGTCGCGGACGGCATGCAGGTTGCTCTCGCCGTGGATGCGGCAGCGCTCGTGGCTGGGCACCTCGTGAACCTTGAGCCCGGCCTTGGCGGCGCGGACGTTCATCAGGGTCTCGATCTCGAAGCCGTCGCAGTCGAGGTTGAGCACGTCCAGGTGGCGGGCCCAGAAGGCGTTGTAGCCGTAGCACAGGTCGCTGTAGCTGGTGCCGTACATCCTGTTGACCAGCGCGGTCAGCGTCTTGTTGCCGAACTTGCGGATGAACGTCAGGTCGTCGCTGCCGCCGCCGGACGCGTAGCGCGAGCCCTTGACGAAGTCGGCCCCGGTGACCAGCGCGCCCACGAACTGGATGATCTCGCGGCCGTCCGTGGACCCGTCGGCGTCGATCATCACGATGATGTCGCCGGTGCAGGCGGCGAATCCGGCCGAGAGCGCGTTCCCCTTGCCCTTGCCGGTCTGGTGGACCACGCGGATGTTGGGGCGCAGCTTCCTGGCCACGGCGACGGTGTCGTCCACCGAGTTGCCGTCCACCAGGACGATCTCGTCGATCCACTGCGGCAGCGTCGCGAAGACGTGCGGAAGGTTCTCCGCCTCGTTCATGGCCGGTACGACGACGCTGACAGTCGGGGAGATCGCCATGTTGGGGGTGATGGGGGTGAACCGCTCGATGGGCGGCACCGCCCTCAAGGGCGGCTTGTTGTTGTAGTGCTTGGCGACTTCGGGACTCATGATGACGGATGTCCTTCCGGGCGGTCTGTCGTCAGGGGCGACTGGCGGACGGACCCGGGGCCATAGACGATCGAAACGATCGGGGGAAATGGCGAATGCGATGAGGGATGCATGCGAGGGTCCTGGCGAATGGGGTGCGATGACGGGAGCGGTCTAACCCACTCCCCATGGTTCCTTGACGACCGGAGTGCCTGATTGGTTCTGCGCGGGGGAGCGCATACGGCCGAACCCCTTCAGCACACGGTCAGCAAGCCTGTACAAATGCGGGCGATCCGTAACGATCGTTCGTGCTTTGTTGACCGGGGTACGGCCGATCCAGTGGACGGCGGCCGCGGGGGAGGGACGCGAGACGCGGCCTTCCGCGACGAAGAGGTCACCGCTCTTCAGCCAGCTCTTGTACTCGCGCCCGCCCTTGCCCATGTCGACCTGCCGCAGCCCTGAGCCGGCGGCGTGCTCGGCCATGTGCAGGTGGTGCATGATGCCGGGGGAGTAGCGCGCGAACTCGGTGTCGTAGGCGGGAAACCAGCCCACCAGGGTCGTCGCGGTACGGAGGCCGAAGTGCCCGGCGACGGGCCTGTCTCCGGCGTAGACCATGGTCAGGACACCCGCGAAACTCTCGGACTTCTCGGCGTGCATCTCGTCGAGCAACTGGACGATCCACGGCTGGGCGAAGCGGTCGACGCGGCCCGTCCTGCGGTACTGGTCGGACTTCCAGTTGGTGAGCGTGCGGAGCGTGCCGAGGTCGGACGAGTCCCACTCGAAGCGGATCTCGCCCTGCTCGCGGCCGAGCTTGCGCTCCTTGTAGCGGACGGTCTTGAGGTTCTTCGGCGAGTTGGCCTTCACCTGCTCGATGTAGGCCTCGAAACCCACGCTGAGGTCCATCACCGGCGCCGGTCGCACGTCGGACTCGTACGCCGCGAACGTCGGCTGGCCGGGGACCAGATGGTCGAAGTCGAAGACCGAGAGCTTGCAGGCGCGCAGCAGGGTACGGACATCCAGGTCGAGCCCGGGAACCGAGATCAGTCCGTGGCAGGTGGTCAGGAAGCCGCCGAGCGGCTTGCCGATCCCGAAGCTGTGCCGTTCGTAGGGGAAGAATCCCACGATCTTGCCGTCGTCCTGGATGACCGCGACGCGGACGTAGTCACGCAGGCGCCCCATGGCGAGCGCGAACTCCACGGAGAGGAAGGGGTTGTCCAGCGACGGGTCCGCTACCTGTAACTCCCGCCATCGTGAGATCTCGGACTCCCCGAGGTCTCCCGGGCGAACGATGACGATGTTCACCTTGACCTGACCCCCTGTTCGGTCTGCAAGCTCCCGCTCCCCCGATACAACACACGTAGTACGTATATGAAACCGCCGAGCACCGCGATCGTCGCAACTCCGGCACGAGGCGACCACGCGTCAAAAGTGAGCATGGCAGCGGCCAAGAGAACGTTCACAACCAGGCTTGCCGCTGCCCCCACTGATAGTGCCGCAAGAGGGTCACGATCACGCAACAGTCCTACCACTGCGATGCCTGGGACCGCCAACAGGAACAGGGGGGTGAGAACCAGGCGTAACGGGGTGTCGATGTCCACCAAGGCGATCACGGCCCCCGCGACACATGCGAAGGTGAGCGCCCATTTGAGCACTCTGCGGTTGATCGACATCTCCGAAACTCCCGGTTGGTAATGACGTGACTGATCGCGCCTTCATGTGATCAATCACTCAGCATGGACGTCAATGCCGACGCTCGGCACCAGTCCATGGTTTACCGGATTCCTGGGAGAAGTCTCGGTGTTAGGTAAAACGAGATGCGGGAGTCAGCCGATCTCCCCCTCGGAGCTCGCCCCGGTGGAGGGGGTCGGGGTCGGGTCGGGGGCCGGGTCCGGGGGAGGCGCGGAGGCGTCCGCCTCCGGGTTCTCCCAGGAAATCGCGCATCCGGTGTTGCCCCCGGCGGACCTGAACGCGACCCGTCCCGCGCCGCTCTCCGAGGGATCCCTGGCTGTGACCCAGATCACGGCCCTCGCCCCCGCCTTCAGCCGCCCCCGGGCGGGATGCACGTCGAGCCCGCCGGAGGTGGTCGCCGACCAGGAGAGCGTGGCGTTGCGGGCCGCGAGCTGAATCTGCCCGGCGCCCTCTCCGATGTCCGACGGGCACGAGACGGTCAGCCGCCCGGCCGCGGGAGGCGGGGTGGTGGCGCGGGTGGTGCGGGACGGTCCCGCCGAGGGCCTGCGGGTCGGCGCCGGACGCGCCGCGGTGGGGGTGGGGGCGGGCATCCCGGTCTCCTGGGTCCTTCGCGGAGTGGGGGTCGGCGCGCTCTCCGTCTCCGGGTCCGCTGTCTCCGACTCCTCCGGCGGCAGGTCGGGCGTCGGCTCCGGGCCGGGCTCCAGCGTGATCAGCGCGGGCTCCGTACCCGGTGCGGCCTGGGCGTTCCCCAACGCCCCGCCGGCCAGGTCCTGCCCGCCCACCACGACCACCGCCCCGGTGGCCGCCAGCACGCACACCGCCGCCAGCAGCAGCACGGGCCCCCTGCGCCTCCGCTGCCTCCGCCGCTGCGCCGGCAGTACCTCCGTACGCCGCCCCTCACCCTCCGGCGGCGTTGCCGCGCGCCGGGACCGGGCGTCCGCGGCGTTCCCCGTGGGAGACGCCGTCTGCCCGGTCCCACGGCTCCCCTCGTCGCGCGCCCGCCTGCCGGCCGGGTCCTTCCTCCCCGCCCGCCGGCGACCCGGTGGCCGCTGCCCCTCCGCTGGGAAACCGGTCCTGTCGAAGTGGTCGCCCCGGGCGACGATGGAGGCGCGCTCCTCGCTCAGTTCCGGGTTCAGGCAGGTCTCGATCACCCGGCGGCGCAGCGAGAGCGGCGGGTAGGCCAACGGCACCAGGTCCAGCAGCCGCCCGGCCGAGACATGCCGGTCCCTGCGCTCCACGCATACCTCGCAGCGGCCGATGTGGGCCGACAGCCGCCTGCGCAGGATCGTGGTGAGGGGGCCCTCCCACGAGTCGACCATCGCCGACAGGTCGGGGCAGTGCGCCCGGCCGACCTTGGCGAGCACCACGGCGGCCGCCGCGTTCTCCAGGTGGTCGCGGGCCCGGCAGAGCCTCGCCGTCACCTGCCTGGAGGTCAGTCCGAGCACCGCGCCGACCTCGCCGCCGCCGAGGTCGTGACGGAGCGAAAGCTCCAGCACCTCGCGTTCCTGCCCGCCCAGCTCCGCCATCGCCTCGTGGACCAGGGCGGCCAGCTCCCGCTCGCCCGGGTCGTCGTGGACGTCGGGAGGCGGTGCCGTCCCCCGTGGGCCGCCGCGCTGCTCCGCACCCGCGCATCGGACCCGTACGAGGGCGTACAGCCACGCGCGCAGGCGACCGGGGTCGCGCAGGCGGTCCACGTGGCCCTGGGCCGTAACCAGGGCGTCGTGTACGGCGCCTGCGGCGTGCTCGCGGTCGCCCAGCAGCGAGTGGGCATAGTCGTGGAGACGCTCGGCATAGGAGTCGTAGAGGCTCGCGGGCGCCGTCGTGTCGGCGCGCCGCAGCGTCTCAACGAGTTGTTGATCGTCGGTTCGGCCGACGGTCGGCCATCCGGGCACGGACATTCCTCCCCGCGGGACGGGCTCGTTCACGGGCTTCACCACTCGCCCGTTCCAGGCCCCACACGCGTAGGACGTCACCTCCCCGCAACCGGTTGACCAGACGGGTCAATATCATGCCAACCTGGTATGACCTGGGGAAATTGGTACGGCTGATGCCAATGTGACACCAGCCGTACGCGATGGAGGGTCAGCAGTTGGGGGCGCAGAGCCGGCGCTTCATGCCCTCCAGGAAGAACTTCCTGACCTCCAGGACGTCCTTGGCGATGTACGCGTCACCGCCGGTCGCCTTGGCCAGGGCGTCCATCTGGCGCTTGCCCTTGGGGGCGTCGGGGCCGAACGCGATGATCAGGACGCTGACCGGCTTCTCCGGGTTGAACTGCTCCCTCAGCCGCTTCAGGATCTGCTGGTTGCTGATCCCCCCGTCCGGGTCGTCGTTGCCCGCCCCGTCGGTGAGGATCAGCACCGTGTTGATCTTGTCGCTCTGGTATTCGTCGGTCATCTGCTGGTAGGCGGCGGCGAGGGTGTCGTTGAGCCCGGTGTCGCCGGTCGCCTTGGCCTGGGCGCCGATCAGCTTCTGGTTGATCACGTCCCTGCGCAGCACGCCGTTCATGTCCTCGGTGAGCGGGCCGACCGGGACCGTCTCGCGGTAGTCGACCCCCTGGCCGTCGAGGTGCGTGGAGAACTCCCACAGTCCCAGCTCGCTCTTGGCGGGAAAGAGCTTCATGCCCTCGACGGCGATCCTGCTGATCGCCTGCATCCGGGTCATGCCGGTGCCCGGCACCGGCAGGGCCATGGTTCCCGAGACGTCCAGCAGGGTGACCAGCCTGGTGCCCAGCTTGATCCGGGACCAGGTCTGCGACATCCTCGCGACGGTCTTGCCGTCGGGCGGCTCGATCGCCTGCGGCGCCTTGGCCTGGAAGCCGGCGGAGCCGGAGATCGCCTTTCCGCCCTTGCCGTCCGGGGTGCGGAAGCCCTGATCCTGCAGGGTCTTCCTGGAGGGCTCGCTGGCGAGTTCCTTCTGGAACGCCTCGGCGGCCTTGCGTACGGCGGCGTCCTTGGCGGTGATCACCACCGGGTAGTCGAGGTTGATGGTCCCCTCGGCCGGATAGAGCGGCACGGCGGGAACCTCGGGCTTCTTGACCTTGTTGAACGCCCAGACACCCTGCTCCGAGGCGATGCCCAGCGGGGCCTTGCTGCCCTTGACACCGAGGCTGGACAGCAGCGCGTCCTGGTCGCGGACCGTCGAGGTCGATCCCGACAGGTTCTTGAGCGCGCCGACCAGCTGCTCCTCGCCCGCGCCCGAGGCCGTGGCCACTCCGGCGGCGGCCAGGAGCGCGCCGAGCCCGGCGGCGTTGAGCGAGGGGTCCAGCACCAGCACGCGCACCTTGCGGCCGGGACCGTCGACGTTGGCCACGTTGGCGGCGCTGATCATGCCGCCCCAGCTGGCCTCGCCGAAGCTCTTCTTCAGGTTCGGTATCACCGAACCCGAGGCCACCATGACGATGGGGGAGTGCGCGATGGACGCGCCCGCCTCCGGCGCATCCTGGTTCCTCGCCCGCAGGTTCGCCACCCACAGCCCCGAGTCCGGAATCCACAGGTCCATCGGGGCGGCCTTGCCGCCGACCCCGCCCAGGGAGGAGGCCACGGTCGCCGAGGCGCCCTTGGTCACCGCGACGGTGGTGCACCTGCCCTCGATCTCGTGGGCCGCCTTGTTGAAGCGCTCGGCGATCTGGGACAGGGCGGGCTGGATGTCCGGCGAGGCGGTGATCCGCAGCGGCAGTGCGTCACCCGCGCACCCGCGGTCGCGGTTGATGACCACGAACGCGGCCACACCGAGCAGCACCGCGAGGGCGACGGAACCGGCCAGCGGGACCAGCACCTTGCCGCGTCCCCCACGCCTCCGCCTGGGCTGCGCCTCCCTGTAGGAGCTGTAGCCGTCCTCGAGTTCATCCGTACGGTGACGTCCCACGGTTCCCTCTTCGATGTCGATGTCAGGAAGCTAGCGGGTCACCCTATCGGGAGGTTGTCCGCAATATTCACGGAACTGTACTTGGAACGGTTACTGTGGCAAAACACCCCTTTTGGTGCTGTTATCACCATATGTGTTTACAGTGGCACCCTGCGCTCCGGCGGCCGCCGGTGCCGGGAGTGCTCGTCCGCCGGTGGGGGAGGCGCGTGGTCAGTGCCGGCAGGAGTGCCCGTGCCATGCCCTGAGTCCCTCCCGCGCCGCCACCGCCGCCAGCAGTACCGCCATGGCGGGATCCACCCACCACCACCCGGCGGCGTTCAGTGCCAGTCCGGCCAGCACCCCCGTGGCGAGCAGCGCGCACATCAGGTTCTGCGTCCCCTCGCCGGCGGTCGCCGCCGAGCGCAACCGGATGGCCAGCCGCCGCTTGGCCACCCCCAGAAACGGCATGCCGATCGCGCTGGTCGCCGTCACAGCGATTCCGAGCAGGCTCGGCAGGGGCCGGTGGCCCGCGTCCAGGTCGTGCGCCACATGCAGCACCAGGTAGGGGGCCAGCAGCCAGAAGCTGACCGCCACCGCCTTGCGTGCCCGCTCCTCGGCGTGTGCGGAACCGGTCCTCGAACCGGTGAACCGCCAGACCACGATCAGGCTGGCCGCCGCCTCCACCAGGGCCGACGTGCCCCAGCCGATGAGGGCGACGGAGTGCGCTTCCAGCCCCGCGGCGATGCCGAGCACGCTCTCCGCGCCCAGCCAGAGGAGGGTGGCCGCGGAGAGCAGGCGGGCCCTGCGGGCGTCGCGCAGCCACTCGACGCTGGGCGCCAGCACAATCTGGTCGGTCACGACAACCCCCGAATCCCCGATCAACGGCGTTCGGTAATCTAGTCGTCACAGAGTGTTGGAATGCCGGGAAGCGGCAAAGCTCCCCACAGTGCCGTCTCCGCCGCTCCCCAGGGAGACGGTCTCTCGCCTCCCTGGGCCAAGCCCCGCCCGTACGGCGGCGCGCCCGCGCGCTGTGTTCGTGTCACAGGATGGACCTGCCCCAGTGGATCGTCGGAGGGAAACCCGTGCCGTTCACGCCCAGTCATGTGGCCGCGGTGCTGCCGCTGATCTCCTCGGAGCGGATGCGCCGCCTGCTCGATCCCTGGGCGCTCGCCCTGGGGGCCATGGTGCCCGATCTGCCGATCTTCTTCCCGTTCCTGCCCGACTACATGATCTGGCACTCCTACGAGGGCGTCCTCACGATCGACCCGTTCGCCGTCGTCGTGCTGCTGGCGGTCTTCCATCTGGTGCTTCGCGACCCGCTGACCGCGCTCCTGCCCCCAGGCCTCGCCGGACGCGCCGCTGCCCTGACCCCCGGCATGTACGGGGTGCGGCGGCTGCCCGCCGTGATCGCCGGAGGTGCGGTGGGCGCCCTCACCCACAAGCTCTGGGACTCCTTCACCCACTCCTACAGCTCCGCCATGTGGGGCTGGAGCTGGCTGGACACCCGGGTGGCGGACGTGCTCCCGCTGTTCCGCCTGCTGCAGTACACCTCCACGGTGGTCGGCCTGGCGGTCGTGCTCTGGTGGGCCTGGCGCGGCCTGTCCAGGATGGAGCCCCGGCCGGTCCCCGAGCGGCTGATCATCCCCGCCTGCGGGCGGATGGCCGTGTTCCTGGCCACCGCCCTGTCCATCCTGCTGGGCGCGATCGCCTGGCCCATCGCCTTCCCGCCACGTGGCATGGCCGAACTCGTGACGAGGCTGGGCGCGGGAGTGGTCGTCGGCTGCTCCGCCATGCTCCTCGTCCACGCGCTGATATGGCAGCTCAGGCGGGTCATGGCAGTATTCGAGGGTGCCTGAAGCCATCGACCCCCACCTGGCCGACCAGTTGGCCGACTACGCCGATCTGCGTGACGTCGAGCTGCGCAAGAGCCTGGAGGCCGAGCACGGCCTCTTCATAGCCGAGGGGGAGAAGGTCATCCGACGCGCCGTCGCGGCGGGCTACCCCGTGCGCTCCGTGCTGCTCACCCCCCGCTGGGCCGAGCCCCTCGCCGACCTCCTCGACCCCCTCGAAGGCCGGGTCCACATCGTGGACGACGCCGTCATGGAGGGTGTCACCGGCTTCCAGGTTCACCGAGGCGCCCTCGCCGCGATGGACCGTCTCCCCCTGCCGGCTACCGGAGAGGTCCTGTCCGGCCGCGCCTCCTCCCCGGAGAGAGGGGCCCCGGAGCGGGGCGCCGGTCGTGATCCCGGACGGCTGCCCGGCGCCCGGCCCCGGCGCATCCTGGTCCTGGAGGACCTGGTCGACCACGGGAACGTCGGCGCGATCTTCCGGTGTGCCGCCGCCCTCGGGGTCGACGCGATCGTCCTCTCGCCGCGTTGCGCCGACCCTCTCTACCGGCGAGCGGTCAAGGTGTCGATGGGCGCGGTTTTCGCGATCCCGTATGCCCGCATGGACAACTGGTACGAAGGACTGGAGGAGATCCGAGCGGCGGGATACCGGATGCTGGCGTTGACCCCGGATCAGGGCGCCACACCCATGGACACCGCCGAGATGAGTGACCGGGTGGCGTTGCTGCTCGGGTCGGAGGGGGACGGGCTGTCCTCGCGCTGGTTGCGGGAGGCCGACGAGCGGGTGTGCATCCCGATGAGCCCCACCGCGATGGCCGCGGGCGTGGACTCGCTCAACGTGGTGGCCGCCGCCGCGATCGCGTGCCACGGGTTGATGCGCGGTGCCTCCGCGGGAGAGGCGTGAAGGTAGTGGAAGCCGCCCCGCACCGCCGACCTCACCGTGCGGGCTCGGCGGTCCCCGGTCATGGCCAGGGGTCATCCTCGCCGGGCCCACGGTGAGGAGCAGCGGCCTCGGTTTCCTCAGGGGAGGGAAGCCGGACCTCCGACGTCATCTCCAGGGTGACGGCGGTGGTGGCGGCCAGGGTCGCGATGAAGACGGTCCACAGGAAGGGCGACCAGCCGGGGAAGGCGTGGCTGTTTCGCATGAGCTGAACGGACCACGCGGCTATCTCCGAGATAACGCCGAGAGCGATCGCGCCCCCGAGAACAACGGTGAGGAATCGCGTCGCGTCCAGCAGGTCCATCTCGTCGGTGATCAGTTCTCTGGCCATACGGAGAACCTGGTGACCGGTGAAAAGGAAGGCCATGAGGCAACCGGCCGCCAGCAGCAGGCCGAGAACCGCTGTCGTCCAGGGGCTCAGGGCGGCCTTGACGAGCCACGGCCATGCCGTCTGAATCCACCAGGTCCACGCCGAGACGACCGCGGCGCGGGTGGATCCGCGGCTGATCGGTGCCGCCAGCGCTATGGCGAACACGACGAGAAGATAGATCATCACCTTCAGTGGGCCGTGCGGGCCGATCGCCCAGAACAGGATCAGAAGCAGCACGGCCAGAAACGACAGGTCTACCCACGAGGACAGGTTCGCCTTGAGTAGGGGCGGCGGGAGATAGAGGAGTGGCAGGAGGTCCTGTTCGCCGCGGAGATACGGCATGAAGCCCTGCGGGTTGCCCTGGTAGACCTCCCACGTGTTCCAGAGCACGTTGGTGACGTAGAAAAATATGATCCATCGCGCCAGTTGTCTCCGTCGCGATGGACGACTCGATGCGATGGTAGACCACCTCTTTCGAATCCAGACGAATTCAAAGGGCCATGTCGCAAAGCCCACTATTGAGTTTGGTCGCTGTCGTCTTCGAGTTTCGGCACGGGAACGCCTGGATGCGCCTCCCCACCCTGTGCCCCCCCGCGAGGAATACCCCCGATCGCGCAGCCTTGACTTCGGCACGTCTTCCCTCCGGGCGCGTCTCCAGGACCCCGATGCCATGCGCTTCAGCTCTTACCAGGGTATTGCCCCAGGCGCGTGTGCGGGAAGAAATGTCGGACGCGCGGCTATTGGCCCATTCGGAAGATCTTGGGAACGGTGGAGGCCGCTTCCCGCGCGGTCGCGCCCGGAGAGGCGGTGTCCGAGAAGGCCGTCCGCTAATTCGGTGACTTACTTAGGGGGTAATTGTGGCAACATCTAATTTGATGTGGTCTTGTCGGCGATCTTCTTCCGGCGGTCGGCGGGGATCTCCATGCCCAGGCGACGGTGCCGCTCGGCCGGACAGGTCGAGGTCACGCGCGTTCGACGATCACGACTCCGCCGCGGGCGCCGCACCGCGGCGCGACGTTATCCGCCTCAACGGTGGCCGGTGCTGCGGGGCGGCGCGCGTCCACCTCGATTTCGCTCTGCAGCGAGGGGCCGGGTACGTACACGGTGGCCGGCCAGGGCACCGGCCCGTCGGGATCGGCGTCCACGACCGGCGTGGTGAAGGCGCCGCTGACCGCCATGGCGGCCTCGACCTCCGCCTTGAACCTGCGGCGGAAGGACGGATCACCGGCGAGTTCGGGTCGTACCACCTTCACCGCCACGGACCTCCCGCCGGCCGAGGTGGCGAGGTAGACCCGGCCCATGCCCCCTTACTCCCAGCATCCGGACGATTCTGAATGGTCCGATGGCCGCGGTCTCGTCATCCCCGAGAAAGGTCATTGCCGGATATTGCCGATACGCATGCGTTTCGTCAGGTCGATGATGCTCCAGGGGCGGCCAGGCAGGTGCGGTTCGTACCGCCTGATCACAGCTCGGGCGGCGTCTGCTCGCTCGCCCAGTCCAGGAGCCGCGTCGCGGTCTGGAAGCGCCGGTCGGCGCTGGACTCGCCGAGGATGACGCCGATGAGGCGGTGGCCGTCGCGGTCGGCGGCGAACGACAGGCAGTATCCGGCGGCGCTGGTGTAGCCGGTCTTGAGGCCCAGGACCCCGGGCGTCTTGCCGAGCAGCTTGTTGGAGTTGGTCCAGGAGTGCGCCCGATGGACCTTGGACTTGGCCACCACGTGGCGCCTGCTGGAGGCGATGGTCCGCAGCACCGGGTCGCGCAGCGCGATGTCGGCCAGCTTCGCCTGGTCCAGGGCCGTGGAATGGCCGGGGGCGGGCCTCGGCAGGCCGTCGGCGCTGGCGTAGGCGGTGTCGACCAGGCCCATGGAGCGGGCGGTGGCGTTCATCTTCGCCACGAACCTCGCGTTGCCCGGCCCGTAGACACGGGCCAGGGCGTGGGAGGCGTCCGCGGCCGAGGGGAGCATGACCGCGTAAAGCAGGTCCCTGACGGTCAACCGCTCCCCGGCGCGCAGGGAGGCGTGGGTCGCGCCGTTCGAGGCCGCGTGCCGCACATCCGCCGCCTGGATCGTGACGGTGTCGTCCAGCCTCGCCTCCCTGAGCACGACGTACGCCGTCATGACCTTGGTCAGGCTGGCCACCGGCATCCGCTTGCCGGCCTGCTTGCTCAGGTGGACCGCTCCGGTGCCCGTGTCGTACAGGTACGCGGCCCGTCCCGGCACCGAGGGCACGGAGGCACGCCCTTGCCAGGCGGGCGCGGTGCCTCCGGTGATCAGGGCGGATATCGAGGGGCCGGTGGCCAGGGCCGGCGTCGGAGACGCGGTGACCAGGGTGGCCGTGGCGACCAGCGCCGCGCGGGTGATGAGGCGGATTCCCCCGTGATGCATGCGAGCCATGCTGGCAGAGGCCACCGTCGATATGCGGAAGTTGGCTGTTTGGCTATGGAAAAGTTGACATCGGCGTCGGGTGGGCGAGACCGGGAGAGGCGGCTCTCGGGTGCCGGCGCGTCAAACGGCCCGGGGGAGAATCAGGGAGCGGCGACCTGGCTGTCCGCCTCGCTGCGGGCGACTCGGCGCCGGCGTCGGCGGACGAACCAGGCGATCACCGCGACCGCCGCCACCGCCACCAGGCCCGCCAGGAGCGGCGACCGCACGACCAGCTCCAGCCAGCCCCAGATCACCGAGTACAGGCCGAAGGACGTCACCGGCACCCAGGTCAGGCAGCCGAGCGCGCTGGCCACGACGTACCAGGGATAGGAGATCCGCAGCACCCCGGCCACCCAGGGCAGCGTGTGGCGCAGCCCGGGCACCCAGAAGCAGGCGTAGACGGCGAGCGCGCCCCACTTCCTGACGACCTTCTCGACCCGCAGGATGTTCTCCTGGCCGATCTTGGTGCCCAGCCGGGAGGTGTAGAGCCTGGAGCCCAGGACGTGGCCGACCCAGTAGTAGACCTGGAACGCGCCGAACAGGGCCACGCCGCCGACGATCACCCAGAGCCACAGGGGCATGCCCAGGAAGGACGCGGAAGTCGGGTCAGGGATACCCGCCACAACAGATCGCACTCTGAACGTCACCACCACGGTTGTTCCGCCTGCTTGACTCGATATTAGGGCAGGCTTACCTCATCCGTTATGGCGGAGCCCCCTCAGGCACACAGACTGCAAGCGGACGTCAACTCCAGAGCAACCACCCTGGCATACACCTGGGAGTAACAAAGGAAGGTGTCTGTGATGGGTTCGCGTAGCAGTATGGCGCCGGTGGTGGCGAGTGGAACCGCGAGTGTCGCCAAGCTGCTCGTCGCCACCCTTGCCTTTACCGGAGCCTACCTGGGGGTGGAGACCGCGTACGGCACCGGTGCCCGGACCCCGGCCGGTACGGAGAGCACGGCCGGTACGGCGACGCGGGCACCGGTGCGGACCGTGGTGCTCTCCTCGCAGTCGGTGCCGGCCACCACGGAGCAGGCCCCGGTGGCCGGTGAGGTCACCGTCAGCGAGCTCGACGCGTTCGGTCCCTGCGACAGGCCCTACCGGGTCCAGGGCGTGGTCGGCAACGACGACCCCCGGGCCGCCGTCTCCTACGGCTGGCGCCTGGAGCGCTGGAGCTCGAAGACCCACCGCTGGTACGCCTACCTGGGCACCAGCTCCGGCTTCACCGGCGAGACGCAGACCGTCGAGTGGCAGCCCAGGATCGTCAACAACCCCGGCTGGTACCGCGTCGTGCTCTCGGTCTCCGGCGACGCCCCGCTGCGCAGCGAGAAGTTCAGGGTCGCCTGCTGAGTCGTGTCAGCCGCCGAGGGAGCGCCGCGCCGCCTCCACCCACCGGCTCACGCCGACCCGCTCGGCCACCGCGAGGGCGTTCTCGTAGTGCGGCCGCACCGCGTCGGTGAAGCCCAGCCGCAGCGCCAGGTCGCCCAGGGTCAGGGCGACCGGCCAGAGTGCCACCACGCCGGTGCCGGCGCCCGCGATCCGGTCGGCGAACGGCTTCAGCGTGTCGTACGCCTCGATCATCCGCTCCCGGTCGTCCAGCAGCATGCCCGCCAGGGCCCGCCAGATCATCGCCAGCTCGTAGAGGAAGTCCGGGCGCACCGGCGTCTTCACCGCGATGACGGCCCTCGCGTCGCGATGGTGGCCCGCGGAGGCGAGGGCCACCGCGTAGGCGTCAAGTGTCCATTTGGCCCCGCGCTGGTGCGCCTCGGCCAGCGGCTCGACCATCTCGGCGGCCTGCCCGTTGACCAGGTTTAGGCAGAACGTGGTGATCAGCGGCAGGTCCTGGCGGCCCTCCAGCATGCCGGCCCTGGCGGTCAGCCGGGCGGCGTCGCGGTAGGCGCGCTCCGCCCCGGCGAAGTCACCGGCGATCATCAGGCGCTGCCCGGCGTACCAGGCGACCACGGCGGCCGGCGCGGGCAGGCCGTACTGCCTGGCCAGCTTCTCGGTGGCGGCCACGTGCGCGTCGGCCTCGGCGAACGCGCCCGAGGCGGCCGCGCACTCCATCAGCACGAGGTGGGCCAGTGCCTGCACCGAGATCTGCCCGGTCGCCCTGCCGACCTCCAGCAGTTCCCTGCCGATGACCTCGCGCTCGCCCACCGGCGTGATGCCGTACGACTGGCGCAGCCGCCCGCTCAGCGCGGTCGCGAGCAGGGCGGGGTCGCCGGATCGCCTGGCCAGTTCCTCGGCCTCCAGCGAGGCCTGCTCGCCCCGGGGAGTGGCCGACCCCTCCAGCTCCAGGGCGAGCGTGGCCAGCAGGCTCGCCCGCAGCGACTGCTCACCGGCGGGCAACTCGACCAGCGCCTGCTCGGCGACGTCGACGATCTCCCAGGCGGTACGGGTGAAGTCGCGGGCCATGCCCTTGTGCGGCACCGCCAGCGAGGCGGCCACCCGGGCGGTGAGCTCCAGGTTGCCCAGCGGCAGTGCGGCGTCCATCGCCTCACGCCGCCGCCTGCGGGCCGCGGCCATGTCGCCGCAGAGCGCCAATGCCTTGATCAGCCGCAGGGTCAGCAGCAGGCGCTCCCTGGTGCTGTCGGGGGTGTGGGTGATGCCCGACCTGTCGAAGGCGGCGATGGCCTGCTCCCACAGGGTGGCGGCCTCGCGGTGGGCGAAACGGCGCTCGGCCTGCTCGGCGGCGAGCTGGGCGTAGTGCACCGCCTTGATGGCGGTCTCGCTGGTGCCCGCCGAGTCGTAGTGGTGGGCCAGCGCGGCCACGTCACCGGGATTCCTGCGCTCGATCACCGCGGCCACCGCGGCGTGCATCCGGGAGCGGCGCAGGCGGGAGGCGTCGGAGTAGAGCGTGTCGCGGACCAGGTCGTGGTCGAATCGGAGCATGCCGGGGCCCGGCTCGGTGACCAGCCCGGCGAGCAGCGCCGCCTCCACCGCGTCGACCACGGCGTCCTCGTCGCCGGAGACGTCGACCAGCACGTCCACATCGACATCGCGGCCGATCACCGCGGCCTGCAGCAGGATCTGCTGGGCGGCCGCGGGCAGCCGGGAGATCCGCCTGCGCAGCACGTCACGGACGCCCGACGGCACTCCGGAGATCACTTCGGCGGCCGTCGCACGGTCGCTCACCGCTTCGGCGTCGAGCAGGCGCACCGTCTCGCGGACGAAGAAGGGGTTGCCGCCGGTGCGCTCGACGATGCTGTTGACCGCGTCCTCGTCGACCTCGCGCACGCAGGTCGCCCGGACCAGCTCGGCCACCGCCTTGGTGTCGAGTCCGGTGAGACCGACCCGGACGGGACCGAGCCTGGCCAGCGCGGCCAGCACGTCGGCCTGCTGGTCACTCAGCTCGCTGTCGCGGCAGGTCACCACCAGCAGCACCCGGCTGGTGGCCAGCAGGCTCGGCAGCGCGCGGAGCAGCGCCAGCGTCTGGTCGTCGGCCCAGTGCAGGTCCTCCAGGGTCAGCAGGATCGGCGTCTCCTTGGCGACGGCGGCGAGGTAGCCGCCCACCGCCCGGTGCAGCCGGAATCCGCCGGAGGCCTGGTCGTCGTCGGGCTCGGGGGCCGCGTCGTCCAGCAGCGGGGCCAGCAGCGCGGCGTACTCGCCCGGACCGGCCGCGCTCACCAGGGTGCGCAGGATCTCGACCCAGGCCCAGCCAGGGGGGGTGGCACTGCTGTCGGGGCAGGCCCCGGAGGAGATGCCCCACCCGTCGTCGGACAGCCGTCTGTTGAGCTGGCGGACCAGGGTGGTCTTGCCCGCGCCCGCGTCACCGCTGATGATCGCGACCGTGAAACGGCCGGTCCTGGCCGCGGCGGTGGTCAGCCTGCTCAGCTCCGCGTCGCGGCCGACGAACGGCTCGGGCTCCAGCGGGGGAAGCTCCACCTGGGCCACCGTGGGCCGGGGCGGCCAGGTGTCGGCGGTCACCTGCTGGCGCTGCCTGGCCGGCGGCGGGGCGGCGAGCTGCAGGCCCGGGTCCTGGGACAGGATGTCGGACTCCAGCTTGCGCAGCGCCGGGCCGGGGTCGATCCCGAGTTCCTCGGAGAGGATCGTGCGCGCCCTGCGCAGCGCCGCCAGCGCTTCGCCCTGCCGCCCGCAGCGGTACAGGCCCAGGGCCAGCAGCCGCCAGCCCTCCTCACGGAGCGGGTGCTCGGTGGTCAGCGCCTCCAGGTCGGGCACCGCCTCCGCGGGCATGCCCATCCGCAGGCCGCTGTCGGCGTACCGCTCACGGGCCACCAGACGCAGCTCGGCGAGCCGGTTGACCTCGGCCTCGGCCCACGGCTGGTCGGCGAAGTCGGAGTACGGGGTGCCGCGCCACAGACCCAGGGCCTTCTCCAGGCGGGGCCGCGCGGAGGCGGGGTCGTCGCCCTCCAGGTGCTCTCCGGCGGTGCGGACCAGCGTCTCGAAGCGGAGCGCGTCGACCTGCTCGGGGGCGGCGCGCAGCGCGTAGCCCGAGGCCACGGTCACCAGCAGCCGGTTGGGACCTCCGCGTGGCCGGCCGGGCTCCAGCACCCTGCGCAGCCGGGAGATGTAGACCTGAAGGCCCGACTGCGCGCCCTTGGCCGCGTCGTCGTCCCACAGGTCGTACAGCAGGGAGTCAACGGGAACGACCTGCCCGCGCGCGACGAGCAGGCGCGCCAGGACCGCACGTTGCCGGAGCCCGCCCAGGTCGAGCTGGTCCTCACCGGAATGCGCCTCGACCGGGCCGAGAACTCGGAACGCCACCATGTCAGCCGCCACGCTATGTGGGCCTTCCAATCGCACACAAGGTATTTCCCAATCTAGCGGCCGATCGACTCCTTTTCAGGGGCCGGTGTGGCGTTCTCACGCCGGCGCAGGAACGACCATGCGCCGAGCGCCAGTCCACCGAAGGGGATTTCGACAGTGTAGGTCCAGAACCCGAAAAGCAGTGCGGCGGCGGTGGCGGAGTCCAGCGGCGCACCGAAGAAGACCAGCGCGCCGATGGTTCCCGCCTCCATTATTCCCGTACCGCTGGGGGTCACCAAAGCCGTGGTCAGCACCCGGGACAGGGCGAAGGCGGCGATCGACTGGGCCAGACCCGGGTAGGCGCCGGTCGCGTGCAGGCAGACGACCAGGATCAGCCACTGGAAACCGAGGAAGAAGATCATGGCCAGGGTCAGCCCGGCCCAGCGGTTCCGCACGATCTCGGAGGTGTCGGCCCGCAGCTTGGCCAGCGCCTCGGAGGCGGTATGGCGGCCGGGGCGGATCCGAGGGGGGAGCAGGCGGGCGAGGGCATCGAGGACCCGGCCCAGGACGCCCGCGGCACGGTCCCAGTAGAGCGCGACGGTCACCACGGCGACCAGCACCAGGATGGACGTCGCACCCGCCCAGCCGGCACTGGTCACCGCGGGGCTGAGCGGCTGCCCGCTGAACAGCAGGGCCACGATTCCCACCGCGGGCAGCAGGAACCGGAACAGGGTGTTCCAGATGCCGCTGGTCAGCGTGGAGACCATGACGGCCCGGACGGAAAAGCCCCAGCCCTTGGTCATCGCGAACGTCATCGCCACTCCGGCCGCGCCGCCGAAGGGGAGCAGGTTGCTCACCGCGCTGCCGCCCGCGTTCAACGTCAGGGCCTGCAGGTGGGTCAGGCCGGGCAGAGAGGCGGTCAGCACGAACGTGTAGGCCAGCAGGCTGAGCAGCCAGACGCCGGCCATCAGCGCGACCTCTCCGGGACCCAGCCCGGCGAACTGGGCGCCGATCTGTGACCAGGAGACGTGCTTGCCCGTCATGGCCGCCACTATCTGGGGCAGGAAGATCACAAGTGTGGCGGCCAGCGCCAGCGACGCGACCGACAGCCCAACCTGGAGCAATCTGCTCTTCACGTAACACCCCCGCCCCAGTGTGCCGCTTCCGGACTCATCCTCGGGGAGGAATTTCGAACGGGTGCCTCAGGCGGGAGCCCAGGGGGACGTCCCGCCTGACGTACCACTCGGTGCCGAAGACCAGCCGGTAGAGGGGTTGGGGGATCTTGAGCATGACTCCGAGCGTGCGGGTGTCGGCGCCGGTGGCCTGGGAGGCGTGGGCGGCCATGCTCGCCCGCTTCTGGCGGGCGAAGCGCCGCACGCCGACCCGGTGGGTGATCACCTCGCCGGGGGAGTAGGCCCGCTCGAAGGCACGGATGTCGAGCTGCGGGTAGAACCTCCGGACGAGCCGCAGTCCTCGCAGCAGGGGGTCACGGTTGACCGTGGCCTCCAGCACGATCGGGGTTTTCGCGATCTCGGCGGCCCGGCCGCCGACCCGGTGCACCTGGACGTGGTCGGGGTGCCCGTAGCCCCCCGCCGGATCGTAGGTCGTCAGCAGGTCGGCCTTCTCCTCGGTGAGGATGGCGGCCAGCCGCCGGGCGGCCTCCTCCGTGTCGGCGTCGATGAAGGCGTTGTCCGGCCTGTCGTCGGCGATTCCGCCGCCGGGAGCCAGCCCGGAGTCCCCGTAGCCGAGGTTCACCACCCGGGCGCAGCCGAGCGCGGCCGCCGACGCGTACAGCTCGGCCATCCGGGCGGCGCCCAGTGCCTCACCGGGTTCGAGGTCGGCCTGGCCTCGCTCACCCGAGGTCGCCACGACGAGCACCACCCGGTGTCCCTCGGCGGCGAGCATCGCCATGGTGCCCGCGGTCAGCAGGGCCTCGTCGTCGGGATGGGCATGAAAGAACACCGCTGTCTTGACGTTGCTGATCAGGCTGACTCCGTTCGCGAGGGCTGGATGTGCCCTCGGGGGCACGCAGGCATGATCTCACGCGGGTCTACGCTGGCATCGTGAGGATCCTCCACATCAGTGACTGTTACCTGCCGCGCCTGGGTGGGATCGAGGTGCAGGTCGCCGATCTGATCCGGATGCAGCGGGAGGCCGGTCACCATGTCGAGGTGGCGACCGCCACCCCGGGGGAGCCCCTTCCCGGAGTGCACAGGATCGTCGCGGGACTCCCCTTCGACCTGCCGGTCCACCCGTTCGGGGTGGGACACCTGCTCCGTCTGGTGAAAGCGCGGCGCCCCGAGGTGGTGCACGTGCACACCGGCGCGGTCTCGCCGTTCGCCTGGATGGGCGTGCGGGCGGCGACGCGGGCGGGGCTGCCCCTGGTCGTCACGGTGCACAGCATGTGGGACCCGGTCACCAGGGCGCTCTACCGAGGGCTGCGGCTGCTGTTCGGATGGCACCGCTGGGGGCTGGTGGGCACCGCGGTGAGCGAGGCGGCCGCCCTGCCGATCCGCGCGGTGGCCGGTCCCGGCGTGCCGGTGCACGTGGTCTCCAACGGCCTGGACGTCTCCGGCTGGCGCGTCGCACCCCCTGCCGTGGAGTCCGTTTCTGTGGATTCCGTACGGTCCGACCCGGTGCATGTCGTCGCGGTGGGGCGGCTGGCGCCCCGCAAGCAGCCGGTCCGGCTGCTGCGGCTCCTGCGGGAGGCCCGTGCCCTGGTGCCTCGGGAGACGCCGATGCGGGCCACGATCGTCGGGGACGGCCCGGCCCGATCGCGGATGGAGCGCTATCTGAGGGCCAACGGGATGACCGGCTGGGTCTCGCTTCCCGGCCGCTACAGCCGCGACCAGATCCGCGAGCTGCTCGCCGTGACGGACGTGTTCGTCGCTCCCGCGCCCCGCGAGTCCTTCGGGCTGGCGGCGCTGGAGGCCAGGTCGGCGGGGGTGCCGGTGGTGGCACGCGCGCAGAGCGGGGTGGCCGACTTCGTCCGGCAGGGCAAGGAGGGGTTGCTCGGGCGGAGCTTCGACGACCTGGTCGCGTCGGTGGCCAGGCTGGTGCGCGACCGTGAGCTGCGCCAGGCGATCGCGGCGAACAACCGGGAGACCGAGCCCGTCCGCAGTTCCTGGCCCACGGTGCTCGAAGGCTTCGAACGCTGCTACGAGCAGGCCCGCGCCCGCGGGGTCTGACGGGTCCGGCCCGGTGCGGGCTGGGGAGCACCCCGCCGTCGCCTCGGGCCGGCGCTTCCCCGCTCCGGGCCCGCGCGGGTGGGGACCGGGACGCGGGTGGGGACCGGGACGCGGGTGGGGCCGGGGCGGGGTGAAACGGGCGAGGCCCCTGCCGTGCGGTGGCAGGGGCCTCGGGAGATGTTCGGTACGGTCGCCGCGCCGCACTGCCCCCCGCAGGCGGAGCGGCGACCGTACCGGGAGTGCCTCCTGTCGCCAGGAGGCACGGGTCCGGTTACGAACAGGCGGCGGCGAGCTTGGTGGTCGCCTCCTGGATCTTCGTCCCGAGCGTCCCGAGGGTCGAGGCCGAGGCGGCCGGGTCGTTCGGGTCGATCTTGATCGCACCGAACGAGGTGGAGAGGTCGGTGAGCGCGGTGGCCACATCGCCGTCGGCCGTGCCGGCCAGAGCCTTGAGGTCGGCGGCGAGCTTGGCGGTGGCGTCGTTGAACTTGCTGAGGTCACCGGCGCTCGCCGTGGCGGAGGTGCTGTAGTCCGTGAAGATCTTCGTCCAGGCGGCCTCGGTGCAGATCGCGTCGTTGCCGGACGAGCCGCCGCAGGCGGCGGTCATCGATATGAGAGCGGCTCCCGCGGCGGCGACAGCGATACGGCGGGAGGAAAAGGCGCGGAACATTTTTACCTTTCATTGCATTTCGTGACAGGTGGGACGGTAAGGCCAGGGACTTGCGCGTCACTTTCACGGCACTTACAGAAGTGACTCAAGTGACCTGGTGTGATTTCGTCCTCGCGGTGGGTAAGAGCGGGGTATGGCTGAGGTGATCGTCGAATCCGGTTCCGGTCAGCGCTCGCTCAAGCGGGTTATCGGGCGCAGGGTCCTGCTTCTGTTCGTGGTGGGCGACATCCTTGGCGCGGGGATCTACGCGCTGGTCGGGAAGGTCGCGGGCTATGTCGGGGGAGCCCTGTGGCTGCCCTTCCTCGTCGCCTTCCTGCTGGCGGCGCTGACGGCGACCGCCTACGCCGAACTCGTCGGTAAATATCCGCAGGCCGCGGGTGCTGCGCTTTATGTGAATAAAGCGTTCAATATCCCCTTTGTCACTTTTATTGTGGCATTCGCGGTGATGATGAGCGGGATCACCTCGGCGAGTGCCGCCGCACGGGCCTTTGGTGGCAACTACCTCGCGGAGTTCGTCACGCTGCCGGTCGTCGTCGGCGCGTTCATCTTCCTCGGCCTGGTCACCCTGGTGAACTTCGCCGGCATCTCCGAGTCCATCAAGGTCAACGTGGTGCTGACGATCATCGAGGCGTTCGGCCTGCTGGTCATCATCGCGATCGGGATCTACGCCCTGCTGTCCGGTGACGGCGAGCCGTCCCGGGCCCTGGAGTTCCACCCGGTCAACGGCGCCTTCCTCGGCGTTCTGGGAGGCACGGCACTCGCCTTCTACGCGCTGCTCGGTTTCGAGGACTCGGTCAACCTCGCCGAGGAGGCCAAGAACCCGCAGCGGGACTTTCCCCGGGCGCTCTTCGGCGGCCTGGCCGCCGCGGCGATCATCTACATGGGGGTCGCGTTCACGGCGACCATGCTGGTCGACACCAGGACGTTGACCACCTCGTCCGGCCCGTTGCTCGAAGTGGTCAAGGTCGCCGGGCTGGCGTTCCCGCCCAAGTTGTTCGCTCTGATCGCGCTGCTCGCGGTGGGCAACACCGCGTTGATCAACATGCTCATGGCCTCGCGCCTGGTCTACGGCATGGCGCGGGAGGGGATCGTGCCGCGAATCTTCGCGTCGGTCCATTCGACGAGATCCACCCCGTGGGTGGCCATCGTCTTCACCGTGGGGGTCGCGGCGGTGCTGGTCGCCACCGGCGACGTGGGCAACCTGGCCGACACCACGGTGCTTCTACTGCTCTGCGTCTTCATGATCGTCAACGTGGCCGTGCTGGTCCTGCGCAGGGAGCGCGTGGAGCACGAGCACTTCCGGGCGCCGAGCTGGATGCCCGCCCTGGGGGCGCTGGTCTGTCTCGTCCTGGCGCTGCCGGTCACCGGCAGGGGGGCGGACGTCTACATCCGAGCGGGGGTCCTGCTCGCGATCGGGATGATCCTCTGGTTCGTCAACCGGCTCTTCCTGTCAGAAGGGCAGAGCTCGTCCTGAGGGGGTGCGGAGGTCGAGGGGGGCGGGTTTCCGGGGCGGCCGAGGCTTTTGGAGGATTAAGACCTTTTTCATGTCGTACTCCCTCTTTGTTGGAGTTTGAGAGAGACTACGCCAGCTGACTGACTTTTTCGCGGATTTTTTCGCCGAGCGCGGACCGCTCGGGGGTGGAGGTGTCGTCCCCGGGGTCCCGGCTGTGTCGTTGAGGGAATCAGTAGTGGCGTTTGAGGGGTTGGGGGCGCTATGTCCGCAGAGTACGGAGGGCATGTTTCCGGCAGGGACCCCGTCTGTTCCAAGCCGGAGACCTTGTGGCCGTGCGGGGAGGCTCAGCGGCGGAGCACGAAGGCCCTCTCGTCGTCGCCGATGCCGACCGAGCCCACCGCCCACAGCGTGCCGGTGCCCGGCACCCGGGCCAGACCGGTGTCGCCGACGTCGCCGGTCTCGTCGTACTGCTGAGTGGCGGTGTGGGCGCGGAACAGCGGACCGTACTCGGGTGACCAGGCGGTGCCGTCGAAGTGCAGGATGAGCACCTGCCCCGGGTGGTCGGCGTCGACGCCGCTGATCCACAGGTCGCCGGGTCTGAGCTCCTTATGTCACCACCGGTCGGCCGTGCCCGCCAGGATTGGAACCGCCTGTTCGGGGGCACCTGGCACATAGTCAGGAGGGGATACCGATGTTGAGGGGCGAAGACGGTGCGGGATTCCGGATCCGAACCGACAGGCACCGTCACTTCACAACCCTGTACGCGGCGGGGGCGCTGGACTACGGATCCTCACCCCTGTTGAGGGAGCAGGCCGACGTCGCCCTGCGGGCGACCGATCACCCGCGCCTGGTGATCGACCTCACCGAGGTCACCTTCTGTGACTCCACCGGGTACGGCGTGCTGATGTACGCCCTTACCCGCGTCCACCGGCTGACGGGCTCGCTCGTCCTCGTCGGCCTCTCCGCCGCGATGAGGAACCGGCTGAGCCGCCTCGGAGTGGCAGAGCTGTTCGACACCCGCCGTACGGTTGAGGAGGCGATGAAGGTGTTCCCCGGAACGACGTGAACGACCGGTGAGGTCGGCGTGCTCCGTGGCCCACCGGGGTGGTTCACACCGTATGAGACAGTTGTGTTGCTTGGGACAAGGTAGGTCAGAAGGTTGGTCATGTTCGTGGGAAATGAGGCGGAGCCTGCTTTCACCGCCACCTCGGGGTTGCACGGCACCGCGCTCGTCGTGCGGGCGAGTGGGGAGCTTGATCACTACCACACGCCGGCGCTGCGGGAGGAGATGGGAAGGGCGTGGAGTGCCCTGCCCTCGCAGCTTCTCATCCTCGACCTGTCGGCCCTGACCTTCTGTGACTCCTCGGGGATCGGCGAGTTGCTCCAGGTTCGCCACCACGGCCTGAGCGAGGGAGTGCGGGTCATCCTCACCGGAGTTCAGGGCAACCTCGCCCGTCGGCTCAACCTGGCCGGCCTGACCCAGGTGTTCGAGATGTTCCCTTCCGTGGCCGAGGCGCTGGAAGCGGCCTGAGGCGAGGTTCCGCACGACGCGCGACCACCGTGCGAGATCAAACGGTGCCCGCGCCGACAAAGGTCTCGAAGAGCCGCTCGCGATCGATCGCGGTCGTGATGAACGTCTGGCTGCCGACGGCCGGCCGCGCGCCCCACGCGCCGCCCTCCTCCCGGACCATCTCGACCTCCGCCCAGCCGGCGATGGCGTGGTCGATGGCCACGCAGGCCGCGGTGGGGTCGTGCAGCAGCTTTCCCCCCGGCTTCTTGCGCAGGTAGTGCTCCATGCCCGAGAACACCAGGGCAAGCCCGGCCGCGCGGTCCCGGTACGGCCGCAGCCGCTCGTGGAACTCCCGGTCGTAGCGAACTCCGTGGGTGACGTTCTTGGACACCAGTTCGCGCCGGGCGATCCGGTCACCGGACGACAGCGCGAGCCGGGCCGCCCCGGGGGCGCCGTTGAAGTTGAACGTCGGGCACGTGGTACGGCCGTCGAACTTCGGCAGCCGGTGCTCGGGCGGCACGATGTTGTCACCGGCGAACCCGCCCTGGGCCACCCACCGGCTCAGTCTTGCCCCCGCATGCTCGTCGAGGAACCGCCGGAGGTTGTGCAGTGGGCCGCCGGTGAGAAGCGTGGCCTGGGGATGGCGCTCCAGGGTCCGGGCGATCAGGGCGCCGGGCGGGGCGTCCGGCAGGGCAGGGGCAGGAGCGCCGAGCCAGCGGTGATGGAAGGCGGACACATGGTCCTTGCCGGTGCCTGGATCACTGGCGCCCACCGGGACGTCGTCTCGGCCGACCAGTCTGAGCACGTGCCGGACCAGCCCGACCTGGGCCGCTGACCCGGGGGTGACGGTGACGGCGCGCAGCCGTACCGCCGGATGGGTCGCGACCAGGCACAGGGTCAGCACATCGTCGGGATCCTGGGTCTCCAGATCGAGCAGTAGATCCAGCATCGCGTCTCGTGACCTTCCTCGCGCCGTGGTGAAGAGCATTAAATGTTCGTTGATCGTACGGAGTCAGTGCAGAACGAAGCCAGCCATTTATCGCGTTCGCGCTTCAGAACATTCGGAGTTCTTGGCGCGTCCAACCGGTCGGCGACTCACCGCGACGGAGTGATCGAAATGGGCGCGTTAACAGCGAGAGACCCACAGCGAATCGGGCAGTACTGGCTGGCCGGACGGCTCGGCGAGGGGGGTCAGGGTGTCGTCTATGAAGCCTATGACGAACAGGGCGCACGGGTCGCGCTCAAGGTGCTGCACGCCTCCAACGATCCCGGGTTGCGGGACCGCTTCCAGCGCGAAGTCACCGCGGCTCAGCGGGTGGCGTCTTTCTGTACGGCTCGCGTGCTCGATGCCGATGCGAATGGGGACAAGCCATACATCGTCAGCGAGTACATCGAGGGGGCGAGCCTGCGCCAGGTGGTGCGGAGCGGACGCCGGTTCACGGGAGACGATCTGCACCGGCTGGCCACCGCGATCGCCACAGCACTCACCGCTGTGCACGATGCCGGGGTCGTTCACCGGGACCTGAAGCCGGACAACGTGCTACTGGCGGCTGACGGGCCGAGGGTCATCGACTTCGGCATAGCGCGGACCGAGGAGATGTCGCTGAGCTCGGCCGGAGTGGTCGCGGGCACGCCGCCGTACATAGCCCCAGAGGTGTTCACCGGAAGGCGTGCCGAGGCGGCGGCGGATGTTTTCGCCTGGGGTGCCATCATGCTGTTCGCCGTCACCGGTCAGGACGCCTTCCGGGCCGAAAGTCTGGGCGCGACGATGCATCGGGTGCTGTCGCTGGAGCCGGATCTGAGTGCGTTGCCGGCTTCGATGAGGGCCTTGGTGGCCGCGGCACTGGCGAAGGATCCTGACGCACGGCCGTCGGCGCGGGAGTTGCTGCTGGCGTTGGTGAGCGGCAGCGGAGCCGGTGCCGCTGGGCTGCTCAGCGCGGGCAGTGCGCGGGCGCGTGGGATCCGAGCACCCGAGGTGGCGGATCCGGCACTTGGCATGTTGGCCGAACAGGCGTACAAGGCGTTGAGCAGCGCCGAGCGGGAACTGGTGCCAGATGTCTTCCTGCGGCTGGTGGTCATCGCCGAGGACAACGTGGAGGCCGCCCGCCCGGCATCGACGGCCGACCTGCTGGAGGAGCGGCCAGAGCCAGAGCGAGCCGCGGTCCAACGCATCCTGGAGACGTTCTCCTACCTGATCTCCACCCGAGAAGAGGAGATCAGCCTGTTGCGTCCGGCGGTGTTACGCGCCTGGCCGCGGCTGCGCCGATGGGTGGATGCCGATCGGGACGGACTGGCGATCCTGGACGGGCTGACCACCGCGGCCCGACATTGGGAAGAGCACGAACGCAAAGACGGGGACCTGCTTCGAGGCAATCGCCTGGAGACCGTCCAGCGATGGGCGGCCACCGGTCGTCGCCAGCTGACGCTGACCCGGCTGGAACGCACTTTCCTTGAGGCCAGTACTCGCGCCGTGACCCGTGGCGTCAGGCAACGCCGTCTGGCTGTGATCAGCCTGGTGATTCTGCTGATCGGGGCATTGGCGGGAGCCGGTGCCGCTGTCAACGCGGCCAACAACGCCGACGTTCAGCGGTCGATAGCCGAGGGGGAGCGGACCAAGGCGGAGAAGCAGGCCAAGGCGACTCTGTCTCGCCAACTTGCGCTGCAGAGCGCAGAACTCAGAACAGCCGATCCCAAGATAGCCCAATTGCTTGCTGTCACATCACGGCATTTTGCTCCTACCCCCGAAGCCCGCCACATCATGCTCGACATTCTCGCCGACCCGGCACGAGAAGAACTGGTCGGCCACACCAATTCCGTGAACGCGGTGGCTTTCAGTCCCGATGGGACCGTTCTCGCCACCGCGAGTGACGACGGGACCGTCCGGCTGTGGGACGTGGCCACTCGCCGGCAGGTCGGTCAGCCTCTCACCGGCCACACCGACATCGTACGTGCGGTGGCTTTCAGTCCCGATGGGACCGTTCTCGCCACCGGCGGCTTGGATAGGACCGTCCGGCTGTGGGATGTGGCCACCGGCCGGCAGGTCGGTCGGTCTCTCACCGGTCACACCGAAGGCGTGAACGCGGTGGCTTTCAGTCCCGATGGGACCGTTCTCGCTACCAGCGGCTTGGATAGGACCGTCCGGCTGTGGGATGTGGCCACTGGCCGGCAGGTCGGTCGGTCTCTCACCGGTCACAACAATGCGGTGGCTTTCAGTCCTGATGGGACCGTTCTCGCCACCGGCGGCTTGGATAGGACCGTCCGGCTGTGGGATGTGGCCACTCGTCGGCAGGTCGGTCGGTCTCTCACCGGTCACACCGATTTCGTGAATGCGGTGGCCTTCAGTCCCGACGGCACCGTTCTCGCCACCGCGAGTGACGACAGGACCGCTCGGCTCTGGGACGCGGCCACTGGCAGGCAGGTCGGTCAGCCTCTCACCGGCCACACCAGGACTGTGCACGCGGTGGCCTTCGGCCCCGGCGGAAGCATCCTCGCCACGGTGAGTGACGATGACACCGCCCGCCTGTGGGACGTGGCCACCGGCGAGCAACTCGGCCAGCCCCTCAGCGGCCACACCAATTCCGCGAACGCCGCGGTGGCCTTCAGCCCCAACGGTGCGACCCTCGCCACCACAGGTCGCGGCGAGACCGTCTGGCTCTGGGATGTGGCCACCCACCGCCAGATCGGCCGGTCTTTTACCGGCCCCGACTTCGCACGTGCGGTGGCTTTCAGCCCCGACGGCACGACTCTGGCCATCTCAAGGGACGACAAGAGTGTTGTCCGGCTCTGGGACAGGGAGACTCACCGCCAGATCGGCCGACCCCTCACCGGCCACACCGAATTCGTGAGCGCGATGGCGTTCAGCCCCGACGGCGCGACTCTGGTCACCGCAAGCGACGACAAGAGTGTCCGAGTCTGGAACGGGGACACTCAGCGCCAGGTCGGCGAATTCTCCATCGGCCCCGGCTTCGTGAGCGCGGTGGCCTTCAGCCCCAACGGTGCGACCCTCGCCGCCGCGGGTGACGACAACGCCGTCCGGCTGTGGGACGTGGCCACCCGCAAGCAGGTCGGTCAACCCCTCACCGGTCACACCAGAACCGTGAACGTGACGGTTTTCAGCTCCGATGGCACAACTCTGGCGACCATCGGTAACGACAACAGCATCCGCCTCTGGGACAGAGTCACTCACCGCCAGATCGGCCAACCGCTTGCCGGCCGTAATTTCGCAGCGCTCACACTGGCCTTGAGCCCTCGCGGTACGACCCTCGCCACCGCGGGTGACGACAACGCCGTCCGGCTGTGGGACGTGGCCACCCGTAAGCAGGTCGGTCAGCCTCTCACCGGTCACACCGACGTCGTACGCGCGGTGGCTTTCAGTCCCGACGGGACCGTTCTCGCCACGGCGGGTGACGATGGGACCGTCCGCCTGTGGGACGTGGCCACTCGCAGACAGATCGGCCAACCCCTCACCGGCCACACCGACATCGTGAACGCGGTGGTCTTCAGTCCCGACGGCACCGTTCTCGCCACCACAGGCGTGGACAAGACCGTCCGGCTCTGGGACGTGGCAACGCCCGCCGACCCGTTCTCCTCGCTGTGCGCCATTGCCGGGCGATCCCTCACTCCCGAGGAATGGGCGCAATATCTTCCAGAGGTGTCGTATGAAAAGGTCTGTTAGCTCGAATGTCGCAGTGGTCGAAGCGTTCTGGAATGTTTCACCGCCGCCGTATGGGCGGGCGGTTGATGGTCGAACCGAGTCTGGACACCTGGCGTGGGACCGTGCTTCTCGAGCATCTGATCGGCAAGCTGGACTCCACCGATCCCTACGCCGATGTGGTGGCGCACACGCTGTGAACGCTGATCGTGCCGCGTCCCTCGGCACCGGACCCCTGAGCGGCCGATGCCCTCGGGGACGCGGTTGTCCGTACGCTGGACGAGGCCACCGTGTCGCCGCGGTCCCGGCAGGAGTCGGAGGCGATCATCTACGCTCCGAGTGTGATCCACCGAGGGGGAGAGGGGGCTTCCATGGCCGAGGAACCGTCGAGGCTGGCCGGCCTGCTGTACGAGATCGGGCTGCTCAAGCGCTACAGGCGCACGGGCTGGCTGGTCGCGGGAGTACGGGACCCGGAAAGCATTGCCGATCACTCCTTCCGGACAGCGATCATCGCAAGCGTGATCACCGCGTTGGAAGGCGGCAACCCCGAGCGCGCGGCCTTCATGAGCCTGTTCCACGACACGCAGGAGACGCGGGTCACCGACATTCCCTACCTCGCCAAGCCCTACCTGAAGGCGGCACAGAACGAGGATGTCACCGCCGACCAGGTGCGCGGTCTCCCCGAGCCCGTGGCGGAGATGGTGAGCGGCGCGGTCGGTGAGTACGAGGAGAAGACCAGCCTCGAAGCCGTCTGCGCCCGCGACGCGGACAAGCTGGAGTGCCTGATCCAGGCGATCGAGTACCGCGAGCAGGGGCATCAGAACGTGCAGCCGTGGATCGACAGCTCTCTCGCCGCGCTGAAGACGCCGTCCGCCAAACGCCTCGCGGACGAAGCACTCAGCACGGGGTCGCTGGAGTGGGTGACACGCGTGCTCAACGGGGAGCGGGACGGCTGACGCTCGCCGGCCGACCTCGGGCGGGGATCTTGAGGAAGAGCGAGGCGGGTGCGTCCTGCGGAGTACGGACCTTCCCCCGGCCTTCGGGCCGGGGGAAGGTCCGTACGGGAGCGCCCGTCCGCCGGGGCGCGCGTCCTGCTCGAGACCGGCCTGCCGCCGCGGCTCCGTGCCCCGGCTCGCTTGCCGGCCGGGCCGCCCGCCGTCGCCGCGTCCCGGACATCTACTCGGAACTCGCGCTCGCCGGTCCGCCGGAACGGGTTCCGGTGCCGGACAGCCGGCGGTTGAAGGCACTTCCGATCAGGAGCGACGGCCGCGCCGCCGGTCAACTCCTCCCGACGAAGAAGGCGGGGGCTCGCCGGTGCCAGGGCATGACCTGTTCCAGCTGGGAGGCGATCTGGAACAGCAGGTCCTCGCGGCCGTACGGGGCGATGAGCTGGACGCCGATCGGCAACCCATGCTCGCTCTGGCAGAGTGGCAGGCTGATCGCCGGGTGGCCGGAGGCGTTGAAGACCATCGTGAATGGCCCGTAGTCGAACAGCGAGTCCAGCCACGTGGCGAAAGTGTAACCGGGGTCGTTGTAGCGCAGGGTGCCGTGGGGCGCGGGCAGGCGTCCCAGCGTCGGGGTGATCAGCAGGTCGTGCCCGGTGAGGAACATGGCCACCGATCGGGTCACTCGGTTCTGCGCGTCGAAGGCGTTCATCATGTCCATCGCCGTGTACGCGCCGGCCACTCGTATCAACTGCCGGGAGACCGCCTCCAAGTGGTCGAGGTCGGGTTGCCGGGGCGCTCGCAGCAACATCGAGGCGATCGCGACGCCTTCGGCCATCGCGCTCGCCAGCACATCGTCCCAGTCGAGCTCGGGACGGCCGAAAGTGACAGCATGGCCCAGCCGTTCCAGCATGTGCCCGACCTGGACGGCCGCCGCGGCCACCTCGCCGTCCACTTTCGCCCCCGACCAGGCCTCGGTGGTCAGCGCCACCCGCAGTGAGCCGGGGTCAACGCCCAACTCGCCGGCGTACCGGCCGCTCGGGGGAGGCGCGGTGTACTTGTCGCCGACGCCAGGTCCGTGTACGGCGTCAAGCAGGTGGGCGGCATCGCGGACGGTGCGGGTGAGCCCGAACTCGTACGCCATGCCGAGCATCGGCTCGCCCATGCCGGGACCGCACGGGACCCGGCCCCGGCTCGGCTTGAGCCCGACCAGCCCGCAGCAGGACGCGGGAACCCGGATGGACCCGGCGCCGTCGCTGGCATGCGCGAGCGGGACGGCACCGGCCGCGACCAGGGCTGCGGCGCCGCCGCTCGATCCGCCGACGCCGCGATCACGATCCCAGGGGTTGCGGGTGGGTCCGTACCTGAGGGATTCGGTGGAGAAGCTGAGCACCATCTCCGGCACGGTGGTGAGGCCGAGCGTGACCAGCCCGGCGGCCCTGAAGCGGGTCATCAGGTCGGTGTCGCGCTGGGCGGGGATGCCCGGCAGTGCCCGGCTGCCGAGGAAGAACGGCACGCCCTCGGCCACCGGCCCGTGGTCTTTGATCAGGAACGGCACCCCGGCCAGGGGGCCGTCCACAACGTGGCCGAGCGCGGGATCGAACGGGGGTAGCGCCAGCCCGTTCAGCTCGGCGTCCGCGATCGCGATGGCCTCTCGGGCGACGGCTTCGACCTCTGTGGCGGTGACCTCGCCCGCCTTGATCAGGTCACGGAGGCCGATGGCGTCAAAGCTCGCGTATTCGTGAATTTGCATGATGAGTCCTTGGTTTCGCACATCGATGACTGGGGGTGGTCGGCGACCATCCCCTTGGCGGAATCGATGTGCTACTACGCTCGGAACATCAGGTTCATCGTGGCAGCCGCCGGCCCGGCGGTCGAACGAATTCACGGGCCCGGCAGGCCGACGGCGTTGCCGTCCGGTCGCCGTTCTCGGAAGTGCTGAGCCGGCCGAGGAGGTCAGGCGGCGACCTGTTCCCGGTGGAGCCGGGCGCTGCCGACGCGGCCCTCGCGCTCGCGGAGGATGGTGCGGAGCACCCGAAGGCCGTCGCGGACGGCGTGCAGGTTGCTGGCGCCGTGGATCCGGCTGCGCTCGTGGCTGGGGACCTCGCGGATGACGAGTCCGGCCTGGGCGGCGCGGATGTTCATCAGCGTCTCGATCTCGAAGCCGTCGCAGTCGAGGTCGAGCGCGTCGAGGTGGCGGGCCCAGAAGGCGTTGTAGCCGTAGCACAGGTCGGTGTAGCGGGTGCCGTACAGCCGGTTGGTCATCTTGGTCAGCACCGTGTTGCCGAGTGAGCGGATCGGGCTGATGTCGTCGGATCCTCCGCCGGGGGCGCAGCGCGAGCCCTTGGCGAAGTCGGCGCCCTCGACCAGCGCGGTCACGAAGGCGTGGATCTCCTTGCCGTCGGTCGATCCGTCGGCGTCGATCATGACGATGATGTCACCGGTCGCGGCGGCGAAACCCTCGGTGAGAGCGTTGCCCTTGCCTTTTCCGGTCTGCCTGACGACGCGCAGTCCGGGCCGGAGGGCCTTGGCCACGGCCACCGTGTCGTCGATGGAGTTGCCGTCGACCAGGATCACCTCGTCGATCCAGGACGGCAGGGTCGCGAAGACGTGGGGGAGGTTCTCGGCCTCGTTCATAGCGGGAACGACCACACTGACACTGAAGGCGAAAGGGGCGCTGTTCATGCGCATAAGGTCTACCGAACCGCCTGCAGAACGCTTGAAAGCCCCTTGCAAGCCCGTCCGGGACGGAAGGCCGGTCGCCCCGACCTCCCCCTGAGGGTACGGGGAAGGTCTCTTTGCCGACGCTCAGAAAGGGAGCGTACGACCCGAGGGGCTGCGCAGGTCGAGCGGTACCGGCTTGCGGGGGGGACGGGGGCGTTGCACGACCAGGATCCTTTTCACGATGCCGCTCCATTCTGGGCTGGATCACCGGGTGTTACCCATGTCAGCCCCAAGAATCACCTATCTCCGTATCACATGAAGAACACTGGCCACACGCTCCGCGGCCGTGGCGACGTCCTCCGCGTGGCCGATGCGACCGGCCCAGGACAACCAGAACCACCACTCGCCGTCGTCCTCATGGGCGGCCAGTACGTCCTCGCTCCTGGCGGGGGCCATCGGGTTGATCACATGGAGCCTTGGATAAAGCCCCGCTGCCGACCTCAGGCGTACCTGGAAGGCGTGTGCCTCCAACTGGGCTGCCAACCGACGCAGGTGGTCGACGGCCTCGCCGCGTTCTGCCATCATCCGGATCACTCCTGGCGGACACTCGTGACTTGCCTCTTTGCAGAGTGCGGTTTCGTGGCACTTGAGGCAATCGGTCCTTCCGCAAACCCCCTCGGGATCAGTGGAATAGACCGGAAAGTCATGGATGTTCCGTGGAGAAACCGCGAATAAAGGGAATCCGGCGCACGGACGCGTTTACGCTGTGGTGCGCCCTTGTTAATGTTGTGTAAACAGCGACCGGGAGAGGGACGCCGTGGCCCGAGGTGAGCACTCGCCCGCATGTGCGCGACGCTGGCGCGAGCAGGCGGCGTCCAGGCAGTGGAACCACTGGCAGACCGCGCAGGCCATCCACGGCTGCTGCGGGGTGAGCCTGCTCAAGGCACACCGCCTGGCCAGGGGATGGTCGGCCAGGCAGTCCGTTCAGGAGCTGGAGGAGCTCTGTGAGCGCCAGAACCTGGGCGAGGCGCGGGCCAGCATCGACCTGCTCAACGCCTGGGAGAACAACCGGGCCAGACCGCGCCCGCAGACCATCGATCTGCTGGCCCGACTGTACCGCGCGAACGCCGTCAGGTTGGGCCTGGCCGGAGATTACTGCGAGGACGGCGGAGGCGCCAAGGTCGTGGTCGTCTCCGGCGGCGAGGGACGCTCGCCCTACCAGGCCGAGGAGCGGGAACGGTCCGAAGACGACATCGAGCGACGGGCGCTGTTCCACCACGCTCTGCTCGGCTCGCGGTCCGTGATGACGGGCCGGCTACTGGCCGAGGTGGAGCGGACCCGTCAGGACCTGGACCGTACGCTCGCCATCTCCACCGTCTCCGAGGAGCAGCTCGACCGGCTCGACGAGCAGGTGCTGCGTTACCGGCGCGAGTACATCAGCAGCGCGCCGGTGCCGATGCTCTACCGGCTCATGCTGGAGCTGTCGGACGTCAGGACGCTCTCCCTGACCCGTCAGCCCGCGATGGCCCAGCGCCGCCTGCTCAACGCCACGGTCATGCTGGCGCTGCTGTCGGCCGACGCGCTGATGAAGCTCGGCGACACCCGCCAGGCCCACGCCTGGTACGGCACCGCGCGCAACGCCTCCGACGACATGGGTGACGTGCGGCTGCGCGCCCTCGTCCGGGCACAGCAGGCGATGCTGCCGTACTACTACGGAGACCTGGCCGAGACCGTGCGGCTGGCGCGCGAGGCCAGGATGCTCGCGGGGAGCGCGCCCAGTTCCCCGGCGGCGCTCGGCGCGGCGGCCGAGGCGCGGGCACTGGCCCGGATGGGCGAGCACAAGGCGGCCAGGGTCGCGCTGGCCGAGGCGGAGCGGATCTTCGCCAGGATGCCTCCCGAGGGCCACGACCACCTGGCCTTCCGCTTCTCCGAGCGGCGGCTGCAGTTCTACCGGATCGGCACCCTGATCGAGCTGGGTGAGGATGTCGACTGGAAGCCGGGGCCCACCAGCCCTTCGGAACCGTACGCCATCGACCCGGTGCTGATCCTGCTCGACCAGGCGGCGCACCTGGTCCGCGACGGCAAGGTCGACGACGCCTGCCATCTGGCGGAGAAGGCACTGCTTCAGGTCCCGCAGGAGCACCGCACCTCCATCGTGCTCAACCGCGCGAGGGCGCTGTTGTCGGAGGTACCGCAGACCAGGCACAGGGCGGCGGCGGTGCGCCGCCTGAACGACCTGGTCACCGGCGCGGCTCCGGTCAGCTGATGGGGTCGCTCGCCGAGGAGGCCTTCACCGTCCTG
This sequence comes from Streptosporangium sp. NPDC002607, assembly GCF_053592655.1. Lineage (NCBI taxonomy): Bacteria > Bacillati > Actinomycetota > Actinomycetes > Streptosporangiales > Streptosporangiaceae > Streptosporangium > Streptosporangium sp. NPDC002607. The sequence continues at coordinate 57,421 of NZ_JBSFWD010000039.1, forward strand.
CGGGAGGTCTGCGAGGATCTCGGCATCGATCACCGGGACGCGGAGTTGCTGCGGGTGCGCAGCAACGCCGTCTTCAAGCTGCGTAGCGAGATCGTGGTCAGAATCGCCACCGCGCCCAACGCGCTGACCCGGCTGCCGCTGGTCCTCGCGGTGGCCCGCTGGCTCGCCGAGCAGGGGTTCCCCGCGGTGCGCCCGGCCGATGAGATCTCCGAGCAGCCCGTGGTGCACGAGGGCAGGGTCGTCACGTTCTGGCACTACGTGCCGGCCAGCGGCCGCCCCACCACCACGGAGCTGGGTGAGATCCTGCGCAGCCTGCACCTGCTGCCGGTGCCGCCGATGGCTCTGCGGCGGTTCGTCGACCCGCTGTGCGAGGTGCGCCGCGCCGTGGACCGCTCCGAAGAGCTCACCCCCTGCCAGCGGGCCTGGCTGCGCGACCGCATCGCGGAGCTGACGGAGCGCTGGCTGGACCTCGGCGTGGACGACGAGCCCGTGCTGCTGCACGGTGACGCCTGGATCGACAACCTGCTGCGTTGCACGGACGGCCATGTGGTGCTCTGCGACTGGGACGGCGTCGCGGTCGGCCCCCGTGAGTGGGACCTGGTCCACACCTACCACGGCCAGCGGCGCTTCGGACTGACCGCCGCCGACGTGGACGCGTTCGCCGACGCGTACGGCAGCGATCTGCGTTCCTGGCCGGGATACTCCACCCTCATGGAGGTCAGGGACATCTACGCGGTGGGCATCCACATCCGCAACGCCGCCGCGGACCCCTTCTCCCGGCGTGAGTTGCCTCGCAGGCTCGATTCCCTCACCCGAGGTGAACAACATGCTCGCTGGTACATGGCGGAACCCGCTAGTGTCTCTCAATAAAGATCTTCAAGCGGGGACAGAGCATGCCAAAAGTCACGCTTCGTAATACTTTTCACGTCCGTAACACTCCGGGGGCGCTCCGTGCCCACCTGAGTCAGCCGCAGAGCTACATAGGGCTCTCGCCCATGGTGGTCGCGGTCAAGGACATCGAGCAGGGGGAGGCCGAGACCCGCTACACCTCGGTGGAACGCTTCAAGTTCCTCGGCGTCGTCAAGTACGACAACATGATCAAGGTGACGTTGCGGAACACGCCGCGGACCGTCGAGGGCGAGGTCGACAGTCCCGGCGGGGTGCGTCTGGAGTACCGGTTCACTCTCAGCGAGAAGGACGGGGGAACCGAGGTTGAAGACATCCTTGTGGTGCACGCCTGGGTCAGGCCGATGCTGGGCTACGCCGCGAAGAAGGCTCGCGAGGTGCAGCTCGCCCGCGCCGGGATCCTGGCCGCCCGCCTGGGTGCCGCCTCCTAGGCCTCGGCGGCCGAAGCGGGACGCGTGAGAGCGCCCACGGTCACCGGGAAGGTGATGGCGATCCTCGGCGCGTTCCTGCCGGGAGACGTGAGGCTGACGCTCACCGAGATCTGCCGCCGGGCCGAGCTGCCTCCCGCCACCGGCCACCGGCTGGTCGGGGAGCTGGTGGCGGGCGGCTTCGTGGAGCGGCTCCCCGACGGCTCCTACCGGGTCGGGATGCTCCTGTGGCAGATCGGTGCCCAGGCGGCGGAACCGCGGGAGCTGCGTGAGCTCGCCCTGCCGTACATGGAGGACCTCTACGCCGCGACCCGCGAGAACGTGCAGCTCGCGGTGCTCCGCGGCGACCGGGCGCTGTACGTGGAGCGACTGCGCGGGCCCACCTCCGTGCCGATCGTCTCGCGGGTGGCCGGAGGGCTGCCGCTGCACGCTACCGGGGTCGGCAAGGTCCTGCTGGCCTTCGCGGACCCGGAGACGGTGGAGCGGGTGCTCGCCGGGGAGCTCACCCCGCACGCGCCCAACACGGTGGTGGACCCCACGCGGCTCCGTACCGAGCTGGAGGAGGTCCGCCGGACCGGGATCGCCTGCACGCAGGAGGAGATGTCGGTGGGCACCTGCTCGGTCGCGGTGCCGGTACGGGGGGCGGGCGGCCGGGTGGTGGCGGCGCTGTCACTGGTGGCCTGGCGGCACAACGCCGACCCGCGCCGGCTGGCATCCGCCGTGCGGACCGCGGCCGGGGCGCTCTCCCGAGATCTCGCCGCCCTCCAGCGCTGAAAGATTTCCGCTGAACGGAAGAGTGACGCGTGCGGGGGTGGACGGTGCGGAATGCTCGACGCATGCGAACTCAGGTCGGGATCATCGGAGCGGGCCCCGCCGGGCTGCTCCTCTCCCATCTGCTCCACCTGCGGGGCATCGACTCGGTGGTCCTTGAGGCACGGAGCAGGCACTACATCGAGCAGCGGGTGCGGGCCGGGGTGCTGGAGCAGGGCACGGTGGACGTGCTCAACGAGGCGGGCGTCGGCGACCGGATGCGCGCCGAGGGGCTGCCGCACCACGGCATCGAGCTGCGGTACGGCGGGGCCGGGCACCGCATCCCCTTCGAGGAGCTCGTTCCCGGCCGGGCCATCACCGTCTACGGCCAGCAGGAGGTCGTCAAGGACCTCGTCGCCCGCAGACTGGCCGACGGAGGGAAGATTCTCTTCGACGTCCCGGACGTCGCCCTGCACTCGTTGGAGAGGAACCCCTACCTCACCTTCCATGGGGAACGCCTCGACTGCGACGTCATCGCCGGGTGCGACGGCTTCCACGGTGTCTCGCGGCGGTCGATCCCCGAGGGCGTCCTGACGGTCTTCCAACGGGACTATCCCTTCGCCTGGCTCGGCATCCTCGCGCAGGTCCCTCCGTCGGCCAAGGAGCTGATCTACTCCCATACCGAGCGGGGCTTCGCGCTGCACAGCATGCGCTCTGAGGAGATCAGCCGCTTCTACCTCCAGGTTCCCCCGGACGCCTCGCTCGACGACTGGCCGGACGAGCGGATCTGGGCCGAGCTGCGGGCACGCCTGGAGACGGTCCCCGGGTTCACGCTGGCCGAGGGGCCGATCATCTCCAGGGACATGTCGGCGATGCGCTCGTTCGTCGCCGAGCCGATGCGCCACGGCAACCTCTACCTCGCCGGGGACGCCGCCCACATCGTGCCGCCCACCGGAGCCAAGGGGCTCAACCTGGCGGTCGCGGACGTCCGGCTGCTGACCGCGGCCCTGGCCGAGTTCTACGCGACGGGTTCCAGCGACCTACTGGACGCCTACTCCGACAGCTGCCTGAAGCGGGTCTGGCGCGCCCAGCACTTCTCCTGGTGGATGACCACGCTGCTGCACACCTTCGACGCCGACGACCCCTACGGGCGGCGCCTGCAGACCGCACATCTCGACTACGTCACCTCCTCAGAGGCCGCCGCGACCACGCTCGCGGAGAACTACGTCGGCCTGCCCTTCGATTTCGGAGCCCGCCCGTGACCCGCACAGATCCGCACCCGCACCACCTCACCCCCGGCTATCTCAGCACCCTGCTCCGCGCCCCCTCGTACCCGCCGGTGCGACCCGCCCTCGATCCCGAGGCGGCGGAGCTGCTCGACCCGGTCTACGGCCACAGGCCGGTCGGGCCGCTGGACCACGACCTGACCAGGCAGCACGCGGGCGAGCCGATCGGCGAGCGCATCATCGTCACGGGCCGGGTCCTCGACAGCCGGGGCCGGGCGGTGCCGAACACGCTGCTGGAGGTCTGGCAGGCGAACGCCACCGGCAGGTACGCCCATCCGGTGGACCAGCACCCGGCCCCGCTCGACCCCAACTTCACCGGGTTCGGCCGCTGCCTGACCGACGCCGAGGGCCGCTACCGGTTCGTCACGATCAAGCCGGGGTCCTACCCCTGGCGTAACCACCCCAACGCCTGGCGTCCGGCGCACATCCACTTCTCGGTGTTCGGCACCGCCTTCACCCAGCGTCTGATCACCCAGATGTACTTCCCCGGCGATCCGCTGTTCGCCTACGACCCGATCTTCCAGTCGGTCCCGGAGCCCAAGGACCGCGAACGGCTCATCTCCGCCTTCGACCTGGATGTCACCGAGCCCGAGTGGGCGCTCGGCTACCGCTGGGACGTCGTGCTGGGCGCGACCCCGTTTGAGGAGGAGTGATGTCGCAGACCCCGTCGCAGACCGTGGGCCCGTTCTTCGGGTACGCGCTGCCGTACGCAGAGGGGCCCCTCGTCGTGCCGGAGGACCATCCGGACGCGATCGAGCTGCGTGGCCGGGTGCTGGACGGTGCGGGCGAGCCGGTGGCCGACGCGCTGCTGGAGATCTGCCAGCCGGGGCTGTTCGGTCGTTGCGAGACCGGGGCCGACGGCTCCTACCGCTTCCGCACGGCCAGGCCCGACGGCTACATCCCCCTGCTGATCTTCGCGCGCGGCCTGCTCAAGCCGGTCTGGACCCGGGTCTATCTCACCGCGGAGGCGCGGTTCCCCGCCGAGGTGGACCCGTCGCGCCGGAGCACGCTCGTCGCGACACCGGAGGGGGAGCGGTCCCACCGGTTCGACGTCCGCCTCCAGGGTGACGGCGAGACGGTGTTCTTCGCCTACTGAGCTCAGCGTTCGCCGGGGCGGACCAGACCGTGCTCGTAACATGCGGGGCATCGCGATGTCGAGCAGTACCAGGTCGGGCCCGAGACGCCTGGCCGTCTCCACGGCCTCGCGCCCGTCCGCGGCCTCGCCGATCACCCGGATGTCCGGCTGGGTGCCGATGATGAGCCGGAGCCCGCGGCGGATCATGGCCTGGTCGTCGGCCAGTACGACGGTGATGGTCATTCGGCTCTCCTTCACGGTCTCCCGCTCAACCGGCGGGTTCCTCCCCGGTGGCCCGCACCGCCAGCGGGAACGAGGCACTGACGCCGTAACCGCCGTCCCGCAGCGGCCCGGTGGCGAGCCGCCCGTGGAAGAGCGCGACCCGCTCCCGCATGCCGATCAGGCCGTGCCCGGCGCCCTGGGGACCGGTGTGGCCGTTTCTGGGGCCGTCGTCGACGACCTCCAGGGTGAGCGTACGCGGCAGGTGGGAGACGGTGACCGTGACGCGTGCCGGGCCCGCGTGCTTGAGCGTGTTGGTCAGCGCCTCCTGGATGATCCGGTAGGCCGACAGCTCCAGCCCGGCCGGGAGCGGCCGGGCCTCGCCCTGCACGATCAGCTCCACCTCCAGCCCGGCGGCGCGTACCTGCTCCACCAGGTCCTCCAGCCGGGCCAGGCTGGGCTGCGGGGCCAGCCCGTCCTCGCTGGAGTCGGTGCGCAGCAGGCCGAGCATGCGGTGGAGCTCCTCGACCGCCTCTCGGCCGGCCTCCTCCACCACGGTCAGCGTCTCGCGCTCGGCCAACTGGTCGGGGCGGAGCATCAGCCTGGCCGCGCCGGCCTGCATGACCATGACGCTGACGCTGTGGGCGACCACGTCGTGCAGCTCGCGGGCGATCCGGGTGCGCTCCTCGGCCACGGCCTTGCGGGCGAGCAACTCGCCGCGTTCTCGCGCCTGGACCGCGACCTGCCGGTGCCGCCACACGGCGAAGCCCGTGCCGCCGGCGATCGAGGCCATCACCGCGGCCACCGCCATGTCCCCCGGGCCGAAGGGGTGGTCGACGGCCAGCATCATCGACCCGATGAAGAGTCCGGTGACCACGAGCCCGAACACGGTCCTGGGGTCTCGCGGGGGAGCCTCGCTGACCAGGGTGAACAGCAGGATGAGTTGGGTGTAGAACTGCCAGGCGGCGGCGAGGTCGCCGAAGTACGCGAAGCTCACCGCGCTCGCCAGCGAGTAGACGGTCAGGACCGTGAACGGGGCACGGCGCCGTACGAGCACCAGGGCCGCCGCGGCCATCACCGCGACCAGCCACAACGGGGACTGCTCGTGGCCGAAGGCCGACGCGCGCCCGCTGAGCTCCTCGGCGAGCCCGAACACGGCCATGACCGCCGCGATCAGCCAGTCGACGGCGGTGGGCGGGAAACGGCGGCTCATGACGCGGGGGGAGGGGGGTGCGGCATGACGTGAGGGTAAGGGGCGGGGAGGGAGGTTGACATCCATCTTCGGGGGGATTACGGATCAAGGTAGGCCTTGATGACGGTGAGGGGCGCAGTACGTAGTCTCCAAGCCATGTTCACTCTTACCGATCCTGACGCGTTCCGTCGCGGGGCCGCGGGCGTCAGCCTGATCCTCGCCCCCTCTGCCTATTGCCGGGCATGATCGTGACCGCTTCTCGACGGGTGGCGTGCCCGCGGGAAGCAGGCCTCACCCCGAGGGCGACCCTGATGAGGACCGCCCTACCATCACGGGTCTTCGCGCAGGTCAGGGAGATGGCGCGGGGACCGTCCCCGGGAGGACGGCACCACCTGGCCCCGAGATCCTTACGGGACCGTTCAGGGACGTCAGGGGGCTCTCTCCGATATTCCGGAATCTTGATCGCCGCCATCGTTGAGGCATGGGAAGTCAGGCGTTCACGGGATCTGCGATGGTCTTTGGCGGTTACGCGGCGATCGGCGCCGGGGCGGCCACGATGCTCGGGCTGCACGTGGTCACCGGTCTCGACCCGGTGCACACGGTGATCAGCGAGTACGCGTTCGAGGCGGACGGCTGGTTGCTTCCCCTGTCGCTCACGCTCTTCGCCGCCGCCGCGACGATCATCGGGGCCATGCTGGCCCGGCGGGGCGAGGACCGCGCGGCGGCCCTGCTGGTCGGAATCTGGGGCCTGTGCATGCTGCTGATCGGCGCCTTCCCCACCGACGAGCCGGGCGTGCCGCTGTCGATGTCCGGTGGCATCCACAGGTACGCGGCGTTCGTGGCCTTCCTGACGATGCCGGTCGCCGGACTGCTCCTGGCCAGGCGGCACGCGGCCGGTCCGTACGCCCGCACGATCCGGCTGCTCAGTCTGGCCTCCCTGGGCGTGCTGGTCCTGGTGGTCCTCCCGTACGTGGTGCGGATGGTCGGCGTGGACCTGGCGGGCGAGGACATTCCCGCCGGGGTGACGCAGCGGCTGGTGGTGGGTTTCGAGGTGGCGGTGCTGGCCATGCTGGGCCTGATGGCCGGAGCCGGGTGCGGCCGTACCCGCCGCCCGCTCCCAGCGGCCGCTCGCGGCTGACACCCTCGCGATCCGGGGGAGGCCGGAGCGCGCGAAACACGGACGAGTCCGGCTGCCGATCGACAGCCCTCGCCGCTACTTTTCCTGACTTTTCATTATTTGTCGTATGGCTGCCCTACGCTCCGGAAGCGTCGACCAACGGAGAGGGTGGAGCATGACCGCGCGGAGCACGTACCTGGAGCTGTCCGAGGACGGCGGGAGCTCGCACAAGTTCTACGAGGTGGTGCTCGACGGGACCCAGGTGACGATCAGGTACGGCCGCATCGGCGAGTCCGGTCAGTCCAAGGCCTCGGCCTTCGCCAGCGTGGCGAAGGCCGAGGCGGCCGCCGCAAAGAAGATCAACGAGAAGATCCGCAGGGGTTACGCCCCCGCCGTGCAGGGGGTGCGCCAGCGCCGCGCGGTCACCAGGCGCAGCGTGGAGAGCGCCCGCTCCACCGCCACCCAGGCACCGGTGCTCTGGCGCTTCGCCAGCGGTGCGGCGGCGTTCGGCATCTTCGTCGACTCCGAGCGCTGCTGGGTCGGCAACCAGCGCGGTGACGTCTACACCGTCACCCACGGCGGCACCGTCACCGGCCGTTTCCGGCTCCCCGACGGGGTCAAGTGCATCGTCGGCGACGACTTCTGGATCTACGCGGGCGCCGACGACGGCAAGGTCTACGACCTTGGCGGCAAGGTCCCGAGGGTCGCGTACGAGATCGCCGAGGATGTCGACATCTACTGGCTGGACATCCACGACGGCGTGCTGGGCGTCTCCGACCGCGCTGGGCGGATCACCACGATCGACCACGAGGACGAGTTCCAGTGGGCGCGCAAGGGCAGGGGCGACTCGGCCTGGATGGTCCGCTGCGACGACGAGGCCGTCTACCACGGACACTCCACCGGGGTGGCCCGCTATGACGCCGCGGACGGGGCACCGGTGTGGGAGACGCCCATCAACGGCGCGGTGCTGTTCGGCTGGCAGGAGGCCGGTTCGGTCTACGCCGGCACCTCGCGCGGCGCCGTGCACCGGCTGCGCAAGTCGGACGGCGTCAGCCAGGCGGTCTACCGCTGCGACGCCACGGTCTTCTCCTGCGCCACCGCCCCCGAAGGCCGCTACGTCTTCGCCGGCGACAATCACTCCTCGATCTACTGCTTCGACCAGGGCGGCGAGCGCCTGTGGAAGCTGGCCACCGGTTGCGGCTCCGCCTTCTCCATGCAGTATCTCGACGACCGCCTCTACATCGTGACCACCGACGGCACCCTGGCCTGCATCGACGTGGCCGAGGAGGCGATCAGGGCGGCCCAGGGGGGCAGCGTCCCCGAGTCTGTCGACGTCAAGGCGTCCGCCGGGCTGGCGGTGGTGGAGCCCACCACCGTGCTGGAGACCGTGGTGCTCGACACGGTCTCGCACACCGGCGAGGGCGTGGTGGTGGAGTGCTTCCGCGAGGGCGAGCGGCTCCGGGTACGGGTGGTCAGCGAGGGCTACGACACGCGGTGGAACGTGCAGTTCCCCAAGGGCGTGCGCGAGGCCGGGGCACGCTACCTCGTCGAGGGCGTCCGCTTCTCCGAGCGGGGCGGTTTCTACCGGGCCTACGGCGACATCAGGCGCCTGCTCTGACCGTACGGCGAAGCTGGGAGCCCGTCATGGGCCGAGACCGCTCGGCCCATGACAGGGGTGGTCAGGCCGCCGGGGCGGTCCACTTCTGGTTGGCGTTGCCGCTGCACTCCCAGATCTGCAGGCGGGTGCCGTTGGCGCTGGACTGGCCGGTGGCGTCCAGGCACTTGTTGGAGGCGGGGTTCACGATGTCGCGGGCCCCGCTGTGGACCCACTGCTGGGCTGCGGTGCCGTTGCAGTCGTAGAGCTGGATCTGCGTTCCGTTGGCGGTGCCGGCGGCGGTGACGTCCATGCACTTGCCGAGGGCGCGGATGGTGCCGTCGGTGCCGAGGGTCCACTGCTGGGCGGCGGTGCCGTTGCAGTCGTAGAGCTGGACGGCGGTGCCGTTGGCGCTGCTGGCGGCGGCGACGTCGACGCACTTGCCGCCGATGCCGGTGATCTGCCCGGTACGGCCGCCGCTGCCGCCGCCCTGGGCGTAGACGCGGACGTAGTCGATGGTCAGCTGCTGGGGGAAGGTCGTGGAGGCGTCGGGCGAGCCGGGCCAGTTCCCGCCGACGGCCAGGTTGAGGATCATGAAGAACGGGTGGTCGTAGACCCAGGGGTTGCCCCGGGTGTCGGCGGGGGTCTTCCTGGAGTACTGGATGCCGTCGACGTACCAGGTCACCGAGCCGGGCTCCCAGTCGACGGTGAAGGTGTGGAAGGCGTCGGCGAAGGCCTGACCGCCGGGGAGGGTGTAGCTGCCGCTCAGCGGGCTGCCCCCCGAGTAGCCGGGGCCGTGCAGGCTGCCGAGCACCTGCCCCGGCACGCTGCCGACGTTCTCCATGATGTCGATCTCGCCGCTCGCGGGCCAGCCGACCGATCCGATGTTGCCACCCAGCATCCAGAACGCCGGCCACATGCCCTTGCCCCTGGGCAGCTTCATCCGTGCCTCGAAGCGGCCGTAGGCGCGGGTGAAGGTCGCGGCGGTGGTCAGCTTCCCCGAGGTGTACTCGCAGGAGCCGTACCAGCAGCCGTACCCGGCGGGGTTGCCCTTGCGCGCGGTGATGACCAGGTTGCCGGCGCCGTCGTGGGCGATGTTCTCGTTGCCGGCCGTGTAGTACTGCCGCTCGTTGTTCCCGAAGCCGCCGCCACCGACCTCGCGGCGCCACTTGGCGGCGTCGGGGCCGGTGCCCGCGGCGGCGTTGAACTCGTCGGACCAGACGAGGGGGCCGGGGGCCGCGGCGACCTGGGCGGCGGTGGTCTGGACGGTGGCGGTCTGGGCGTCCGCGGCGGAGGGGACGAGGGCGGCGGAGGTGAGGAGCATCGCCGCGAGGAGGCCGCCGATTCGCGCGAGCGGGGTTCGCGTGCGGTGCGGGCCGGTGGGTGGCGCGGGCAGGGGGTGCGGGCTGGTGGAGATCATCGGTGCTTCCTTTCGAGCCGATGTCCGCTGGAGGGGAGATGGCATGCTCCGGTGGCCCCGTACCGGACGGTGACCGGAAAGTCACCGGTTCTCGGACGGGGCGGACCGGTCGGGGTTCAGAAGCCGGCCGTGACGCGGGTGAACTCCCAGTCGGGCTGGGCTATGCCGCTGCACTCGGAGCCCGCGTTGCCGCCGGGGCAGGGACGGTCGCGGTTGACCGCCCAGTAGGCGAGACGGGTCAGGCCCTTGGACTTGGCCCAGTCGCGGATCTGGGTCCAGGCCGCCACCGTGGTCAGCTCGTTCTGGTCGGACAGGCCGTTCATGCCGGAGATGCCCATCCGGGCGTACGCCTGCGCGTCGGTCCAGCCGTTGGCCGCCTTCAGCGCGTTCTTCAGGCCCTCGGAGGAACTGACCGTGGCGTTGTAGATGTTCGAGGCGCCGAAGTTGAACGGCATGATCGTGTAGTTGTCGATCGGCACGGCCAGCGCCCTGGCCTGGTTGATCAGGCGGATACCGGCCGCGCTCGGGCCGCCGGTCCCGGTGCCGAAGGTGACGGCGATCTTGACGTTGGGGTTGTTCTGCTTGACGATCTTCAGGCCGTTGAGGATGCGGTCCTGGACCGTGTAGTTCTCGAACTCGTCGGTGTTCTCGATGTCGAAGTCGACGACCGCCGGGCCGACCGCGTTGATGACCTGCTGCACCGCTCCCGCGTAGGCGGCCGGGGTGGCGCAGTTCGGGCCGAGCTTGTTGCCCGACCAGCCGCCGAAGGAGACCTGGACGCTGCCACCCGCGGCCTTGATCTGGTTGATCGCGGCCTGGTCGGCGCCGCCGGTCAGCGGCCTGGAGCCGTCCCAGCGCGGGGTGCAGCCGCCGCCGGACAGGATGAACGCCATGGTGAAGGACTTCACGCCGGTGGCGCTCATGACCGTCGCCGGGCTCGGCGGGTTGCCCCAGCCCATGTAGAGGTACGGAGCTCCGGCCATCTTGCCCGGGGGAGTCGTGGGAGGGGGGCCGCCGTCGCTCGGGGCGGTCCACTTCTGGTTGGCGTTGCCGCTGCACTCCCAGATCTGCAGGCGGGTGCCGTTGGCGCTGGACTGGCCGGTGGCGTCCAGGCACTTGTTGGCGGCGGGATTCACCAGGTCGTTCGCGGCGCTGTGGATCCACTGCTGGGCGGCGGTGCCGTTGCAGTCGTAGAGCTGGATCTGCGTTCCGTTGGCGGTGCCGGCGGCGGTGACGTCCAGGCACTTGCCCAGCGCCCTGATGGTGCCGTCGCCGTTACGGGTCCACTGCTGGGCGGCGGTGCCGTTGCAGTCGTAGAGCTGGACTGCGGTGCCGTTGGCACTGCTGGCGGCGGCGACGTCGACGCACTTGCCGCCGATGCCGGTGATATGCCCGGTGGCGGCGGCGGCCGGTGACGCGACCGTCACACCGGCGAGGGCGAGGGCGACGACGGTGAGCATCCCGCCGAGGGTGGTCGGGAGCGGCGTGCGACGGCGGCGGGGAGGCGACTGTCTGGCGGCCATACGCGGATTTCCTTCCGTCTTGGGGGGCGTGCGGGGGGCCGGACATGACGAGCGTTCTTTTGCGAGTGGCCGTACGCGACCCGGTGGGCCTGACATGTGGCGGCGCGCCGCTCGGCGTGTCCTGAGGTCCTGCCGCGACGGATACGGCAGGGGGAGGCGAGGTCTTGCCCGGATGGGGAGCGGTCGGCGCGCCTCGCATCCGCCAACGCCCCGCGTTGGAGAGAGCGAGTCATGGGGGGTCCCTTCAAGGCAAGGTCTCGCTTGCCCGGGACCCTAGGTCAGACTTCGTTCTCCAGTCAATACAAGAGGTAAAAAAAGTCGCACGGCCCGGCTCGCCCGCCCGTGCGAAACGCTGTGATCTGTGCGGAGGTGCGAGGCGGCGATCTGCGGAGGGGACCGTTCCAGGGGGCGGTCCCTGTCAGGGGAGTCCGTCAGAACGCCCGCGATCCGCTGACGGCGCGCGCGGGGATCGTGCGGCGTCGGCGGCCCCGTCCCCGTCGTGGTTCCGTGCGGCACCGGCGGCCTCCTTCCCGGAAGCCGCCGACGCCGAGGGTTTCTTACCCGCCGTCCGGATCATCCGGCACGGATCAGGGGCGACCGCCGGAGCCGTCGAGCCCGGCGCGGCGCAGGGCGTCGGCCATCGCGCCGCTCGGCGCGTTACGCTGCCGGCCCCCGCGGTCCTGCCGCTGCCGGTCGCCGCGTCCCTGCCCGCCGCCCTGCCTGCCGCCGTCGCCCTGGCGCTGACCGCCACCGCCCTGCTGGTCGCGCTGGTCGCGCTGGTCGCGCGGTCCTCGCGGGCCGGACGGCTTGACGTCGTCGTCCAGGCGCAGGGTGAGCGAGATGCGCTTGCGGGGGATGTCGACGTCGAGCACCTTCACCCTGACGATGTCACCGGGCTTGACCACCTCGCGCGGGTCCTTGACGAAGTTGTGCGACAGCGCCGACACGTGCACCAGGCCGTCCTGGTGCACACCGACGTCGACGAAGGCGCCGAAGGCCGCCACATTGGTGACCACGCCCTCCAGCAGCATGCCGGGGGTGAGGTCGGAGAGCTTCTCCACGCCCTCCTTGAAAGTCGCCGTCTTGAAGGCCGGGCGCGGGTCACGGCCCGGCTTCTCCAACTCGGAGAGGATGTCGGTGACGGTCGGCAGCCCGAAGGTGTCGTCCACGAACTCCGCCGGGCGCAGGGCCCGCAGCACCGTACCGTTGCCGATCAGGGTGGTGATGTCACCGCCGGTGCTCTGCAGGATGCGCCGCACCACCGGGTAGGACTCCGGGTGCACGCTGGAGGTGTCGAGCGGGTCGTCGCCGCCGCGGATGCGCAGGAAGCCCGCGCACTGCTCGAAGGCCTTCGGGCCGAGCCTGGCCACGTCCTTCAGCGCCTTGCGGGAACGGAACGGGCCGTTGGCGTCGCGGTGCTGGACGATGTTCTCGGCGAGCCCGGAGCCGATGCCCGACACCCGGGTGAGCAGCGGTGCCGAGGCGGTGTTGACGTCGACGCCGACCGCGTTCACGCAGTCCTCCACCACCGCGTCGAGGGAGCGGGAGAGCTTGGTCTCGGCGAGGTCGTGCTGGTACTGGCCGACGCCGATCGACTTGGGGTCGATCTTGACCAGTTCGGCCAGCGGGTCCTGGAGCCGCCGGGCGATCGACACGGCGCCGCGCAGCGACACGTCCATGCCGGGCAGCTCCTGCGAGGCGAACGCCGAGGCGGAGTAGACCGAGGCCCCGGCCTCCGACACCACGACCTTGGTCAGCCCGGGGACCAGCTTCACCAGCTCGCCCGCGAGCTTGTCGGTCTCGCGCGAGGCGGTGCCGTTGCCGATGGAGACGAGTTCCACGTCGTACTTCTTCGCCAGCGCGGCGAGGGTGGCCAGCGACTGGTCCCACTGGCGGCGCGGTTCGTGGGGGTAGATCGTGTCGGTGGCCAGCACCTTGCCGGTCGCGTCGACCACCGCGACCTTCACGCCGGTGCGCAGCCCCGGGTCCAGCCCCATGGTCGCGCGGCTCCCCGCGGGCGCGGCGAGCAGCAGGTCGCGCAGGTTCGCGGCGAACACGCGGACCGCCTCCTCCTCGGCGGCCTGCCACATGCGCGTCCGCAGGTCGATGCCGAGGTGGACGAGGATGCGGGTGCGCCAGGCCCAGCGGACCGTGTCGGCCAGCCACGCGTCGGCGGGCCTTCCCCGGTCGGCGATGCCGAAGCGGTGCGCGACGCGGCCCTCGTAGGTGCCGGTGGGCTCCGGCTCCGGCTCCAGGGTGAGGGTGAGGACCTCCTCCTTCTCCCCCCGGAACATCGCCAGGATCCGGTGCGAGGGCAGCTTGGTGAACGGCTCGGCGAAGTCGAAGTAGTCGGAGAACTTGGCGCCCTCCGCCTCCTTGCCCTCGCGGACCGCCGCGACCAGGCGCCCCTTCGTCCACATCCGCTCGCGCAGCTCGCCGACCAGGTCGGCGTCCTCGCCGAACCGCTCGACCAGGATCGCGCGGGCACCGTCAAGCGCGGCGGCGGCATCGGCCACCCCCTCGCCGACGAACGCCTCCGCCGCGGCCCGCGGGTCGACCGACGGGTCCGCCAGCAGGCCGTCGGCGAGCGGTTCGAGCCCTGCCTCCCTGGCGATCTGCGCCTTGGTCCGCCGCTTGGGCTTGTAGGGAAGGTAGATGTCCTCCAGGCGGGCCTTGGAATCGGCCGCCATGATCTGTGCCCGCAGGGCGTCGTCGAGCTTGCCCTGGCCTTCGATCGATTCCAGGATCGCGGTGCGCCGCTCCTCCAGCTCCCGCAGATAGCGCAGCCTCTCCTCCAGAGTGCGCAGCTGCGTGTCGTCGAGCATCTCGGTGGCTTCCTTGCGGTAGCGGGCGATGAACGGCACGGTGGCGCCGCCGTCGAGCAGATCCACCGCCGCCCGCACCTGTCGCTCGCGCACACCCAGCTCTTCGGCGATCCGCTGATGAATAGACGTGGTCACGATCTCTCTTCCTTCTTGATGGCGGTCCCAAGCTACCGCCTCACCTCCCCGGCGGGTCGGAGAGCCGGAGGCGGGAATCACGCGAGAGCCGGAAAAGAACCCACGTCGGTGTCCAGCCGCGCGCGGAACTCCAGGGTGAGGTCACACGGACCCTCGGCACGCCGCGGTGCCGGTGCTTCCGAGGTGGAGCCCGCCACCGGTGATCCGCGCGCCGCCGCCCAGTGCGAGGAGCCGATCGCCACCGGTTCGAGGCCCAGGTGGGGACGCTCGCGGACGCGTTCGGTCGCAGCCGACCGGGAACGGGCGCCCGCCCCGGGGTGCCGCTAACCGCAGGTGACCTCGGTGAAGGTCGGGGGGGTGGCGGCGGCTCCCACGAAGCCGATGTCGGTGGCGGTCGCTCCCGGCCGCAGCGGCGGCTTGTCGCCCAAGGCGTGGATCATCGCGACGGGACCGCTCTGCATGTGGGTGCCGTTCCACGCCTGGGTGAGGGTCGCCCCCTGCGGCAGCATCCACTGGATGTACCAGCCGCCCAGCGGCTGCTCGCCGTCGTTGGTGATCGTCGCGGTGCCCCGGTAGCCGCCGGGCCACGACTCCACCAGGGTGACCGTCGCCCGGCACTTCGCCGCGGCCGGGAGCGCGGCCGGGGTGTCTCGCTGGACGGCCGGGGAAGGCGGTGGCGCCGAGGTGGCCTGAGGGGGGATCGGGGAGGGGAGGTGCGCCGCGGTGTGCCCGCCCTCCGGCGCCCGGCCTGCGCAGGCCACCGCGATCAGGGCCACCGCCGCGCCGAGCGAGACGAGACCCAGCAGTTGCGCGATCTTCGTGGTGGGCGGCACGGGAATCCCTTCCGCGAGGACACGGGCCCGGTACGGACATGGCGGGGTGAGACGGGGAAACGCGCGTGGTCCCGCCGGCGCCCGTCAGGCACCGGCGGGACCACGTCCCGTTATGGGCTGGTACAGGTGACGGTCGGGGAGCCGCTGGTGCCCGAGGCGGTGAACCCGAAGGTGGTCGAGCCTCCGGCCGCTATCGTCCGGTTCCAGTCGGCGTTCTTGGCCGTGACCGCGGACCCCGATGTGGTGTACGTGCCGTTCCACAGGCTGTTTATGGCACTGCCGCTGCCGAGCGTCCACTTCGCGGTCCAGCCGTTGATGGCGGCGGAACCCGGGTTGCTCACGGTCACCTCGGCCTGGAAGCCGCCCGACCAGGAGTTGATGGTCTTGTAGGAGGCGGTGCACGACCCGCCGGGGCCGGGCGTCGGCGTCACGGTCGGCGTCACGGTCGGCGTCGGGTTGGGGGTCGGGTTGGTGCCCGGCCGACCCACGCCGGTCACCTCACCGTTGCCACCGTCGAAGACCACGTCGGAGCAGTTGTAGAACGTCTCGGCCGAGTCGGAGCGCTTCCACACCGAGTAGATGATGTGGCGGCCCGTCTTGTTCGAGGGCAGCGTGGCGTTCCAGTAGTAGTGGGCGTCGTTGGTACCCGGTGAGCCGACGCTCTGCGGGTGGTCGGCCGTGTGGAAGGGCGTGCTCTCCAGGTCACCCCAGGTCAGTGCCCGGTTGGGGTTCCAGCCGTCCTTGGTGATGTAGAGGTAGAACCAGCCAGGGTGGGCGGCCCACTTGTTGTACTTGAACTGGATCGACGCGCCCGAGGTCAGGTGTGTCACCGGCCAGTCGGCGCTCGGCAGGTCGTACCCGCTGTAGCCGGGGTTGCCGCCGCTGCACGCCTGACCGTCCGGGATGAACCCCTGGGTCCGCCCGGCACCGTCGGACCGCAGCACGCTGAACCAGTTGTAGAGCGAGTTGGCTCCACTCTGGGCCACCGCCGCCGAGCAGGCCGGGTTGATGGGCACGATGTTCCCCTGCGGGGAGAGGCCGTCCTGCCAGCAGAAAAAGGTCCGGCTGCCAGGCGTCATCATGGCGCCGTGCGCCGAGGCCGACTGGGGAATGAGGACGACGGCGAGCAGTGCGGTCATTAATGTGGCCACACTGGCGACAGCCATACTTCGCCATTTACTCACAGAATTACCCTCCCTTTCGAGGGATGACGAGTAGTTGATCAATGGCGGTGAGGCGCCCACGCGAGACGGACTCTAGGTCGTCGGTCCAGGGGTGTAAATGGAGTGCCTTTCCCGAGGCCCGATGACAGGGTGTCGCAGCAGGTCGGAGGGGTGGAGGGCGGTTTTGCGAGATGAAAGGTTCACAGCCTGAGCGTGTTCCGGTGAGGTTTTCGCGTGAGGGCTTCCGGATGGTGCGGGGAATGCCATACGGAAAACGCCAAGACCGGCCGGAACGGTGTTCCGGCCGGTCTTGGCGGCGAGGACGGACCCGGTGCGACTACTGCTTTCTCTCCGTCGCGGCGAGCTTCTCGAGCGCGGGACCCGCGAGCCGGTACCTGTCCCACTCGTCTTGTGGTTCCGCGCCGAGCGACCGGTAGAAGTCGATGGCGGGGGCGTTCCAGTCGAGCACCGACCACTCGAACCGGTCGTAGCCGCGCTCCACGCAGATGCGGGCCAGTTCGGTGAGCAGTTCCCTGCCGTACCCGCCACGCCGGTGCTCGGGGCGGACGAAGAGATCTTCGAGGTAGACCCCGTGCGTGCCGGTCCAGGTCGAGTAGGAGACGAACCAGATCGCGAACCCCGTGGCGCTGTCCCCGTCGGTGGCCATGTGGCAGAACACGCTGGGGGAGGGGCGGAAGAGCGCCTCACGGAGCAGGTCCGGGGTGTTCTTGACCTGATCCGGCGCCTTCTCGTACTCCGCGAGGCCGTGGATCATGTCGATGATCGTCGGAATGTCATCCGGTGTTGCGGGGCGAATCATGCTCGCAGTCTACTGACGACCAAAGGCGGGCGTTACCCGGAGACTAGCTGTCACCGCAGGTCAGAGGTGTAGTCGCGGGTCACGTCGGGCTCTTGGGTTCGGTAGGCGCGGGGTACGGAGGGGCCACGCCAGCAAAGCGGATTTTTAGTAATAAAACATGACATATATCGCGGTGTAGCTGTGCGGGTGGCTCCTCCCGTAAGTTGGCTGCTGATCGAAGTGCGGGTCGTTGAGAGAGGCGGGTCACCATGTCGACAGAGCCCACGGGGGAGCGGTTGGCGGAACTCAGGCAGGCGTTCGCGGCCATCGACGCCGACGGCGACGGATTCATCACGGAGGCGGAGTTCGGCGGGCACTTCCCCGACCTGCCCGCGGAGGCCATCGGGTCGCTGAACCGGGACGGCGACTCCGACGGCGACGGCCGCTTCTCGTTCGAGGAGTTCGTCCGCCTGGTCTCCCGCGGCTGATTCGCCCGCCCGCTCTCCCCGGGGAGCGGGCGTGTCCGGCAGCCATGTCCGTGTCCACGGTCCGGCTCACGATCCCGCCGCGGGGCCGATCGCCGGAGGGCCGCCGGGAATCAACGTGAGGCGATGACGCTCTCACCGGAGAGTTCGCGCACCGACTCCTCGACCGTGGAGGCGATGGGAAACGCGTCTCGCAGTTTGGTCAGATCGAGCAGGCGGCCGAGGAATCCGTGCACGCCGACGAGGCGCAGCCAGCCCTTCCGCTCGTAGGCGCGCCGCAGGCTCGTCAGCAGCACCCAGATGCCCGTGGAATCGCAGAATTCCAGCTCCGTCGTGTCGACGACCAGGCAGACATGGCCCCGCCTCATGAACTCCGCGAGCCTCTCCTCCAGCAGGGGAGCCGATGATTTGTCCAGATCGCCGATCAGGGTCACTACGGAGAACTGCGGACGCGCGTCCACGGTGACGGAAAGCCGAGTCATATCGCCCCGCTGTCTACGGCAGTTGGAGACAGCGCCCTGTCGGGAGCCGTGCAAGGACTGGTGCCATCAGCACCACCGTACGCCCGTGGCTTGTGACAGTTCAACGGGTGACCGTGAACCGCCGGATGTCAGGACGGCGCCCGACGCGAAGCGGACCCGCTCGGGGAGACGCCGTTTGCCCGTTCCGCCTCCGGGCAGGCCCGGAAAATGGGAACCACAGGCCTGGCAGTGCTCACGGTCAACGCGGGATCATCGAGCCTCCAGCTTCACCTCGTCCGCGACGGCGAGGTCCTGCGCACCGAGCACAGCGAGCGGAGTCCCGACCCAGGGTCGGCGGAGCGGACGATCGGGGACTTCATCGCCGACGTCCCGGACGGCGACCTCGCCGCGGTCGGCCACCGGCTGGTACACGGCGGTGAGGCCGTACGGAAGCCGACGGTCGTCGATGACGACGTGCTGGACGCGGTAAGAGAGTACGCGGACCTTGCCCCGCTGCACGTGCCGCCCGCGCTCGCACTCGTCGAGGCCGCCCGGCGCAGGCTGCCCGGCCTCCCGCACGTGCTCTGCCCCGACACCGCCTTCCACGCCGCGCTTCCGGATCGCGCCGCCATCTACGCGCTGCCCGCGCAGTGGAGGAGCCGGTACGGCCTGCGCCGCTACGGCTTCCACGGTCTGTCCTACGCCTGGGCGCTGGGGCGGGCCGCGGAACTGCTTGACCGGCCCGTTCGCGCACTCCAGGTCGTCCTGACCCACCTCGGCGGGGGCTCCTCGGTGTGCGCGGTCCGCGAGGGCCGCAGCGTGGACACCTCGATGGGGTTCACCCCGCTGGAGGGGGTGCCGATGAGCACGCGTTCGGGGAGCGTCGACCCCGGCATGCTGCTCTGGCTGCTGTCCGGTTCCCGGCTCACGCTCGACGAACTGCGCGACGGCCTGGAACACCGGTCGGGGCTGCTCGGACTCTCGGACGGGGAGTCGGGCGACACCCGGGAACTGGTCGCCTCCGGCGCCCCCGCCTTGGCCCTGGAGGTGTTCGCGTACCGGGTGAGCCGGGAGATCGCCGCGGCCGCGACGAGCCTGGACCGGCTGGACGCGCTCGTCTTCACCGGGGAGATCGGTTGGGATCAGCCGGAGGTCCGCGAAGCCGTCTGCCGCGGGCTCGTGCTGCTCGGGGTCGAGCCGCCCGTCCGCACCGACCTCGACATCGACGGGATGGTCAGCGCACCCGGCGTACCCGTGCCCGTGCTGGGGATCCGTCCGAGAGAGGAGCTTCAACTCGCCCGCGACACCCTCGGCGTGCTCGGCGGTCATCCGTGAGAACCCGGTCACCGTCCGCGGGCGGGGCAGCCTGCCTTTTCACGCCCTCGCGGGGACGGGAAGGGGCAGGTCGCCCCGATGATCGCGGAGACGGCGCAACGGCATGTCCCGCGAACGGGACTCCGTTCCATGCGTGGTTGCCAGACCTTACGAGGCTGATACCGAGTTGGTGACCGGCCGCCCCGCCGTGAGCGTCTGCCGCATCGGCTTGCCGACGCTGGGCGCCGAGGTGATTCCCTCCGGCGCTTCCTGGACGTCCACCGGGTTGATCCGGCCGCCGTGCTCGTCGTGGTGATCGGCGTCGGCGTCGTCGAACCACACGCCGCCGTCCGCGAGATAGCGGAAACGGATGGGCTGCCGTGCGGGGACGGTCAGGCTCACCTGGTAGGTGCCGTTCTCCTTGCGTTGCATGGGGTGGGCGTAGGGGTCCCAGCCGTTGAAGTCGCCGACCAGTGAAACCCCTCCCCTGGCCGGGCCCTCCGCTATGGTGAAAGTCAGCTTGACCTGGCCGTTCTTGGTCGGCTTACCGCGCTTGATCACTGAAATCCTCCTGACATCACTGTCTCCGTGCGTAACGTGCCGTGATCTCGGTTGCGGAAAGACGTGAAGATCACGCCAACTACCGGGTCGCGCCGACAGGGACGTGACGCGACCGGGAGGCCGACGCTCAGTCACGGCCGAGCCGTCGATCCCATATGGATCGTTACCGCCCGTAGCGGCGGGACAACCCGGGCAGACCGACTTTTGATCGGCATCACGTCCGACCTTGACCCGAACGTGGCGGTCGGCTGATCCACGGTCGGAGACAGGTCGGGTGTCGGCCAGGATGGTGGAGTGGACATAATGCCGATCTCCCCGTCGTCACTGGTGGAGGAAATCGCGGACCTGGTGGACGCGGAGCCCCGCGACTCCTGGGTGCGCGTCGCGTTCGACGGAGCGCCGGCGGCGCGGCCCGGGGATCTCGCCGACGAGCTGGTCGACCCGCTCCGGCTCCGCGGCCGGGAGGTGCTCCGTGTCCTCTCCGCCGACTTCCTGCGCCCGGCCTCGCTCCGTTTCGAGTACGGCAGGACCGATCCTGACTCCTTCTACACCGACTGGTTCGACTACAAAGGGCTGGTCCGCGAGGTTCTGGGGCCGCTTGCTCCCGGCCGGTCGGGGAAGGTGCTGCCCACGCTGTGGGACAGCACGATCGATCGGGCCACCCGCGCGCCCTATGTCACCGTCCCCCCAGGTGGGGTGCTGCTGCTGGCCGGTCCGCTGCTGCTGGGCAGGGGGCTGCCGTTCGACCTGACCGTGCACCTGAGGCTCTCGCCGGGCGCGCTCGCCCGGCGCACCCCGGACGAGGAGCGCTGGACGCTGCCCGCCTACGCGCGCTACGAGGCGGAGGTCGCGCCGGCGCGGGTCGCCGACATGGTCGTCCGCGTCGACGACCCGAGACATCCGGCCCTGGTCACAGCGCCGTGACCCGTCTTCCGGCGGGCGGAGCGGGAATGAGGGCCGGGCACGAAGGCGGGGTGCGTCCTGGTGGACACGCCCCGCCTTCGATCATCCAACGGCACGGTCAGGTGGCGCCTCGCCGCGTTGCCGTCGGTCACCGCGGCACGCCGCGGTGACCTCCTCCGCCTCGCGAGGCACCACCTGACCGATCCTCGCCACGGCAAGATCCGCGAGACAGGGCCTAGACACCCGCGCGCGAGGGCATTCTGCCCTCGGAGTACGTGCCGTGGAGCATCTCCTGCTCCGTCGGCCGCATCTCGTCGCGGGCCTCCTCCATGCGCAGCGCGATCCCCATCCCGAAGAAGGTGGGTGCCCACTCACCGATGAAGATCCCCCACCGGTCCGCCCGGTCGATGCCTGCCTTCTCCGCCGAATTCGATGCCAGCCACGCCGCGAAGGACAGGCCGACCGAGGCGATTCCGGCGATGTACATCGCGTTGGACTTCACGCCCATTTTGTGAAGCGTACTGATCATTTCATCCCCCTGATGGTGGTTCGCTGTTATGGTTACCCTGGGAAATCATAGATAACCGAATGTGACGAACCGCAGGTGGGGGCCCCTTGGCGTCGGTGGTCCCGTTCACTCCTTGCCGAGGCGCTTGAGGAGGTCTTCGCGCCTGGCGTCGAGCTCGCTGACGAGGATCTCCTGTTCGTCGGCCTGGTTGATCATCATTGATCGTTCGACGGGGTCGGTGGGGCCGAGCTCTCCGACCTGCCTGCGCATCTCGGCGACCTCGTTACGCAGTCTCTCCAGATCCTCTTCGACCTGCCGCAGTTCTTCCTGAAGGCTCATCTGCTGTCCATACCCCTGCTTTCGGCCTCGACTCCCGGCCGTGGCCGTCTCGCCGTGCCCGCCGATCCGGCCTCGCACCCGCCCGGTGACGGGAACCTGGCCGGCCCGGCCGGTGTACCTCCCGCATGAGACGAATCCTTATCCTCCTGGCGTTCATCGTCCCCCTGCTGGCCCTGGCCGCACCGGCGCGGGCCGGAGGCTGGGCGATCACCGTGATGGACCCGGTTCCCGCGGAGACGGACCCGGACACGACGTACACGCTCGGCTTCTGGCTGCTCCAGCACGGCACCCACCCGTACCTGGGCGACGACCTGGGCGAGGTCGCACTGAAGTTCACGGATGGGAAGAAAAGCCTCAAGTTTGTCGGAGTGGAGTTGAAGGAGCCCGCCCACTACGCCGCCGCGATCTCGCTGCCCGAGGGAACGTGGGAGGTGGAGGCCGTCCAGGGCTGGTTCCCGTCCCACCGGATCGGCACCCTCACCGTGCCGGGGAGGCTGGAGATCGCCCCGATTCCCAGTGACTTCAGGCAGTCGATCGCCGCCCAGCCGCCGCAGGAGCACTGGGGGGCGATCCGGCCGCCGGCCGTCCCCCTGGGCGATGCCGCCTCCAGCACTCCCACCACGCCCGTCGCCACCCCGGCGGCGGCGCCCGCGGGGGATGCACCCGGCGGTATGACCACCGTGGCGGTCGTGGAGCGCGGCTCCTGGTGGCGGCCCTCGTACCTGGTCGCGGGGCTCCTGGGGGTCACCGCCCTCGTGGCGCTGGCCTACCGGGTGCGGCGGCGCTGACGGCCGCGTCCTCCGCGGCCGTCCTCACGGGCAGGGGGTACGTCCGGGAAGGTGCCGCAGAGGAGGTCGTGCGGGGTGCCGGGGACCGCGCCCCGCGGTCCGAGGAGGAGCAGCCGGTTCGGCGGGGGGAACCCGTGGCACAGGGGCGCCACGGGCTCCTCACGCCGGTCAGGCGGTCAGTCATCGTCCCGGTCGTGGTGGTCGTCCCGGTCGTCGTGGTGATCCCGGTTGCCGTGGTCGTCCCGGCCTTCGTGGTCGTCCCTGTCATCCCGGTTGCCGTGGTCGTCCCTGCCGTTGGTGGCGTTGTCGTCGGAGGCGCTGTCGTCGGCGGCGTTGTCGTCGGCGGCGTCCACGGCCTCCCGGTCCTGCTCCAGGATCGCGCCGGTGGCGGCGTCGACGTCGAAGTCGTGCTCGACATCGCCTTCGCGGAGCTCGACCTCCCAGTTGGCGGGAGTCTCGTCGCCGTCGAACTCGACCTTGACGAGCTTGGCGCCGGGCACCTTCTCCTGAGCGATCCTGACGGCCTCGTCCCGCGAGATCTTGGCCTCCGCCTCGCCGGGCGCGGGGGTGCTCTCGGCGTCGGGCGTCGGATTCACCGGCGCGGGCGTCGTCGCCGTGCCGCTGGGGGCCGGGGTGGGCGTCGTGGTTCCGGCGGAGGCGACCGCGCCACCTCCGGCGATGACGGCGAGGAGTCCGGTGGCGGCGATGGTGAGTTTCGTAGTGTTTCGCATGTCCCCGAGCTTGCCGGGTACCCCATTAGCGCCACGCTGCGCCAACCCTAAAAGCAGGTTAAGGTCCGTCGGTCGGTTCAGCGGATGGTTTCGCCCGCCGAGAGGGAGAGCAGGCCGAGTTCCTCGCGGGTCGGCAGGCCGTGCCGATCACCTGGGCTGGGCTGAACCTGGCACGCCGGCCCTGCGTACCTGCGGGTGAAAGCGACCTCGAAACCGACCGGCACGAGCACGGACCCGAGCGGCGGTCCCCGGCTCGTGGCCGGGCGCGATCCGCCGTCGCGCCCGCACGCCGTCGATGACGCGGATCTCCACGCTGGAAGGATCGGGATGGACGACCTCACTGCCTCTGTCGGGACTTCTCGCTCCCACATCGAGACTCCGTGCCCTCCATGGTGCGAGCGTGTGCACTCCACCACCTACGTCACCCACGCGGCCGACATCGCCGAGGTGCACAACCCCGACGGGTCCACGGTGACGGTCACGCTCTCCCAGCACCTCCAACCCGGGTACGTGGGGGAGCAGGTCGTGCGCGTCTACACCCGCCTCGGCGAGGAGACCGGCATCGCCGACCTGTCGCCCGGCTCGGCCGAGGCCGTCGGGCGCTCGATCGTCGCCTTCTCCCCCGACGGGGCCGTGCGCGCGTACGGGCTGGCCCTGCAACGGGCCGCCGCGCACCTGCTGCTCGGTGGGCTGGAGGTGCCCCGGGCCGGCGAGACGGGCCGCGTCCCCGCCGAGTCGCCCTCGCAGGAGAAGCTGTTCCGGATCGCGTTCCTGTCCGGCTACCTCAACGTGACGAAGGCGCCGGGACCGTTGAACGGGGGAGTGGTCGAGCGCCGCCTCAGCCGGGTGCTGTCGCCGAGGGAGACGAGCGAGCTGTGCGACATCGTGCGCGGCATGTTGTCCCGCCGTACCGCGGCCGGCCGGGGTGTCCCGCACGACGACACCTGCGACCTCGCCTCGGGTCGGTAGCCTCGATGAGGTTTCGGACACGGGTCCTGAGTCGGAAAATGAGCTGTCAAGGAAGATTTGTCGATGTATGCACATGCGATTGCAAGTGCATGCGCAAGTGCGCGCCTAGCGGGACTGTGAGATTCGCACCGTATATGTGAAACTGTGGCACCGTAGGAAGGTGCGACAGGGAGCCGATATGGCCGGACAGACCGCCGAGGACGGCGGCGCGCAGAGCGGTGTTCTCACCTACGCGGGGGGCGGCGGCCCCACCATCCTGCGCATTCTCCTCGGTGCCCAGCTGCGGAGGCTGCGCGTCGCCAAGGACATCACTCGCGAGCAGGCCGGCTATGCCATCCGCGCCTCCCATGCCAAGATCAGCCGGCTGGAGCTCGGGCGAGTCGGTTTCAAGGAGCGCGATGTCGCGGATCTGCTGACGATGTACGGGGTGACCGATACCGAGGAAAGGGCCCCGCTGCTGACACTGGCCCGTCAGGCCAACGCGCCCGGCTGGTGGCACAAGTACGGCGACCTGCTCCCCAACTGGTTCGAGGTCTACGTCGGGCTCGAAGAGGCGGCCTCGACGGTCCGGACCTACGAGGTGCAGTTCATCCCCGGCCTCCTGCAGAGCCCCGAATACGCGCGGGCCGTCATCATGCTCGTGCACGGCGGCGCCTCGGCGAGCGAGGTCGACCGCCGGGTCTCGCTCCGTATGGCCCGTCAGCAGCGGCTGACCAGGCCGGACGCTCCGACGCTCTGGGCGGTGATGGACGAGGCCGTGCTGCGGCGGCCCATCGGCGGGCCCCAGGTGCTGCGCGCCCAGATAGACCACCTGCTCGAAGCCGTCGAGCTGCCCAACGTCAAGCTGCAGATCATGCCGTTCGACCGGGGCGGCCACGCCGCGGCGGGCGGTCCGTTCTCCATCCTGCGCTTCCCCGAGCGGGACCTGCCCGACGTGGTCTACATGGAACAGCTCACCAGCGCCCTCTATCTGGACAAGCTCGACGAGACCGACCACTACATGCAGGTCATGGACCGCCTGTGCATCCAGGCGTACTCCCTCGCCGAGAGCCGGAGGTTCCTGGAGGACCTTCGCGAGGAGCTCTCGGGCTGATCCGGGAGGGCCGTTCGCCGGTGGGTTCCGGGGGGATGCGCTGCCCGAGAGTTTGGGGCCGTCCTAATTGTCGATCAGATGATATGTCGTTTCATGATCTGAAATGCTCGCCGCTCGTCTAGCATGCCGGGAAAGAGTGGTGAAGGCGAGGATATGACTGAGCGCGAGCAGGCCCCAGCGGGAATCGACCCCACGATCCCGAGTGTGGCCCGTATGTACGACTACTACCTGGGAGGCAAGGACAACTTCGCCTCCGACCGGGCGGCCGGTGACAGGATCGTGGAGTTTGTCCCCAACGTGAAGGACGTGGCGCGTTCGAACCGCGCCTTCCTCGGGCGCACCGTGCGGCATCTCGCCGCCGCGGGGATCCGCCAGTTCATCGACATCGGCACCGGCCTGCCGACGCAGGAGAACGTGCACCAGGTCGTCCTGCGCGAGGCGCCCGACTCCCGGATCGTCTACGTCGACAACGATCCCATCGTGCTCGTGCACGCCCGCGCGCTGCTCGCCGACAACCCGCAGACCACCGTGATCTCCGGGGACCTGCGGGAGCCGGATGCGATCCTGGATCACCCCGAGGTCCGCGAGCGCATCGACTTCGACCAGCCGGTCGCCGTCCTCATGGTCTCCATCCTGCACTTCGTCGCGGATGACAAGGAGGCCGCCGACATCGCCACCTCCTTCGGGCGGCGGCTGGCCTCGGGCAGCCACGTGGTGATCTCCCACGTCACCTCCGGCGACCTCAGCGAGGAGCAGGTCCGCCAGGGCCGTGGGGTCTACGGCACGACCACCGCGGGCGGTGTCTTCCCCCGCACCCTCACCCAGATCCGCGAACTGTTCGACGGGCTGGAGATCCTCGAACCCGGTCTGGTGCCCGTCTACGACTGGCGGCCCGACCCCAGCGACGTCGTCATCCCGCCGGGAGCCGGCGCCGTCACGGTGGGCGCCGTCGGCCGGGTTCCCTGACCGGCGCCCCGTACCGTCCCCGGACGACCGGCATCGTCCGGGGACGCTCCCACCCGGCGGACGGTGAACTTATCGGGGCGGATGGGCGTATCTCCAGGATGTTGACACATTCGTGCCAGTCCGGTGTCGCCAGGAACGCCCGCGTGATCGCCGCGGCGATTCTCGCCCTGTCGTTCTCCCTCGCCTGCAGCGCGGGCCGGCCCGCGGGAGCCCCCGTCGCCGCGGCGGCGGGCAACGCGGTCCCCGCGGGGCCGCCGCCCACGGTCGAGCAGCTCGCCAAGAAGGTCGGCTGCAAGGTCAAGATCCAGGTCGACGCGGTCGACATCCGTACCGGAGCCTGCAAGACCCCCGTCGGCCGGTTCTTCATCAGCACCTTCGTCACCCAGCACGGCAAGGACCAGTGGATGGACCAGGCGCCGGAGTACAACCCCCATCTCGTCGGGGAGTTGTGGACCGTGCTCGGCGCCAGGCAGGTCCTGGACGAGCTGCGCGAGACGCTCGGAGGCGACCTGCACCTGACCGACCACCGGGTGAGCCCCACCCCCACACCGCCCGCCGGGTGACGGTCGGGGCTCGGCCCGTGCCAGGCATGCCCGCCTGGTACGGGCCGAGGCCGCTTACCACCCGGATGCCGGGTGCGTCAGCCATCCGGAAGGGCGAACTTTATCCCTGAATGAAATGGATACGGCATTGCCTGCGGATTCGTCGATCCGTAGCATCCGTCACATGTCCATCACGCGTGAGTTCGCCTATGCCTCGTCCTCGCGTCCCGCTGACGGCGAGTGCGTGTGGTACCGCTCCAAGGGTGACGTCTACGACCTGATCCGTACGGGCAGCGACGGGGACTTCCGGTATCACGCCTTCCACGCCCGCGACGGCCGCTATCTCCAGGCGTTCGCCTCCTGGCAGGACGGCATGGAATGGATCAGGGAGCGTGTCGAAGACGAGTAGGACCGCCTGCCGCGGACGCGTCGGGTACGAGGCGCAACGCCGGGCGCTGGTCGGGCAGGTCGAGTAGTTCACGCACCCGGGAGACCGGCCAGGCCAGCTGGGCGGCGAGCCGCTCCATGGTGAGGCCGGTCTCGCCGACGGCCAGGTCGAAGGCCTGGCGCAGCAGCACGGGCCGCTCGCCGGGGTAGCCGCTGATCGGCTCGGCGGCGAAGCCCGGCTGGTCGCGGAGCGTCTTGAGCCGCTGGTAGGCGCGGCTCGCCGCCGAGTCGGAGATCAGACCGACCTCGCGGCAGCGGTACAGCAGGGAGTCGACGGACACGCCCCAGGTGCGCTTGAGCTCGACCAGCCTGCGCAGGTCGAGGCGGCCGGGCAGCTCGGGCAGGATGCTGTCGCGCGGGGTGAGGAACTCGGCGGCGAAGACGTCGGCCTCGCGCTCCTGCTGGGTGTCTCCCGAGGCCGTGTCACCGTGCAGCACCAGATGGCCCAGCTCGTGGGCGGCGGTGAAGCGGTAGCGGTGGATGTCGTCGAACCGGTTGGCGGTCAGCACCACGATCGGGCGCGGCAGCTGAGAGGTGGAGAAGGCGTCCACCGTGGTGGCGTCCTCGTCCGGCGGAGGGAGGACCACGACGATCCCCTGCGCCTCCATGTGCCGGACGACGTGCGACAGCGGGCCGGTGCCCAGCCGCCAGAGCCGCCGCAGGGCGCGGGCGGCCTGGACGGGGTCGCGGGGCAACTCGACACCGGAGTGGACCTCGCCGCCGGAGAAACCGGGAAGGGCCACATCCGGCAGCCTGACCTGTTTCTCCAGGGCGTGGGCCAGCTCCCAGACCTGCTCGACGAAGGCCGCGGCCTTGGCGCGCTGGTGGGCACGGGTGGAGCGCAGGCTCCTGAAGTGCGCCATGGACCCGTCCAGCTTGCCGTGCGGGCGGCCGAGCAGGAAGAACGCCGGTGGCACGCCGAGCACGTCGGCCAGGCGGGGAACGAGCTCGGGGCGTGGACGGGTCATGCCCGTCTCGTACTGCCCCACCGCCGCGGGGGTGACGCCGATCCGTTCGGCCAGGTCCTTCTTCGTCATCCCAGCCAGCTGCCGCGCCTGGGTCAGCCGCGCCTGGTCGAACGCGTCGGTGACGGCCTGCGGGCTCGGGCCGCCCTCGGCGACGCCGGACAGGGGGGTCTGGTTACGGTTGCTCATTGTCGCCGGTGACCGCGGTTTCCTCTGGTGCCTCACTGCCTACGGGGAAGATCTTGCCATTCTTCCGCTCGGCTGAAGACCGCGTGCTCAGCGCGAGGTCGGGCAGGAGACCGCCGTCGAAACGCGACGCGGCACCGGGCTCCGTCGCCCACAGGCCGCTGAGGGGACCTGTGGAGGCGGCCGGCAGCGGGATCGGCTCGTGGTGCAGCCAGCGGATCCTGCCGAACTCGTCGACGAGCTCCGCCTCGCCCCAGTAGAGCCGCAGCAGGCCGGCCTGCGCGTTGCCCGCGTAGGCGACCGGGACCAGCCGGGTCTCGTCGGGCAGCCCGGTGAGCGCGGGGCGGACCGTGGCCGGACCGTCCGCCCCCGCGGACAGGTCCAGCTCCTCCTGGGCACTTCCCCCGTCGAGCGCCAGGTCCAGTTCCTCCTGGCGGTAGGAGGTCGCCGGGCCGAACCGGTCGAACAGCTCGCGGACCAGTGAGGAGATGCGGCCGTCGCTGATCCGGGCCTCGGAGATCGGCGTGCGGTCGTCCTCGGCGTAGCGGAACGGCAGCAGCAGGTTTCCGCCGAGCACCACCAGGTGGTGCGCCGAGCCATGCGGCCTGACCAGCCGGAAGCCCGGCTCGTCACGCAGTCCCTCGGCGAGCGCCTCGTAGCGCCTGGCCATCATGGTGAAGCCGTAGGTGTACCGCTTGTCGCTGTGCGCGGAGCTCTGCGCGTCCTGCGCGTTGCCCATCGCCTCAAGCAGCGAGGCGGCCAGCTGCCGCCGTACGACCTCGGCACGCTCGCCGAACCGTTCCCTCGCCCAGCTTGACCCCGCCTGGCCCGGCTTCGCCTGTGCCACCCCGGCCTGGTCCGGCGACGACGACCCCCTGCCCATCGGCGACCTCCGCTCACGCTTCGCCCGGTGTCAGACGATCACCGCCGACACTTCATTTCCGTGCATCGTACTCCCGCTGTGACTCTATTTGATGTTGCCCATCCCCCGTGTCGCCGGCGGCCCCGCTCGGTGGGGGAGGCTCCTTGCGGATCCGCTCGGCCTCCTCGTCGGTGAACAGCCGGGAGCGGATGAGGAAGCGCACCCCCTCCGGGGCCTCAAGGGAGAATCCTCCGCCGCGGCCGGGGACCACGTCCACCGTGAGGTGGGTGTGCCGCCAGTAGGCGTACTGGGAGGCGCTGATCCAGAACGGGGTGTCCAGGGCCAGCACGCCCAGCAGCAGGTCCGCGCCGCCGACCCGGAACTCGCCCCGGGGGTAGCACATGGGCGAGCTGCCGTCGCAGCAGCCGCCCGACTGGTGGAACATCAACGGGCCGTGTCGTCCGTGGAGCACGGTCAGCAGTTCCTCGGCGGCGGGGCTGAGCCGCACCCGCTCCACTCGGAGCGGGTGCGGCTCACCGGTGGGGCCGGTCGGCATCAGAAGAAGCCCAGTCTCTTGGGCGAGTAGCTGACCAGCAGGTTCTTGGTCTGCTGGTAGTGGTCCAGCATGACCCTGTGGTTCTCGCGGCCGATGCCCGACTGCTTGTAGCCGCCGAACGCGGCGTGCGCCGGATAGGCGTGGTAGCAGTTGGTCCACACCCGCCCGGCCTTGATCGCCCGGCCGAACCGGTAGGCGGTGTTCATGTCGCGGGTCCACACTCCGGCGCCCAGGCCGTACAGGGTGTCGTTGGCGATCTTCAGGGCCTCGTCCTCCGAGTCGAAGGTCGTCACCGAGACGACCGGCCCGAAGATCTCCTCCTGGAAGACGCGCATGTCGTTGGTGCCCTTGAAGATCGTCGGCTCGATGTAGTAGCCGCCCTCCAGGCCGGGAACCGTGCGCGGGCCACCGCCGGTGAGCAGCTCGGCCCCCTCCTTCAGCCCGATGTCGATGTAGGACAGGATCTTCTCGTACTGGTCGTTGCTCGCCTGCGCACCGATCATGGTGGCCGGGTCCAGCGGGTCGCCGCCGACGATGGCCCTGGTGCGGTCGAGTGCCCTGCTCATGAAGTCGTCGTAGATGGACGCGTGGATCAGGGCCCGCGAGGGACAGGTGCACACCTCACCCTGGTTCAGGGCGAACATCACGAAACCCTCGACGGCCTTGTCCAGGAAGTCGTCGTCGGAGGCCGTGACGTCGGGAAGGAAGATGTTGGGGCTCTTGCCGCCGAGCTCCAGCGTCACCGGGATGATGTTCTCCGAGGCGTACTGCATGATCAGCCGCCCGGTCGTGGTCTCGCCGGTGAAGGCCACCTTGGCCACGCGCGGGCTGGAGGCCAGCGGCCGGCCCGCCTCCGCGCCGAACCCGTTGACGACGTTGATCACACCGGGCGGGAGCAGGTCGGCGATCAGCTCCATCACCAGCAGGATGCTGGCGGGGGTCTGCTCGGCGGGCTTGAGGACGACGCAGTTGCCCGCGGCCAGGGCGGGGGCGAGCTTCCACACCGCCATCAGGATGGGGAAGTTCCACGGGATGATCTGACCCACCACGCCCAGCGGCTCGTGGAAGTGGTAGGCGACGGTGTCCTCGTCCAGCTGGCTGATCCCGCCCTCCTGGGCGCGGACGACCCCGGCGAAGTAGCGGAAGTGGTCGACGGCCAGCGGCAGGTCCGCGGCGAGCGTCTCGCGTACCGGCTTGCCGTTCTCCCAGGTCTCGGCGACGGCGAGCCGCTCCAGGTTCTCCTCGATGCGGTCGGCGATCCGGTTGAGGATGTTCGACCGTTCGGCGGGCGAGGTCCGGCCCCAGGCCTCGGCCGCGTTGTGGGCGGCGTCCAGCGCCAGGTCGACGTCGGCCGCGGTGGAGCGGGCCACGCTGGTGAAGGTCTGCCCGGTGATCGGGCTCGGGTTGTCGAAGTAGGCCCCGTCCACCGGGGGCACCCACTCGCCGCCGATGAAGTTGTCGTACCGGGAGGCGTAGGTGACGATGCTTCCTTCGGAACCGGGTGGTGCGTAGACCATGGTTTCGCCCTCCTTCACATGGCTGTAACAGAGCCAACGATGGATGGGCGAGGTTGGTGAAAGGTTGGCGTCAGGGTGGACGGTGCCGGGGCCGCCCCGGGCAGCCCCGGGGCGGCACGGGGGCCATGGGCGGGCTGCCAGATGATCGTCCGGAGCCTCCGGACGGGCGACGGTGCCGAGGGGCGGCCGAGAGGTGAGGTCAGTCGTTCCGCGCCGTGCGGTGGCGGGCGAGCGCCACCGCCCTGCGCGGGTCACCGGGCCCGAGGACCGCCAGGGCCCGCTCGTGTATCTCCAGGTCGTACGGGTGCAGCTCGCCGAAGCGGAACACCGGTGCCGGGCCATGCCACCGGAGCACGGCCTCGCGCAGCGCGACCTCGATGTGCTCGCGCCAGGTCCTGATCCCCGGCGCGTCGGACCACGGCAGCAGGGGGCCGCCGTAGAGCCGCGCCGCCTCCTCCACCCGCCCGGCGCGGAGGGCGGCGAGCACCTCGGCGGCGTCGCAGCCCACGGGCGCGGTCAGCTCGTACCGCCGGGTGGCCAGCGCGCCCGAGAGCGCCCGCCGCAGGTGGGAGACCTCCGCCTTGAGGGTGGTCGCGGCGACGTGCCGCTCGCCGTACAGCTCGTCCATCAGCCGCTCGGGGGACATCCCGGGTCCCTGCGGTCCCGCGAGAGCGAGCAGGGTGAGGATCTCCAACTGGCGAGGGGGCAGCCGTACGGGAACGCCGTCACGGGTCAGCCCGGCGCCGCCGAGGGCGCGCAGCCGCAGGCCGGAGCCGCCGTTCCGGCCGGGACCCCCGGCGAAGGAGCCCTGGACGGAAGGCCCGCCCGCGGAGGGAGAGCCCATCCGTTCGGCCAGGCGGCTCTCGATGCCGCCGACCAGGGTGTGCAGCGCGGGCATGGCCAGGGGGTGCGAGCGCTCCCAGGTGCTCGACAGGTCGAGCACGCCGAGAACCTGGCCGCCGGGGGCCCGGATCGGGGCGCAGTAACAGACCCACCCGTGCAGGGCCCGCACGAGGTGCTCGGCCGAGAACACCTGGGTCGGGCGGCCGGTGCGCAGCGCGAGGGAGAGGGCGTTGGTGCCCATGGCCTGCTCGTCCCAGCGGCCCCCGGGGGCGAAGTTCACCGCCTCGGCCCGCCGCCGCATGACCCGGCCGCCGCAGGTCCACATGATGGTGCCCGTCTCGTCGGTGACCGCCGCGATGAAGCCGCCGTCCTCGGCGATCCCGCGCAACTCGTCGGCGACCGCGGTCAGCGGCTCACGCAGCGGCGACTGCCGCCAGCGCTGGCGGGCCTCGCCTTCCTCGGGGGCGCTGTCCTGCTCGGGTCGCACCGTCGCGATGGACCGGCGCCAGGAGTCGACGATCTCCTTCCTGAGCCGCTCGCGGTCATGCGGACGCCCACCCTGGAGCCAGCGTGTCCACTCCAGTTCCAGGTTGGTGCGATGCCGGCGCAGCGCCTGGTTTCCTTCCATGACCCGCCTCAAACCCGTTGACGCCTACCGTGATGATGCCTCACCACGCGCCACGGCGCACCCCTTCGGGACGGCGCTTAACATCTCAGGCGGGCGGGACACTCACGGAAGGCGCCGCCGTCCGCCTCTCGCGATGCCGGCCCAGGGCGGCTGGACGACGGCTGGGTCGTACGGGAGGCGACGGAGATCAGGCTCCTGCGGCCGGAGGCCACCGGTATGCCGTTGACGAAAAGTATTTGAGCGATAGGGAAGAGTTAAGTGGCCGTACAGGCCATCAGAACAGGACGACCCGTGTCAAGATCACATGCTGATCGTCTCTGTCGATCCGGTATTCGGCAATGCCGTATCCGTGGGGAATCAGAATCTCCCGCCAGTCAGGATCGGCGCCAAGCTGATTGCTTCCAGTCAGCCACGGGTTCTCACAGATCGCCACCGTCAGTGCGGCCACCGTGGAGAACACCTCGGCGGACACGGCAGGATCGGCGAGAGTGTCGGCCACCATCTCGGAAGGGAGGAACCGGCCACAGGTCGTCGTCCTCGCTCACGAAACGTTGCGCTCCCGCCGACGGGTGATCTTCTCCATGGTCGACGTCGGCAACGTGCCCGCCTCGGCGGCGGCGTGAACGCGGTCGCGGTCAGGATCGGTGTCGAGCATCGCCCGGCCCCACCAGGCGCTCAGGACACCGTCCAGCTCCGGCCCCTGCTGGGCTTCCAGCAACTCGGCGAAGAACTGGGCCCGGCGGCCACCGCGCAGCGCGTCGGAGATCGCACCGATGGTCCGAGGCAGCCTCGGCTGCCTGGTCTCGTATCCGCCAACGGGCTGAGCGGTCATCGCTGTCACCTTTCCGTTCCTGCCACCAGCCTGAAGCGGTGGCAGTGACTCCGCAGCCACTCGGACGACATCCGGCTACCGACGTTTCGCGACGTGATGGTGCATGGGCAACGAGGCGAGTGTGCTGCTGTGCCCCTCTGACTGATCTTCCTGCTGAACGGCTCTCAAGGCGTACACGGCGCTGACCGAATATCGCTACACGCTGGATCTTTCCCTGGCCGTGCTGGGGGAGAGATGGATGCCGCGCGAAACGAGAAACGTGGCCTCCGTCCGCCGATTCGTCCGGGACATTGCCACCGACTGGAACACGTCGGAAGACATCCCGGAAATCGCCGAACTCCTGGTCTCCGAACTTGTCACCAACGCGATCGCATACGGCTCATCAGCAGTCCCCGACCCAACCGCCATCCGCATCAGGATCACCAGAGAGAAGGAGCTGATGACCGTCGACGTCTACGACTCCTGCATAGCCGTCCCCCGAATGAGACAGGCAGACCCTCTGGACACCTCCGGCAGGGGCCTCGCCATCGTCGAAGACCTCTCTCATAACTGGGGCTGGACCCTCAACCCCTACGGCAAGTCGGTGTGGTTCCAGTTGACGGCGTGGCCCTGAATCTCGGAAGGAGCGTAAGCGGTGCCTCTGGTCAGCGGAAATCCTACGGTTGGGGCGCAGGACACATTTCTTACCGACACCCATCAAGCGGCCAGCTGATGCTCCTCCTCGGTGTCACTTCGGGTGAGCTGGTAGCTGGGCGCGGCGGCGGAGCGGACTGCCGCCTCAGTGGGCCAAAGAGCCCAGGCCGCTGCGGCGGCGACGAAACCGATCGCGGAAAGTACGGCGGCGGCCGCGACCATCCCGACGCTGAAGGCCAACCACCCGGCCAGTGGATAGGTGAGCAGCCAGGCCGCGTGGGAGAGGGAGAACTGCGCCGCGAAGGCGGCTGGCAGGTCGGCGGACGGCACGGCGCGCCGGATCAGGCGACCGGTCGGAGTAAGCACCGCGGATGTCGCGGCGCCCAGCAGCGCCCATGCGATCAGCAGCCATGACCACGACAGGACGCCTGCCGCCAGGCCGACGGTGAACGCGCCCAGGACCACGAAGAGAGCGACAGCCGCGGGCAGCATCACCCTGCGGTCACTGAGCCTGTCCAGCACGCGGGGCAGCAGCAGGGCGACGGCCATCGATCCGGCCCCGAACGCGCCGAGTGCGATCGAGACGTCACCTGCGGTGCGGTCCAGGTGATCGCGGACCAGGACGACGGTGTTGACGATGACCATGGCGCCGGCGGCCGCGACGCTCATGTTCAGGGCGAGCAGGGCGCGCAGCTGCGGCGTGGCCCCAAAGAGCCGGGCGCCGTAGGTGGCCTTGGCGAAGGCGCCGCCGCTGCGCCGGACCGGTGTCGGCCTGGGCAGGACGACGGATACGACCAGCGCGGCCGAGGCCAAGAACCCCAGGACGGTTCCGAAGAACAGCCAGTTGTAGCTGATCAGGGTCAGCAGCCCGGCCGCGAGCACGGGGCTGAACAGGCTCTCCATGTCGTAGGCGAGCCGAGACAGCGACAGCGCCCGGGTGTAGTCACGCTCGGCCGGCAGCACCTCGGGGATGGTCGCCTGGAAGGTCGGGGTGAAGGCCGCCGAGGCGGCCTGAAGGAGGAAGATCAGGACGTAGATCTGCCACACCTCGGTGACGAACGGCAGGGCCAGCGCGACGCCGCCGCGGATGAGGTCGGCGGCCACCAGCAGGGTCCGGCGCGGGATGCGGTCGGCGAAAGCGCTGATCACTGGGGCTATGCCGACAAAGGCGACCATCTTGATGGCCAGCGCGGTACCGAGCACCGCGGAGGCGCTCGCCCCGGCCAGGTCGTAGGCGAGCAGGCTCAGTGCCACGGTCGCCAGCCCGGTGCCCACCAGGGCGATGGCCTGCGCGGCGAACAGGTGCCGGTAGGTGCGATTACGTAGTACGAAGAACATGACCCCGCCCTCTCAGGCCACAGCGGCCCTCAACGTGCTTATGTGCGCAGTTATGCACGCGTTGAACAGCAGGGAGGGCGGAGGAATTCCCCGTTCGGGCCTCAGGAGTGCCAGGGTTCGCCGGTCACCTTATGGTCGGCATGGTTCAGCGCCTCCACCACAAGGCTGCGCAGGTGCCCGTCGCGCAGCGAGTACACCGCGCGGCGGCCCTCCTTCCTGAACTGCACCAGGTTCGCCAGACGGAGTTTGGCCAGATGCTGGCTGACAGCGGGCCGGGCCGCGCCACTGGCCGTAGCCAGGTCGGTCACGTCCATCTCCCCCGCGGCCAACAGCCACAACAGATGCAGCCGTGTGGGATCGGACAGCAGGGCGAACACCGCACTCGCCTTCTCCAGCTGTTCCCGATCAGGAGTCCGCTGGTGCCGATGGACGGCAGAGGAGGACGAAGGGCGCTCGCGCTCTGACATGCAGCCATCGTAGGGCGGTGGGCATCCCCCTCTCTTCCATGATCCGACCACGTCGCAGGCAGTGCGAGGTGCACGCCGCGGCTGGATTCCGGTCTCCGCCGCGGTGCGACATTCGGTAATCAGACCCCGCTCAACGCCGAAAGTCACAACCCTCCGGCTCGCCGTCAATGCCGAGGCCGCCGTCACCTGCGGCTACCACACCACCGCAATAGAAGCCCTCAACCCGATCGCGGCGAAAGCCTTGACCTCCGCCCACGACGTGCTGCGCAACACCGCGATCGGCATCCGCACACTGCTGACGATCACCCACGACATCGAAGGCTGACCCCTTCGAAGACGGGTTCAGACATAGGCGCTGAGCATCACGACCTATCTTGCCCCCGCCGGGGCTGTACGCCCGGCGGCTAACCGTAGGTCCACGGTCGACGGCTACACCGTAGAGCTCGACGGGGCACTCACCCCCGGTGCCTCCAGCAAGCTCACCCTGAAGGTGAGCAAGGACGGCCGCCCGGTCACCGACCTGCAGCCCTACCTGGGCGCCTACGGTCACCTGGTCGCGCT